>NZ_CP113946.1:1690665-2028798 GCF_029392875.1 Lactobacillus sp. ESL0677 | reverse complement strand
TCTCCTCCAAAAATTTTTAACCCAAATTATTTTACCATCTAAGCAAAATGTTTTCCACAAGTGAACAAAAGAAATTAAGAATTAACATGCTGTGGATAAATTAATTTAGATAATTAACAATCTTTTTGCTTATTTGACTGTGGAGAAATATGTTTTTGATAAAGCTGTTAATAAAATAAATTGATATGGCAGTGATAAAGTCAAACTTCAAGAACTATATCCACATGATGTGAATATCTTTATCAACATGCTGGTAACTGTGGATAACTTATGTAATAAATGTGTGACTTACTAAATTGTGGAAAATTAATCTCCTAAAAGTTACACAGACAAATTCAGGTTAGTTTAAAAATTTATCTAATTGGTTCAAAATTAATTAGCATTTTTACTTGGTTTTTTACTTTAATCATGCTATTCTAGATATTAAATTGTGCAGTTAGCATATAAAAATGGAGGTGTAGTTTAATGACAACTAAGAGAACTTACCAACCTAAAAAGCGTCACCGTTCACGAGTTCATGGCTTTATGAAACGGATGAGTACATCTAATGGCCGCAAGGTTTTAGCTAGACGCCGTGCAAAGGGTAGAAAAGTCTTATCTGCTTAAACCACTGAATCCCAGTGGTTTTTTTAGTGTACAAGAGTGGAATGAAACGTTTTGAGAAAGTCTTATCGAGTTAAAACTGAAAATGATTTTCAGCGAGTTTTTAAATCTGGTAATTCAGTGGCAAACCGTGCTTTTGTCATCTATAAAATAGATAAAACAGAAAATAAACATTTTCGGGTGGGGATTTCTGTTGGCAAAAAGGTGGGTCATACTGCCGTTGTTCGCAACCGGCTCAAACGTTATATTCGTGCGGTTCTTACTGAAAATAAGCCTGCAATTGAAGCGCAAATTGACTTTTTAGTGATTGCTAGACCATATGCGCGTAACTTTAAAATGGCTGAAGTCAGAAAGAACTTGCTGCACGCACTCTTTTTGGCCAATATTATTGAAGAAATACCTGATGAAGTTGAGGAAGATTAGAGTGAAAGACATTTTAACTAAGAGAAATGTCAAACGTCTGCTTACACTGCTAGCAGTTGTTGCAATCGCTGTTGTGTTAACGGGTTGTGCAGCACAAACTAACGCCAAAGTGGCACCAGTTTCGCATACTAGTGGTAGCTGGTGGAATCGCTGGATCATTTATTATATGTCGGTCTTTATCCTATGGCTGGCTAAAATTATGAGCAATAGTTACGGGTGGGCAATCATTGTCTTCACTGTAATTGTGCGGGTTATTTTGTATCCGCTTAGTGCGATTTCGATTAAGAGTACGACGAAGATGCAAGCAATTCAACCGGAGATTAATGCATTACGCAAAAAGTATCCGGGTAATGATACGGAATCGCGGACGTTATTGTCCCAAGAAACTAATAAGCTTTATAAGGAAGCTGGGATTAATCCGTATGCTGGTTGTTTGCCGCTAATTATCCAGTTTCCGGTAATGTATGCCTTGTATGGCGCAATCTGGCAAACACCGCAACTTCAAACAGGCCATTTTTTATGGATGGATTTAGGTAAACCAGATCCTTACTTCATTATGCCGATTTTGTCGATGATTTTGACGTTCCTGTCAACTTACATTAGTCAGTTGTCAACGCCAAAGGAATCACAAACAGCGTCAACTAAGATGATGACTTATGGGATGTCAATTATGGTTGGTGTAATGGGAATTTACTTCCAGTCAGCGATTGTTTTGTACTGGGTAGTTTCTAACCTCTTCCAAGTTGGCCAAACCTTTATCTTGCAGAATCCGATTAAATATCGCAAGGCGCAAGAAGCTAAGGCAGAAGCCGAACGTGAACGTAAACGTCAACTTAGAAGAACCTATAAGCGTTTAAAGCGTAAAAAGTAAATATTTAGTCTAAAGTGATTTTTAGATAAAGTAGTCAAAGTGCTTTATACATCACGAATTTTTCGTGGTGCTATAATGCGCTTTTTTTATTGAAATTTATTTGAAAAGGAGAAATTATGGCACAAACTTTAACCGAATTTGATACAATTGCTGCTATTTCAACGCCAATTGGTGAGGGTGGAATTTCGATTGTCCGCATGTCGGGAGAAGATGCAGTTAAGATTGCTAATCACATTTTTAAAGGGGCTAACTTAGCTAAAGTACCTAGTCATACAATTCACTATGGTCATGTGATTGAACCAGAAACTAACCAGGTAATTGACGAGGCAATGGTCTCAGTAATGCTGGCACCGAAAACATTTACGCGTGAAGATATTGTCGAAATTAACTGTCACGGCGGCATTGTGGTCACTAACCGGATTTTGCAACTGTTGCTTAAAGAAGGCGCACGAATGGCGGAAGCTGGTGAGTTTACCAAACGGGCATTTGTCAATGGTCGAATTGATTTGACTCAAGCCGAAAGTGTAATGGATATTGTGCGTGCTAAGACCGATAAGGCTCGTCAAGTTGCTGAAAAGCAGCTTGAAGGTGGCTTGCTTGAAAAAATTCGCGCAATGCGGCAGGAAATTTTGGATACCTTGGCAAACGTTGAGGTTAACATTGATTATCCTGAGTACGATGCCGACACTATTACTGCTAAGCAGATGGCGTCCGTTTCACAGTCGGTAAGTGAGAAAATCACGCGCTTACTGGATACGGCAGCTGAAGGAACGGCTTTACGTAACGGCTTGGCAACAGCAATTATTGGTCAGCCCAATGTTGGTAAGTCATCTTTGCTTAATTATTTGACTAAAAGCGATAAGGCGATTGTTACCGATGTTGCGGGAACAACTCGAGATACGTTAGAGGAATATGTTGCAATTAAAGGAGTGCCGCTGAAACTGATTGATACGGCTGGGATTCGGCATACTGATAATAAAGTTGAAAAAATTGGCGTCGAACGGTCTAAAAAGGCGCTGGCTCAAGCGGATTTAGTTTTATTACTACTTGATTCTAGTCAGGATTTATCATCAGAAGACAAGGCGCTGATTGCAGCAACAGATGCTAAAAAGAGAATTGTAATTTTAAATAAGACGGATTTAGGGCAAAAATTAACGGTTAGTGAAATTAAAAAAATAACGGGTAGCGAAGTAATTGCTACGTCGATTTTGCAAGAAAAAAATCTTACTGAACTAGAAGAAGCAATTAGAAAATTGTTCTTTAGTGGGATTGAAAACTCTAATGATCAGGTGATGGTCACTAACCAGCGCCAAGTTGGTCTATTAGAAAAGGCTAAAAAACAGCTGCAAGATGTTATTCAGGCGGTTAAAGATGAAGTGCCGGTAGATATTGCTCAGATTGATTTTAACGGCGCGTGGGACACTTTAGGCGAGATTACTGGCGAAAGCAGTCCTGATGAGCTAGTTAATGAATTGTTTAGTCAATTTTGTTTAGGAAAATAGGAGTAGAAGTGGAAATGATTAAGAGTTACGACTCAAATGATTATGATGTCATTGTTGTTGGTGCTGGTCATGCCGGCAGCGAGGCAGCTTTGGCTAGTGCCAGAATGGGCCAAAAGACGTTATTACTGACAATTAGCCTTGATATGGTTGCCTTCATGCCGTGTAATCCGTCCGTTGGTGGTCCAGCTAAAGGGACGGTTGTGCGTGAAATTGATGCTTTGGGTGGCCAAATGGGTAAAAATATTGATGCCACCTATATCCAAATGCGGATGCTAAATACGGGTAAGGGCCCAGCAGTACGTGCTTTACGGGCTCAAGCTGACAAGTGGCAATATCATGAACAAATGAAGGACGTTATTGAGAATACCCCTAATTTAACTTTGCGTCAGGCAACAGTGGACGAGTTAATTGTTGAAGATGGGGTATGTACAGGCCTTATCACTAACACAGGTGCTTGCTATCATGCTAAAAGCGTTGTGCTCACAACAGGTACCTCTGCTCGCGGCCGTATTTTTATTGGGGAATTGAATTATTCTTCAGGTCCTAATAACACGGTGCCAGCGATTAAATTATCCGAAAATTTGGAAAAATTAGGCTTTAAACTGCGCCGTTTTAAGACTGGTACCCCGCCACGCGTTAATGGTAATACGATTGATTATTCCAAGACTGAAGAGGAACCTGGAGATGAAGAGCCCCGCCACTTTTCCTTTACCAGTAGGGATGAAGACTACTTAAAGGATCAAGTTTCTTGCTGGATGACTTATACCAATCAGGAAACGCACAAGATTATTAATGAAAATCTGACACGTTCGCCAATGTTTTCGGGTCAGATTAAGGGCGTTGGTCCGCGTTATTGTCCGTCAATTGAAACCAAGGTTGTCCGGTTTGCTGATAAACCGCGCCACCAAATTTTCTTAGAGCCAGAAGGAAAAACTACCAAGGAAGTCTATGTTGGCGACTTTTCAACTTCAATGCCAGAAGAAATTCAGTTGAAGATGCTGCACTCAGTTGCTGGACTAGAACATGCTGAAATGATGCGCCCAGGTTATGCAATTGAATACGATGTTGTTGATCCGTGGCAGTTAAAGCATACTTTGGAAACCAAAAATATTAAGAACTTGTTTACTGCTGGTCAAATGAACGGTACTTCTGGCTATGAAGAAGCAGCTGGGCAAGGACTAATTGCTGGGATTAATGCTGCTTTGCGTGCTGCTGGCAAGCCTGGTTTTACTTTGGGCAGGGATGAAGCCTATATTGGTGTCTTAATTGACGATTTGGTAACTAAGGGTACTGAGGAACCGTATCGCTTGCTTACCTCTCGTGCTGAGTATCGGTTAATTCTGCGCCACGATAACGCTGACCTGCGGTTAACTGATTATGGTTACAAGTTGGGCTTAATTTCAGATGAACGCTATGCTAAATTTGAAGATAAGAAAAAACAAATTGCAAATGTTAAGGCAAAATTGGCTAGTTTGACCATTCATCCCAATTTTGAAATTCAACAATATTTGAGTGGAATTGGTGAAAATGCAATGGGTGCTGGTGTTAAAGCAGATATCTTTTTAAGACGGCCTAAAGTAACAATTGATGACATTGAACGGCTGACAGGAGAAGAAATCTCATCAAATCGTTATGTTAAAGAACAGGTTGAAATTAATATTAAGTACGCCGGATATATTAAAAAAGAACAAGTTCAAATTGATCGGCTCCACCGTCAAGAAGCTAAAAAAATTCCCACAGGTATTGACTATAATGCAATCGATGGCTTGGCAACCGAAGCAAGGCAGAAATTCGCTAAGATTCGGCCTGAGACAATAGCTCAAGCCGAAAGAATATCGGGTGTTAATCCAGCAGATTTGGCTATTTTGAGTGTGTATATTCAAAATGGTCATTATGAAAAGATTAAGAAGTAAAAAATTTTAAAAAATTTTTATATTTGAAACTTAGTGATTATATTTTAAGAATGATCAATTAATAACAAGCATAAAGATTGCTATAAAAGCGTTATCAATGATAAGACTATATAAATTGTGAAAATATTTCTTTTTTATAGCTGAAATACCGGTACTTTATTAACGTTAGTGCATACTTGAAATTGTGAAATTATATGTTTTAATACATTATGTAAGTAAACATGTATTTAAGGAGATGCACTTTAAAATGGCAAAAATTAATGGCGCAAATGCTATGCTTCAAGTTTTGTTGGACTGGCATATTGATCATATTTATGGTTTTCCAGGTGGTTCATTCGATTCAACAATGAACGCTATTCACGATTTCAAGGGCAAGATGAACTATATTGAAGTTCGTCACGAAGAAGCTGGTGCTTTGGCAGCAGCTGCTGAATATAAATTCACTGGTCATGCTGGTGTATGTTTTGGTTCAGCCGGTCCTGGTGCTATTCACTTGATGAACGGTTTGTACGATGCAAAATACGACAAGGTACCAATGGTAGCTATCGTTGCTAACGTACCAACAAGTCGTCAAGATATTGACTTCTTCCAGGCTTTTGATGAAAAACCTTGGTTTGATGCTGTAGCAGTTTGGAACCACCAAATTAAGACAGCTGACCAAGTTCCTAGCATGATGGACGAAGCTCTTCGTCAAGCATATGCTAAGAAGGGTCCAGCAGTTTTAATCCTTCCTAAGGACTTTGGTTGGGACAAGATTAACGATAACTTCCGTGTAACATACAACTCATTAGAAGCTATTCCTAACTATGCAGCTCCTAAGAAGACTGATGTTGATGCAGCTGTTAAACTTCTCAAAGAAGCTAAGAACCCAGTAGTATACTATGGTATGGGTATGAAGGGACATGGCGATGTTTTAAAGGCATTTGCTGACAAGTTTAAGACTCCAATTATGTCATCAGTTATTGCTAAGGGTATTGTTGAAGACAAGTTTCCAGCATACATGGGTTCAATTGGTCGTGTTGCACCAAAGCCTAGTGATGACATCCAAACTCACGCTGACTTGGTTGTTTGGGTTGGTAACAACTCACCATTCTCAGTATTCTTCTTTGATCCAAAGGCTAAGGTCATCCAAATTGATGTTGACTCAGAAAAATTGGGCAAGCGTCATGCTGTTGATGTTCCAATCTTGGCTGATGGTGCTAAGACTTTACAGGCAATTATTGATGCTGGTGAAACTCGTGAAGAATCACCACTTTACAAGGCTGCTATTGCAGACCGTGAAAACTGGGAAGAATGGGAAAACAGCTTTGTTGACTCAGATGAAATGCCAGTTCGTCGTGAACCAATTTTTGACATCATTAACAAATACGCTGCAGACAACGCAATGTTTGCTATTGATGTTGGTAACATCAACATTGACTTCCAACGTTTAGTTAACTTACATGATGAACAAACTTGGGCAACATCAGGCTTGTACGCAACTATGGGCTTTGGTACTCCAGCATCGCTTGCTGCAGCTACTACTCATCCAGAGCGTGAAGTTTGGAACCTTGGTGGTGACGGTGGTTTTGCAATGATGAACCAAGAACTGTTGACCCAAGCTCGTTACAACATGCACGTTATCAACGTTGTCTTCACTAATGAAACTTTAGGTTACATTCAAGCTGAACAAGAAGATGAATCTAACCAACCATTATCTGGTGTTATCATTCCTAACAACGACTGGGCAAAGGTTGCTGAAGGTATGAACGTTAAGGGTGTAACTGTACGTACTAAGAAAGAATTCGAAGACGCAGTTAAGGAATTTAAGCAAATGGATGGACCAATGTTAATCGACGTTAAGTTCACTCACGAAATGCCTTACTCAACTGAATTGAACACTTTAGACGACCCAGCATTCGTTGAGAAGTACCAAGCACAAGGTTTGAAGCCATTCAGTTACTTTGCTGAAAAATATGGTCTTGTAGAAGATACTGCTTCGGGTGCTTCAGAAGAAGAAGCTGAGCCTGAACCAGAGCCAGAAGAAGATGCAACTTCAGGTGCTTCAGAACACTAGTAATTAATAAATAATTTTAATTATTTTTAGAGAAACGAAATCAATTTATTTTGGTTTCGTTTTTTTATTTATACTGCTATATATTAATAGCGGATATTTTTAGCAAAAACCAATATCGTCTGTAAATAAAGCGATTTCCCTTTATTAAAGTCAACCTATTATTGAATTGATAGTCTAAAAATTTATGATTATGTTACTTTTTGTATTTTGATAGTTGTCTTCTAAAGCCCAAGTTATTTGCAATTCAGTTACTTGTAATTATGGAATTATATGTTTTAATACTGTATGTAAGTGATTTATTTGAAGGAGATACGCTCAAATGACAAAAATTAATGGCTCAGATGCAATGCTTCAAGTATTAGTTGATTGGGATATTGACCACATCTTTGGTTATCCAGGTGGTTCATTCGACTCAACTATGAATGCTATTCTTAATTTCAAAGACAAACTTAAGTTTATCGAAGTTCGTCACGAAGAGGCTGGCGCTTTAGCAGCTTCAGCTGAATACAAGCTCACTGGTAAAGTTGGTGTATGTTTTGGTTCAGCTGGACCTGGTGCTGTTCACTTGATGAACGGTTTATACGACGCTAAGTATGACAAGACTCCAATGGTAGCTATTGTTGCTAACGTACCAACTAGTCGTCAAGACATGAACTTCTTCCAAGCTTTTGATGAAAAGCCTTGGTTTGATAACGTTGCTGTTTGGAACCACCAAGTTAAAGCAGCTAACCAAATTCCACGGATGATGGACGAAGCTCTTCGTCAAGCATACGCTAAGAAGGGGCCAGCAGTTTTAATCTTGCCAAAAGACTTTGGTTGGGACAAGATTGACTACAACTTCCAAGTTACAGCTAACTCATTAACTGCTATGCCTAACTACGCTGCACCAATTAAAGAATCAGTTGATGAAGCAGTTAAGTTAATTGCAGAAGCTACAAATCCAGTAGTTTACTTTGGTATGGGACTTAAGGGTCACGGTGACGTATTGAAGGCATTCTCAGACAAGTTCAAGATGCCAATTATGTCATCAGTTATTGCTAAGGGTATCGTTGAAGATGCATTTCCAGCATACTTGGGTTCAATTGGTCGTTGTGCTCCTAAGGCAAGTGACGACATTCAAACTCACGCTGACTTGGTTGTATGGGTTGGTAACGACTCACCATTCTCAAGCTACTTCTTTAACCCTAAGGCTAAGATGATCCAAATTGATGTTGACTCAGAAAAATTGGGTAAGCGTCACACTGTTGATCTTCCAATCTTGGCTGATGGTGCTAAGACTTTACAAGCAATCATTGATGCTGGTGAAGCTCGTGAAGAATCACCACTTTACAAAGCTGGTGTTGAGGATCGTAAGAACTGGGAAGAATGGCAACACAGCTTTGACGATGCAGATGAAATGCCAATTCGTCGTGAACCAATCTTTGACATTATTAACAAGTACGCTGCAGACGATGCAATGTTTGGTATTGATGTTGGTAACATCAACATTGACTTCCAACGTTTGATGAACTTGCACGATAACCAAGTTTGGGCAACTTCAGGCTTGTACGCAACTATGGGCTTTGGTTCACCAGCTGCTGTAGCTGCTGCAACTGCTTGCCCAGACCGTGAAGTTTGGAACCTTGGTGGTGATGGTGGTTTTGCAATGATGAGTCAAGAATTATTGACCCAAGCTCGTTACAACATGCACATTATGAACGTTGTCTTCACTAACGAAACTCTTGGTTTCATCCAAGCTGAACAAGAAGACCAATCACACCAACCATTGTCAGGTGTTATCCTTCCAGATAACGACTGGGCAAAGGTTGCTGAAGGTATGAACGTTAAGGGTGTAACTGTACGTACTAAGAAGGAATTCGAAGATGCAGTTAAGGAATGGAAGAGTTCTGATAAGCCAATGTTAGTAGACGTTAAGCTTACTCACGAAATGCCTTACTCAACTGAATTGAACACTTTGGACGACCCAGCATTCGTTGAGAAGTACCAAGCACAAGGTTTGAAGCCATTCAGCTACTTTGCTGAAAAGTACGGCGTTAACGATGATGCTTTTGGTCCTGTAGATGAAGACGATGCAACTTCAGGTGCTTCAGAAGCTTAATGTTAATTAATCGTTAATATTAAAAAAATAAAAAGCGGAACTAATAAAAAGGTTTCGCTTTTTTGCATACTTATAAGTATAATAATAGGGGATAAATTTAATAGTGGAGGATAAAATATGCAACAATTTGGAATAATTGGCTTATCTGTAATGGGTAAGAATCTTGCTTTAAATGTCAGAAATAGTGGCTTTTCAGTTTCTGGTTACAGTATTGACAAGCCAGAAGTTGATGCTTTTGCAAAATATGAAGACGATAAATTAAAACCTACTTATTCTTGGGAAGAGTTCGTTAATTCATTAGAGAAACCACGCAAAATTTTAATTCAAATCGCAGCTGGTCGTCCAGTTGATGAAACTTTACATACTTTATTACCTTTACTGGACAAGGGTGATATTTTAATCGATGGTGGTAATTCCAACTTTAACGATACTAACCGGCGATTTCATGAAATGCAGGAACATGGCATTCACTTTATTGGAATGGGTGTTTCCGGTGGTGAAGAAGGAGCTTTGAATGGCCCAGCTTTAATGCCAGGTGGCGATGAAGAAGCTTACAAGCAAGTTGCTCCGATCCTGGAAGCAATTGCTGCTAAAAATACTGAGGGTCGTCCTTGTGTCAGCTTTATTGGACCTGAAGGCAGCGGTCACTACGTTAAAATGGTTCATAACGGAATTGAATACGGCATTATGCAAGAATTTTCCGAAGTTTATGATATTTTACGAAAAGTTGCTGGTAAAACTAATGATGAAATGGCTCAAATCTTTACGGATTGGAACCAAGGAATCGTTAAGGCTTATTTAAGTGAAATTACGGCAGAGGTCTTGAAGCAAAAAGATGAATTAACTCCTGATTACGTAATCGACCATATCTTGAATGTGGCATCATACAAGGGTACTGGTAACTGGATGCTTGAGGACGCAATTCGCTTAGGAACACCAATTAGTGTAATTGCTGAAGCTGTTTTAGCACGGTTTATGTCTAAGGCAACAACACGTGCTGGTAAAGAAATCACTTGGAATGGCGATGTACCAGCTGATTTAGTAGCTAATTTGGGTAAAGCATTGCAATTAGGTCAAGCTGTTGCTTATGCTCAAGGCTTCCAACAATTGAAGATGGCTGCAGATGCTTATAAATGGGATTTGCGTTACCCAGCAATTGCTCAAGATTGGGAAGCTGGTTGTATTATTCGTTCGTCAATGTTGAAAGATATTGAAAATGCTTATGAGAACGGCAAAAAGCTGGATAATTTATTTGAAGATAGTTACTTCAAGGATTTAATGGCTGAAAATATTGGTGCTTTGCGGCAAGTAATTGCACTAGCAACTAAAGCTGGTATTCCAACACCAACCTTGAGCGCTGCTCTTAATTACTTGGAATCAATTTTTAATCCAAGCTTACCTGCTAACCTAATTCAGGGTCAACGTGATTACTTCGGTGCACACACTTATTACAGAAATGACCGTCCTGGTGTCTTCCATACAGAATGGTATGAAGAAAAATAATTATGTTACACGTGTAACACAAAAACAGCTAAATTAATTTAGCTGTTTTTTGTTGTAGATAGAGGAGTATGAATTTTGCGCAATCATTCGGAAATAACATTGTTGGGCCAGGCTCTGTTAGTGGGATTATTTACAGGCATAATTGTTGGTATTTTTCGCTTAGGAATTGAAAAAATGACAGCCTTTTGGTTGAAATTATTTCATTTAGCTCATAATAACGCTTGGTGGCTTGCTATCATTGCTTGTGGTTTGGTATTAGTGGGAATGATAGCTGGTTATTTTGTTAAACAGTATCCTCATGTTGGTGGGTCTGGAATTCCTGAGGTTAAGTTGCAGCTGCAAGGAAGCCTGACACTTCAGTGGGTACCAATTTTGTGGCGCAAATTAATTGGCGGAAGTTTAGTAATTAGTACAGGCCTCTTTCTAGGTCCTGAGGGACCATCTCTTCAATTAGGGGCAACTATCGGTCAAGGGGTCGGCGAGGGCTGCAGTCAGACTAAAACTAACGCCCGCGTTCTAATTGCAACGGGAGCGGCAAGTGGTTTAGCTGCTGCATTTGGTGCACCGTTAAGTGGTGCCCTGTTTGTCCTAGAAGAAGTGTTTCATAACTTTTCAAAGCGTGTGTGGCTCAATGCTCTGGCTGGAGCAATGGTTGCCGACTTTGTCGTTTCTAACTTGTTTGGTCAGCATGCGGCACTGGCTCTGTCCTATAACCATACATTCCCAATTTTGCTTTACTGGCACCTGGTATTTTTAGGAATTATTTTAGGATTGTTAGGTTATTTGTATAAAGCAGGCTTATTTAGCTGCAAAAAATTATATGCAAAAATTACGTTTTTACCTAACTGGCTGTATGGCGTGATTCCTCTAGCATTATTGATTCCAATTGCATATTGTTGGCCATTAATTACTGGCCCTGGTAACCGTTTGATCCTCAGTTTGCCTAAGATGATTACCAAAACTGGCTGGTCAATGGTTGGATTACTGTTGTTTTTCTATTTGGTTAGAATTATTTTTTCAATTGTTTCGTATGATTCGGGATTGCCAAGTGGTATCTTTTTGCCGATTTTGACGATGGGGGCCCTAATAGGTGCTATTTATGGCTTAACAATGGCACAGCTGCATTTATTACCCCAAAAATTGGTGATTAACCTAATCATTTTTGCAATGGCGGGATACTTTGCGGCAATTATTCGGGCGCCGTTTACCGCCGTAATTTTAATTACGGAAATGGTGGGGTCGTTATTGCACTTAATGCCACTGGCTGTGGTTTCGTTTGTGGCGTTGCTAGTTGATGAATTGCTCGGCGGGATGCCAATTTATGACAGCTTGGCACAAGCAATGCTAGGTAAGAAAAATTCGACTCAGGTAACAGGACAGCGTGATCAGCTGACGATTCCGGTTTATGAAAATAGTGACTTGGTTGACCGAAAGATAGTAGATATCAAGTGGCCGCAGTATACGTTGGTTAAAATTATTCATCGCGGTGGTCGAGATTTAATTCCTAATGGTCAGACTAAAATCAACAATGGTGATAGTTTGATTTTGGAAGTTGATGCTGGTCAGCGTGGTCAGGTTTATGAAAAGATAAAACAGTTGCAGGCTGTTGAATATGATGGTTAAAATTGCGATACAAAAAAGCCACCTTTTTAGGTGACTTTTAGTTTACTTAATTACATATTGGTTACTAAAAAGAAAATGATAAAAATTACAAATAGTACGTACATCATTGGTGAGACTTTTTTAGATTGTTTAGAAGCGATCATTGTAATCGGATAAGCAATCATGCCTAGTGCTAACCCGTCAGAAATACTATAAGTTAGCGGCATACCAACAACTGTCAGGAATGCAGGTAAGGCAATTTCGAATTTTTCCCAATTGATTTTTTTCAAATTACCGGCCATTAAAACACCAACAATAATTAACGCTGGTGCAGTAACTGTTGTTGGAATAACAGCTAAGAGTGGACTAAAAATCATACTAATTAAAAATAAAATACCAACAAAAATTGCAGTTAATCCGGTACGACCGCCCATGGCGATACCAGCACTTGATTCAACTGAAGTTCCAAGTGGAGCTGTCCCGAGAATAGCACCTTCAACCATTGCCGCAGAATCTGATAAGAATGCGCGGCCAATCCGTGGAATTTTACCGTTTTTATCAACCATTCCTGCCTGTTCAGTCATTCCAATTAAGGTACCAGCGGTATCAAAAAAGGTAACTAGCAAGAAGGTTAGAACAACCATAAATAGTTGTGGTGTATTAATGTCTTTTAAGTGAAAAACTGCTTGGCCAAAAGTAGGAGCAATACTTGGTGCACTGGAAATAATAGCTTTAGGTAAAGCTATTTGACCAATTACAATGCCAAATACAGCGGTAACGACCATCCCAATGAAAATGGAACCGGGAATGTTCATTGCCATTAAGATAACAGTTAGCGTTAACCCAAATAGGGTAATCCAGACAGCAGGTGAATTAAATTTACCTAAAGTTACAAGATTAGAATCACTATTTACAATCAACTTACCATTTTGCAAGCCGATAAAAGCGATGAAGAGGCCAATTCCAGCTGAAATTGCATATTTCATGTCTTGTGGAATTGCATCAACAACTATTTCCCGTAATTTCAGAACAGTTATTAGGATAAACAGTACGGATGCAACTAGAACAGCAGCTAATGCAGTTTGCCAGTTGATATGCATACCAACGCAGACGTTATAAGCGAAAAAGGCTGCACTGCCAAGAGTTGGTGCTAAGGCAATTGGATAATTGGCAACTAAGCCCATGATGAAACAGCCAATAGCTATTGAAATTGCGGTAACGGTAAATGCTGCACCTTTATCGATTCCAGCTGCATGTAAAATGTTAGGGTTAACAAAAAGGATGTAGGAGAGACTGACAAACGTGGTTAATGCGGCGATTAACTCGCGTTTAACAGTGGTATGAGCATCGTTTAAATGAAAGACTTTATCTAGTGTCGTCATTTTTTCCTCCAAAATATTAAATTAAAAAGAACCAATGTAACTAGTATATAACTAAATCATGTTATATTTCCATGATACAGCCAAATTTATTTTATAAGAAGCAAAAAAGTCAAAATCTATTGTTAGATTTTGGCTTTAATAAAATTTTTTCAATTAAATTAGAAGTTAAGTACCCAGAGGAAGAAAATAAAGACGAAGAAGAGAATCCACATCATTGGTGTAACTTCCTTGCCGCGCTTAGCAGCAACCATACAGATTGGGTAAGTAATTAATCCTAATGCCAAACCATCAGAAATGGAGTAGGTCAGGGGCATACCAATTAAGATTAAGAAGGCGGGTACGGCAATTTCCATTTTATTCCAATGAATGTGAGCCGTATTTTGAGCCATTAGAACACCGACAATAATTAAAGCAGGTGCTGTTACATGAGTGGTAAATAATCCAAGTAATGGACTGAAAATCATAGAAATTAAGAAGAAAATTGCTACAAAGACAGCAGTTAAACCAGTTCTACCACCGACAGCAATTCCGGCACTTGATTCAACAAAGGCACCAATAGGTGAAGTACCTAGGACGGAACCAACCATCATCGCGGTTGAGTCAGAAGCTAAAGCTCTACCAACTCGTGGCATTTTGTTATCTTTCATAAATCCAGCTTGTTGAGCCAGTCCGATTAATGTACCGGCAGTATCAAAGAAGGTAACTAGTAAGAATGTTAAAACAACAACCCACATTTGCAGTGAATTGATGTCTTTAATGTGAAAGATTGCTTGACCAAAGGTTGGTGCAATACTTGGCGCCATTGAAATTACTTTAGTTGGTAGCGGGATTTGCCCAGTAGCAACACCAAAGATTGCAGCTAATACCATGCCGATAAAAATAGCACCAGGTACATTTAAAATCATTAACACAACGGTTATTAACAAGCCAAAGATTGTAATCCAAACTGCTGGATCATGAAGTGATCCTAAACCGACCAAAGTTGACTTGTTACCGATAATTAAACCACCATCTTGCATTCCTAAAAAGGCGATGAACAAGCCAATACCTGAAGAAATGGCAAATTTCAAATCAGCTGGAATAGCATTGATGATTTTTTCCCGCAATTTAAACAAGGTGATTAAAATGAAGATGATTGAAGCAACAAAAACAGCAGCTAACGCTGTTTCCCATGAAACATGCATGCCAACACAAACTGTGTAGGCAAAGAAGGCGTTAATTCCAAGGGCTGGAGCTTCACCAATTGGGTAATTGGCAACAATTCCCATAATCGCTGTTCCTAATGCACTGGCCAAGGCAGTTGAGGTAAAAACGGCCCCAGAGTTCATGCCACTTGCCCCTAAGACGCTAGGATTGACAAAAAGGATGTATGACATACTAATAAAAGTAGTTAAACCAGCAAGAAATTCCACTTTAATGCTAGTGTTATATTTATCGAGCTGAAAATAACTCTTAATAAAATTCATTATCTCTCTCCCACAAATTAATGTTCGTGTTTAAAATTTAACTTTCGACTATTAAAGTCTATCACTCTGAAAAATAATTGCAAACACGAATTATTAAAACCAATCATTGACTAAAGAGTAACTATCGTCTATTAACAGTTATTGACCAAGGCCAGTAATAATCGTTAAAATAAGCTTAATTACTACTAATTAAAGAAAATAGTTGAGGAGAAATTATGGTTAAACTACTTTTTTCAGATATTGACGGTACATTAATCAATTCTGACTTGCAAGTAACACCTAGAACGCGGGATGCAATTCGTAAACAGGTAATTAAAGACAATATCTTTGTGCCAGTATCAGGTCGGATGCCACAAGGAATTATGACAGCAGCTGGACAAATTATGAAAAGGTGCCCGCTCATTGCTTACAATGGCGCTCTAGTTTTAGATGAAATGGGCAGACCATTAAACTCACAGTTTATGACTGCCGCTCAGGCAGAAGAAATATGTCAGTATGTTGAGCGTAAAAATAACGGAACTGTTTGGAACGTTTATAGTGGCTATGACTGGTACTATTTCCCGGGAAATAATTGCGAATTGGTTGGAAAAGAAGAAAAGACCGTCGATGTTAAGGCAACACCAAGCTCACTAGCTCAGGTTAAAAAGCTTAAGGGTGCTCACAAAGTATTGATTATGGGTGACCCAAAGTTATTAGATGAGGAACAAGCAGAATTAAAAGTAAAATATCCAAAATTATACATTGTTAAATCTGCACCAAATTTACTTGAAGTAATGATTAAAGGTGTTTCTAAGGGTAACGGCATTAAAATTTTGGCAGAAGATTTCAATGTTAAATTAACTGATTGTTGGGCTTTTGGTGATAATTATAATGATGCAGCAATGCTAGAAATCGTTGCTCATCCAGTATTAATGGCCAATGCGCCAGCTGATTTAAAGGCAAAGTTTGAAGTGATTACGCAGGATAATAATCATGACGGGATTGCCGACGTTTTGGAGCAGTTAGATTAATTTTTCTTTAGCAAGGGTGTATCAGCAGCCGAGCCAAACCATTTGTGATTGATTTTGGTTAGTGTGCCATCTTTAGCTAATTTATCCAATCCAGCATTGATTTTTTCACGCAAAGTTATATCGCTTTTTCTCATGCCAACACCAAAGGCATCTTTAGGAAATGGCCCGTGAATTATGGTAAAGTCAGCTGGGTGTTTTTGGCGTGCAATATAGTAATTGGCGTAAGTGCTGTCAATTAGTAGTCCCTGAATGCGACCGGCATTTAAGTCGATAAAAGCATTAGTGAAGGAGTCATACAGGACTGGGTCGTGATTTTTAATGCGATCTTTAAGCAACTTTGGCTGCTTGATAATGTCGTTGTAGCCAGAAGATCCAGTTTGTGCTCCTAATGTTTTCCCAGTCATGTCCGCATAGGAATTAATGTGGCTTTTACGCTTAGTCACCAATAATTGTTCGCTATACAGGTAAGTTTTACTAAAGCCGACCTTTGCTTTGCGTTCAGGAGTCTTGCTAAAACCGTTCCAGATTAAGTCAATGGTCCCGTTTTTGAGTTCCGTGGTGTTCATCGACCAGTCAATCGTCTGGAAGCTCACGCGCATACCATACTGCTTAAAAACAGCCTTAGCTAGGTCAACATCGTAACCAACTAATTGGCCATTTTTTTGGCGGAATCCCATTGGAACAAAGGTATCATCAACGCCAATAGTCACATAGCCGCGCTTTTCTAGCCGCTGCCAATTGTCGGTTTGACTGGCTTGCTTACCAACCGAAACTCCGCTACAACCCGTTATGAAAATCCCACAACAGAAAATTACTATAAGGGTAAGAAATTCTTTGCGTTTCACTTAGCTCAACCTCCTTTGACTGAGATCGGTAACAGTAAAGGTTTTATCAGCAACTTCTTTAGCAAAATCCATGTCGTGAGTAACAATGATTTGTGTCATGTTCTCTGCACGTTTTAATTTTAGAATAATTTCAGCAACCGTCCCGCGTAAAGCAGGGTCAAGTGCAGAAGTTGGCTCGTCGTAACAAAGAATTTGCGGTTTCATGGCTAAAGCGCGGGCAATTGCAACTCGTTGCTGCTGTCCACCAGAGAGTTGTGCAGGATAGAGCTGTTCTTTACCGGTTAAATTTAAACGTTCAAGTAGTTTTTGGGCTTGTTTTTCGGCAACTGCTTTATCTTTTTTAAGTGCTAAAGTTGGAGCTAACGTGATGTTTTCCAATACAGTTAAATTAGGAAATAATTGATAATCTTGGAAAACAACGCCGATTATTTGGCTGCTATCGGTTGGATTAACGGGATTAAATTCTTGTCCATCCCATAAGAAGCTGCCCGAGTCGATAGCTTCAAGACCACTTAAACAGCGCAGCAAAGTTGTTTTCCCGGCTCCAGAAGGCCCGACAATTGCTAAAATTTGTCCACTAGGGATAGTTAAATTGACTTTATCTAAGATTGTTCGTTGACCAAATTTTTTGGTGATATTTTTAAGTTCTAACATCTAATCGCTTCCCGACTACTTCCATTTAGAATAACTATTTTCAATTTTCTTTAAAAGGTAAGATGCAATTCCCGTCATAGCTAGGTAAATAATACCAACCAAAACTAGTGGTACCAAGGTAACATCTCTTGCTGTGGCAACATTACCGGCTCTCAGGAGGTCGCCAAGGCCAATAACATAGACTAGAGAAGTATCTTTAACGAGATTGATAACCTCGTTACCAATGGATGGAATAACAATCTTGACAACTTGGGGAATAACAATATGCTTTAATGTTTGCATCTTAGTTAATCGCAAAACCCGGGCGCTTTCATATTGTCCTTCTGGAATGGCTTGAAAACCTCCCCGAAAAATTTCAGCAAAGTATGCTGCATAGTTGAGGATGAAAGCAAATAATGCCGCATCATAGCGCTGAAAAATCACGCCAATAATTGGTAAACCGTAGAAAACAAAAATTAATTGTAATAATAATGGCGTTCCCCGCATAATCCAAACATAAAATTTTAAAAAGAGCTGCAAAGGCTTAATATGCGAGATGAGCCCTAAGCTAATAATAATTCCTAAGGGAATAGAAATAATAAGTGTCCAACAAAACAGTGATAAGGTCATTTGCGCTCCCTGAAGTAGGGAAGGCATGATGGCGTTAATGTAATTCATGGTATTCTCCTTATATAATAAAAACGCCCCCTTAGACGTTGGTCTAAGAGGACGTTTAATCGTGGTTCCACCTCAATTTGCTGTTTACTCACGCAAACAGTCTCAATCAGTTAAATACTGCATAAGTAGTTTAACTGTAGTGATAACGGCACTACCGGAATTTCTTAATTTGTAAGAAAAAACGTCCTCTTAGATAATCTTTATCTAAAAGGACGACTTAACGCGATTCCACCTTAATTTGCTATTTACTCACGTAAATAACCTCGGTCAGTTTAACAAGAATAAAAAACTGTAGTGATAACGGCACCGCCGGAATTTCTTACATTATTTAGAAAAACGGTTCGCAGGTGTGATTCATACTAGGCGCTTTATGTCTTTACAGCAACTGACACTCTCTGGTAAGCCCTAAATATTACTAGTCTGCTCATAACCTTTTTAATTTTCTTTTAATTATAATCACTTAATTTAATAAGTCAAGCAGTTGTAATTAAAGTTATTCAGAAATCTTAATGTTGGTTGGCTTATCCCATGACTCAGGTAATTTGCCAACTTCTTTTAATTTGCCAACAATTTGATCTAAAACTGTTGCTCGAGCTTGATCATCGGTCATAAAGTCGAGAGCATCACCATCAATTTCCATCTTAGGTGAATAATCGTACTTGTCATACCACGGCTTGTAGTAACGCAACAGCCGCTTGTAATAGTCTTCAAGAGTTGCGTCGTAACTAAGCTGTTCATAAGGACGGCCACGTTTTTGAATTCGCTTGATCATCGTGTCATAAGAAACGTTGATGTGGACTAACAAGTCAGGATTTTTCTTTGGCATGTGGGTAAGCTCACTCATCATGTTGTTTAATAATTCATAATAAGTGTCTACTTCTTCTTGAGTTGCCCGACCAATGTCAGCATTCATTTGGAAGAAGAGGGCATCTTCATAAATTGAACGATCTAAAACATTGTTGTCTTCTGTTAAAGCATCTTTAATACTGCGAAAACGTGTATTTAGGAAAAACACTTGCAATAAAAAGGCGTATTTTTTAGGATCAGCGTAAAAAAGCGGCAAAACAGGGTTGTTATCGACGCTTTCATAGAATGGCTTAGTACCTAAATAATCTGCTAAAATACTGGTTAAACTGGATTTACCGGCTCCAATTGGCCCGCTTAAAACAATAACTGTCATCACGTTCCTTCTTTATTTTAAATTACCTAGTTCGCGCAATTTGTCATCAATTTGCTGCAAAACTTCTTTTTTAGCATTTTCATCAGTAATGAAATCAAATTTGTCGCCGTCAATTGCTATTTTAGGTGATGCATTGTAATTTTTATACCATGGCTCATAGTAGCGGATAAGGCGTGCATAGTAGTCCTTTAAACTAGGATCTGTACTGATTTGTTCGTAAGAGCGACCACGCTTTTTAATGCGTTTAAGCATTGTTTCTAGCGACACATGAATATAAATGAGTAAATCCGGCTTCTTACTTGGATTACCGGGAGTATCTTCCATCATGTTTTCGAGCAAGCTGTCGTAAATCTTAAATTCTGTTGGATCAGCGACATTACTGTCTGCGTTCATTTTGAAAAAGAGAGCATCTTCATAGATTGATCGGTCTGAAACGCTGTTTTTCTCTTTAACTGCTTGATTAATCTGTGCTATCCGATGGTTGAGCAAGTAGATATTGAGCAAAAACGTATATCGCTTCATATCCTTGTAGTACAGGGGAAGAACAGGATTACTGTCAACTCCCTCATAGAAGGCTTGAGTACCTAGATGTTCAGCTAAAATACTGGTTAAACTGGATTTACCGGCTCCAATTGGCCCGCTTAAAACAATAACTTGAATCACGCTCTTTCTTAAATACAACATATTGATACTTAATAAGTTTAATACGAGATGTAGGGGTAAAACAAGGAAAAAGTTAATTAAAATGGTTACATGATTGTCAAGTGATTTTGTATAGTGAAGAGCAAAAAATTATATCGTTTGTTATTAGCGTGTTTTTGTATAGTATATTATTTTGCACTAAATGTTACATGTGAAACATAAAAAGCGAGTAAGGAAAATTTCCTCACTCGCTTTTTTTATTAAAAATAATCTTATCTTGGGTTGATATCTGAATAAGTCATGTCAGCAAACTTGGTTGCAGCATACTTGTTAGCCAAGTCTTTACTTGTAAAGTATTGGTTGATTACTTTACCATCGTCAGGTCTTGCTTCAAAAACAACTTTGATAGTTTCGCCAGTCTTATCGTCAATTTTTTCGTCCTTGACAGTATAAGCAAAGCCAGCAGTAACTGACTTTTCATCGACTGGACTAAGAACGGTCCATTTAGTCTTGTTAATGGTCTTATATGAGCCGCGCATTACGTTAGCAAAAGCCTTGGCGTGCTTTAACTTCCAATTACCACTCATTTGCCATGTGTATTTGTTGGTTCCCTTAACTTTGCCAATGACAACGGCTTTGGCCTTTTTACCAGTATATGGAAGAACCAACGTTGATTTGCCAACTTCAAGTGGGTCAGGGGTCAAATTATTGTTACTGTACCATTTACCTTGTAAGTCTTTTGAGAAGACAAAAGCTTTTTTGAAGCCATATTTCGTACCCTTGGCTTTCTTTTTAGAGGTCTTTTTAACAGCTTTTTTGTTAGTAATGTGTGTTTTAGTAGTTTTGGCATTAACCTCATTTGTAGTAAAACTACCACCTGCAAGGCTCAATGCTGCAACTGATAAGCCTAAAACTTTTGTAATTTTGTTCATAGTATAAGCTCCCTATGTTTGATAATAAAATATTTTTTTCAATGTAATTATATCGTACTTGTTAGATGCTTTACAATAAAAAAGTGTAGTTACTTTGAATTCGCTTTATAATGAATTTGATTATTTAGAAAGTCGAGAAGAACCCATGAAGAGTAAAGTCCTTGTAGTTAGTGGTGTAACCGCGAGTGGAAAAACGACGCTGATTAATGAATTGAGTAAATTATATTCATTTAGCAAGGTTATTTCATTTGACGATTACGATATCGATCAATTACCTAGTGCACCAGAACCAACAGTGCCCTTAAAAGAAGCGATAAATCAGTACGATATTAGTAAATTAATGAATGACTTTAAGCAAGTGTACAATAATGTACCGTTGATTTTGATTGATTTTCCTTTCGGTTATTGTCATGAAGTTTTAAAGCCGTATATAACTTGGGTAGTCTATATTAAAACGCCACTGGATGTTGCTTTTGCACGGCAGATAATCCGTGATGATCAAAATAAAACTGCAGCAGAAATAATCGCTTGGGCTAAAGTATATTTATCAACGGCGCGGCAGTTATATGTTGATAATCAAGAGTATGTTGCTAAGAATGCGGACTTGGTACTAGATGGTATGCAACCTTTGAAAAAAGAAATTAGTGAAGTTAAGCGGCTAATTAGTTAGCTGTTGTTTCACATGTAACAAAAAAAGCTTAGCAAAACTTGCTAAGCTTTTTTGTAAATTACCAACAACCATTAGAACAACGGTAATTATTAGAATTTACGCGATGTGTGTTACGTTGATTATAGCAGTATGATGAGTTCTTATAACGATTATGATAGTTGCAATAAGTTGCGTTATCATGGTAGTTATTTTCTGTGTCTGCATTGGTGGAGCGCAGGGGATTAAGACTACCAATGCCAAAACCGGCAATAAGACTAATACCAGTTGCTACTAGCATCGTTTTTTTAGTTAATTTCATAGAGTAACCTCCTAATATTTTTGCTTTTATTATAGACTGCTAGGCGGAAAATATCATGTATTTATTAAAATAATTTTATTCAATGCATTGTTTATAAAGTTCGATAACAAGCACTACAGATAGTAGGCGATGTGTTAAATCGCCAAAAACATAACCTATGATATAACCGAAGTTTTCACCTGCTGATTCAGATGTGCCTGATATAGTTGCACTATTAAAATTAATGTTTTGAAGTTGGTAAATAATCAAGCTAATCGCTAAAATTAATATGATTGTAAAAACAAGATAATTTATTTTGGAATGCTCATCAAAGTATTTTTGCCAATTATATTTTAAGCCTAGAGAATTTGCTTGATCGAGTTCATTTAGTCTTGCTAAAGCTGTGATGACAAAAATCGTGATTACTAATGCTAACAGAATGAAAATGTTGGAGTAACTAAGGCTGACTAACCAAAAAGCAATTAATATCAGGCCAATTACTGTTAGACACCACTTAATTGGCTTTAGTTTTGTAATGACATTCTTTTTTTCTAAATATTCTTTCATACCCGTATCCTCCTTCAATAGGGTATCAAGTGAAATTTGGTAGTAGTCACTTAGTTTAATTAGTGTAACAATATCTGGATAAGTTTTTTCATTTTCCCAGCTAGAAATTGTCTGTCTACTAATAAAGAATTTTTCGGCAACTTCTTCTTGAGTTAAGTGACGCGTAATTCGTGCCTGTTTTAAATGCTCACCAAATTTCATGTGTTTAATCTCCTAAAGGTATAATTTTCTACGTTTTAAGTTGGATATAATTGTGCTTTTTCTGGAGCCAGAAATTAAGAAATAGGCAAAAATAATATCAATAATTGCCAGGGAAATTGTTATTTGCCAATCAAAAGCGGCAGGTGAAAACATAATTAGAGACCCTGATGTAACAGCGGCTGCAGCATCAAATAATGCATGGTAGCCCATGCTAATTAAGATAGAGTCGGAATATAAATAAATTGCCGCAAAAACAAATCCAGAACAACAAGCAAAAAGCATTTGCTGCAGGGTAGCAGAAACAGATTGTGCAACTAAATTTGTGATATGTAATGAGCCAAAAATTAAGCCATCACATAGAACAGACCACAGAATTTGTCTGTGAGAATTTTGAAAGTAACGTAGTAATAAGCTTAATACACAGAAACGCATTAATAATTCTTCCGCAATGCCAGCTTTAAGAGAACTAAAAAATGGAATCGCTATAGATTTTGCTAAATGAAAATCCCAAGAAGTTAAAATACTTGTCCAAGATTCACTAACATTGAAACCATTAAATAAGCATCTGACAATGATGAACAAACAGATAATTCCAATAATTGCTTTTGAAGCTCGTTTACTAATTCGCAAGTGTGGCGCTTGGAATCCCCAATCGTGCATGACAAATAACATAATGATTGCAAAAATGATTGCGCCACTAAATTCCGACTGATTAAGAATTAGCAACCAATGCGCAGGTTTTGCGGCATCTATAAATGTATCTGGTGCAAATAGCAAAAGTGAAAACATGATAAAGGTAATAAAAATTCTACCCCAAATGTTTTTTATTTTGCATAATGCAAGTTTGGCCATTGGAATATACATGATAAATGAATAAAGGGTAAATAATGCAATCCAAAAGGTACTGTTTAGAATGTGATATCTATTTAGTAGTTTGATTATTAAATAGAGTGTAAGTTGTAGGGAAAATGTAATGCTGAGACTTTCCCAATAATTGTTAAATTGCACTAGGTGACTATTAGGATTGAGGTCACTTTTCAATAATGTAAATTGTAAACAGATAAAAATTATCAAAATTAGTAAAAATACATATGATGCTACAGCTTTATTTGACAATAAAAAATGATGCCGAATAAGTCCTAAAATAAGAATTCCTAATAAAATAATTAATTGGAATAATGTTTGGCAAAAATGCCATTTTTTAATAGTTGTTTCTGAAAACATGATTGATCTCGATTCTAAATATTAATAATTATGCTTTTTTTCAAGTTTATAAATAAGTCCGAAATATATTAGTATTACTATAAGTTCTCCAATGATGTCTGTAAGATACTCGGATTTTGGATCATGTAATAGGTTGACGCCTAATTGCATCATTGCCAGTATTAAAAAAATAAGATATCCTAGCCAACTATGCTTTTTAAAGAAACTGTGATACTTTGATTCAATCCCTAAATTGTTTGATTTGTTAAAATTATTGATATGTCTAATAGCCTTTGTTAAAGGAATTTGAATTAATATAAGCAGTAGGAAGAAGCCGTGAAGCTTAACAATGTCAAGTATCTCAGCTAAACAAACAACTAATATTATTGCTTCTATCAATCCTAAATATTTTTGGATATTTCTTAATTCTTGGGCAACATTCTTTTTTTCTAGATATTCACGCATACCCGAATCCTCCTTTAAGAGGGTATCAAGTGAAATCTGGTAGTAATCACTTAGTTTGATTAGACTAGCCATGTCAGGATAAGTCTTTTCATTTTCCCAACTAGAAATTGTTTGTCTGCTAACGAAGAACTTTTCGGCAACTTCTTCTTGAGTTAAATGACGCGTAATTCGCGCCTGTTTTAAATGCTCACCAAATTTCATTTTTCTTTCCTCCATATTTTATAAATAAATTATGGTGAAATTATTTTAAAAGAGCAAGCAGAGAATTATTGCACTATTGTAATTAAATAATTATTTCCCGGGAAATAAAAAAGGGCAGTGATATAATCACTGCCCTTATTAGTTAGAAGTAAATTACTTTACTCGGTCTTCTTTAGCTTCTGTTTGGTTCCTATCTTTTTGATCATCAATTTTTTCTTTAGTATCTTTGGTTACACCTGTAATGCGATCTTGCAAGCTGACAGAATCTTTTTGATGTTGTTCCTGAGTCTTAATATCAACAACAGTGACGTTAACTTCAACAGTATCGAGTCCCGTCATTTCTTTGACCTTGTTGTAAATCTTCTCTTTGATTTGATCGTATAATTTTGTGATTTGTACGCCATATTCTGCAACAATATCAATATCAACGGCAACTTGAGTTTTGCCAACTTCTACATTGACACCGGTCGTAACATCATTATTATTAACAATTTTATCGGTCAAATTAGAGAAAAAGCCGCCATCAACGGTTAACAGTCCTTTGATGTCTGATAAGGCAATGCCAATGATTTTCTGGATTACTTTAGAATCGTATTTTAGCTCGCCTTTAATTTTTTGATTTGAATTTGTTTGTGTCATATTAAAATCTCCTCTATAAATTATTTGTTCATTAGCTTTTTGAGTATTGGCCAAAAGTGCCCAACTAGTAGGCCGCATATTAACATTATGATTACAAAAATTGTCTTAAAAAAGCCTAATCCCAAAAAACAAAAAGCTAAAAGTAAACCGACGATCGCGCCACTTATTTCTGGAAGGTGATTTTGCAAGATTTCTTTCATTTTAACCTCCTTTACTGAACGCGCTTTTCAGGCTTTTCACCGTTGTGATAGTTAGTAAACTTGATTTTGATTTTTGGCTTTTGCTCAATCCCTAGTAGTTGCTTAAGGTCAACTTTTATTTTTTGAAGATAGCCTTCAAGCAAATTGGCCACATTTTCTCCAGCTCCAAGATTACCGCTCACACTAATTTTGATATGGTGCTTAGTTAATTTGGAATCAACCTTAGCGTTGTTTAGGTAGGGGAGGTCTTTTAGTGAGCTTAGGACAAAACCGTTGACGGCTTTATTAGTGATTTTTACTTGTCCGCTTTGTTTTGGAATCAAGTGAAAACTGCTTTGTACTGGCCAAAAAAGCAAGATCAGTAAACTAATAATTAAAATAATAATCATAATGGTGCTAATGGCAATTAGATACCAAGTAAATATTGGGTTAAGAGTACTGATTGATGGTAATTTTAGCTGTAAATATTTTTGCCATAAGTTACAATTTTGCCATAAAAGATAGACTGGCACGGGCAATAGGAGTACTGCACATAATATCAATAGCCATTTTTTACTTCGCTTCAATTTATCACATCCTTTGAGTAGTTAAACTTATCATAGGCCCTAAATATTCTACTAGTTAATAATATGCACCAATAAATATATTGTTTTTATTCTATCCAATTTTGAGCATAAAAAAACACTGTAATTAATACAGTGTTTGTTAAATTTGAATTATTTATTTAGTTCACTTGCAGCGGCTGGGTCAACAATTACTGTTACGTCAGGGTGCTTTTGCAAGATAGATGCTGGCATGTCTTCTGTTACAGGCCCGGAAATCATTGCTTTGATTGCCTTAGCCTTGGTAGCACCAAAAGCCATAATTACAATTTTTTTGGCTGACATAATGTTGGCGATGCCCATACAAATAGCGGATTTTGGTACATCATCAATATTACTGAAGAAACGAGAATTTGCTTTAATTGTATTTTCGGTTAATGTTACTTCATGAGTGGTTGAGTCAAAAGAGGTTCCAGGCTCGTTAAAGGCAATGTGACCATTTTGGCCAATCCCTAAAAGTTGCACATCGATTGGATTTTCAGCAATGATTTTATCGTAATCAGCGGCAGCGCCTTCAGGATCGCTAATTGCCTTAATACCATCAGGAATGTAAGTTTTCTTAAATGTCTTCTTAGCAAAGAGATGCTGTTGCATAAAGTAATGGTAACTTTGGTCGTTATCAGGAGTTAAACCGACGTATTCGTCCAAGTTAATGCTGATTAAGTTACTAGTATCAAGGCTACTTGCTGCTAATTCTTGGTATAAAGTTACTGGGGTAGAACCAGTAGCAAGTCCTAGTACTTTAGCGCCGTTTTCGATTTCATATTTAAAAATTTTGAAAGCTTCAACGCCGCCTTGGACATTGTTGGTTGTGGTAATTATTTTCATAGTTGCTCCTCCTAGATCTGATAAATTAATTATAAATTGGTATATGCCAATTTGTCAATATAAAAAGGAGTTAAAAAAATAATTTTATTTTCCGGATTTAAGCCAATAGCTAATGCCGCTATCTGCTCGTTCTAATAAGTGAGCTTCGACCAGGTCGCGTCTGCGGGTAATATAATTATCAATATATTTTCGTAAAATTAAATTGATTTTAGGTGCTGAATATTTTTTGTTAGCTTCAAATTTACTGGCTAAATATTGTAAAATTAGCTGCCGTTTATGTGCTTTTCTGGGTCATGCTTTAACAAGCCCATTTTCATCTAAATAACGGTGGAGTTGTGTTTTTTTATTCGTTCATTGTTTTATTCTTTATTAAAATTAACCAGCAAAAAAGTTATGACCATTGTTACACATGGAACATAACTTTTTTTGCTAAAATTATTCACTTCTTAATGCAATTGCTGCATCCTTTTTGGCTGCCATGCGTGCTGGGAGATGGCCGCCAATCAGAGTCAAAATTGTTGAAATGATGATCAAAATTAATGCGTGGATTGGATTAAGTTGAGCTACATTTGTTAAATCGGTGATATTGTACAAGATGCTGTTAATTGGGAAGGTTAACAGGTAAGCGATGATAATGCCCAAGACTCCTGAAAAGACTCCCAGAATAAATGTCTCGGCATCAAACACACGGGTAATATCTTTCTTCCGAGCTCCGAGAGCTTTGAGCACACCAATTTCTTTAGTTCGTTCAAGAACGGAAGTATAAGTTAAAATCCCAATCATAATCATTGAGGTAACCAATGATATTGCAGCAAAGGCTACAAGAACCGTGGTAATTCCGTTGAGCAGACCACCAGTCATTGATGTAACGGCACTTGACATATCGGTATAAATAATCTTATTTTTCTTACTCTTACCTTTATTCCATTTGTCGAGGTAATTTAAGACTTTATCTTTTGAATTAAAGTCATTTGGATAAATCATGATGCCCATTGGCAAGGTGGAACCACCGATAGCTTGCATCATTTGCTTCTTTTCAGCTGTGCTCATATTTTGTCCAGTCATGACATTCTGTTTGGACTTCTTTTGTGCTGTCACAATTGCAGAATTTTTGTTGGCCTTGATGATGTGCTGCGTTAGCTGATCACTGTAGGTAATTCCAGGAGAAAGTAGGGAGAGTGAATCTTTGTTCTTTGGTCGAATAATGCCGACTACTCGTAGCGTAGTTTTACTATTGTTGTACATTGCTGTGTCAGCTTTTTGCGGGATGAACATTCCAGTTGGCAATTTTTGGTAGTAATCGTCGTTATCAATGATCTTGTATTCTTTACCAAGCAACTTGTTGAACGGCAATTTCTCACCATTTTTAATTTTGAAACCTAAGTTCTTAAAGACGTTGATGTTAACAGTGTCCTTATTGTTGGTTACCAGAATTAAGTCAGTTGCCTTTTTGGGCCAGGAACCGTTAAGTAATTGATAATTATCTTTCAGAAATGAAGTCTTCCCTGATTTAAGAGTAGTTGGAAAAACTGCTGAGCCGAAACCGCTGCTTTCTTGGACTTCCGCTAATGCAGATTCTTGTGCACTAGTGGCGCTAGTGGCAATTGTTGAAAATTTAACTCGTTTAATTTTTTGACCATCTTTAGCTAGTAAATTGAGATTAACGCCACGCTGGTAAGAAATATTATTAGCGTAGTCAGGATTAATCTTTTTCACGTAGTCAATATACGCCGGCGTAATTTTATTTTGGTGCGTGGATGACTGCAGTTCGCTTTCTTTGGCTGTGATATAGCCGCGGTTTTTGACGTTTTTATCAGAATCATCATTTTTAGTACTTGATGCGTTAGTTGCCGTTTGGCTGATTGAAATCGGATACTTAGCTAGTGCCTTGCTCATTGTGGTATCAATTTGCTTTTGAAAACCGTTTGATAGCGCTAAAACGATGGCAATTGAAATGATTCCGATACTTGATGCAAAAGCTGTCAGTGTCGTGCGACCTTTTTTGGTCATAATATTGGTAAAACTCAATTTAATTGCGTTCCAATAAGACATTTTAGTGCGTTTAAGTTTAAACGTATCTTGCTCATCTTTTGGTTCATAAGGGTCAGAATCGTTGAGAATTTTACCATCTTGGAAGTTAACAATTCTAGAAGCATATTCCTCAGCTAATTTAGGGTTGTGCGTCACCATAATTACTAAGCGATCTTTAGCAACCTGCTTAATTAGCTGCATGATTTGCTCAGAAGTCTCAGTATCAAGGGCTCCAGTCGGCTCATCACAGAGTAAAATATCGGGATTATTAGCTAATGCTCGCGCAATTGCCACCCGTTGCATTTGCCCCCCAGATAACTGATTGGGCTTTTTGTTAATATGTTCCTTCAGACCAACTTGTGTTAAAGCCTCAATTGCACGTTTATGGCGTTCACTAGCGGGAACACCAGATAAATTCATTCCCAATTCGACGTTGGCGATGATTGAGAGATGTGAGATTAGATTGTAATTTTGGAAGACAAAACCAACAGAGTTGTTACGGTATGCATCCCAATCCGTTTCTTTAAAATTCTTGGTTGATTTACCGTTGATAATTAAGTCACCAGAATCATAACGGTCAAGGCCACCAATGACGTTTAGCATGGTTGTTTTTCCGGAACCACTCGGTCCTAAAATGGCGACAAATTCTTGATTACGAAATGAAACCGAAACATCATTAAGTGCATGTGTGACAGTATCACCCACGTGGTAGGATTTGCGTAAATCTTTTAATTGCAGCATATAAAATTGTCCGTTTCTTTAATAAAGTAATAATAAAAATCAGTTTAACATTGATGAAAAAAAGTAGCTAGCTTGAAAGCTTAAAATTAAGATGATTTTAAGCTTTCAAAATAGCAGTGTGCTTTAGTTTTGAGCCGGACTCAAGCCAGTAAAAAGTGCCAACAGAATAAATGCTACCAATATTAATGTAATAACTATTAAGTGGCGTTTTTTGTTCATTACAAGCACACCGGCAAATTCGCGTACAATGGCGTTGGGTAAGAAGTAAAACCTGGTATATGAGCCGACACCGTTAGCGTTTAGCCCAGCAGCTCGGGCAAAAAGAGAAGCCCGAAAAATATGATAATTATTACTAAAAAATTTAGCCCGATAATTATCACTGCCATAGTTTTTGGCTGCTACTTTTGCTGAAAAGAGCATGTTCTGATACGTATTCTGAGATTTATCTTCGCGCAGAATGTTGTCAGGTGCAATACCACGGGCTAAAGCATATTCTGTCATCGCTTGAGCTTCAGAGATTTTTTCGTCTTTGCCTTGACCACCAGACATAATTAGTTTAGGCATTTTTCGTCCCTTGGCAACCTGTTTTTGCGCAAATTGAATTGCTCGGTTAATGCGGCTGGCAAGTAGGGGTGTCACTGTCTCACCGTTATATAGTCCAGCACCCAAAACGATTAGGTAGTCCTGATTATACTGTCGTGGTACAAGTTGGTAGAGTGCTAAGTTCACCAGAAAGTTGTAAGCAACCAGTAAAAAATACAAAACGACAGCTGGTGTAGCGTAAAGCAAGGCTTTTAGCCAATATGGTGCAGCTTTAAATGGGCCGATTAATGCAATCGCCCAAACAATAATTAAAGCCAGACCAATAAAGAGAGTTAGCAAATTAGGCAATGTGTGGCTTTCGCGTTGCCAAACAAAATAGGCATTCCATAAAAAGAAGAGCCAGGAAAAAGCAGCCATCAAAACGATAATCGTTACAAAAAGCGCCAGTACAACAATGTAAATATTAATTAGAATCTGCAAATTGGTAGCAATGATTAACACTGTAAACCAAATTCCAAGTATTAAAATGAAGGTTGTAAATAAAATCCCATTAAAAAGTCGTCGTGGCTCTTTTAACCAAGCCGTTAAAAATACGATAAATGTGAGGAATAATAGAATCGTTAGGTAGGTAAATGGCTGATTTGAACTAAAAATTTGAAAAAAGTGCATTCTGTATCTCCATTTTAGGTTTTATGAGTTAAATCTATTATAATGAATACATTTAGAAAAGTCATAGAGAATAAAGGTTGATTATTATGAAAAAACTGTTTAATTGGCTAGGAAATATTGCTGGTATCATTTTAGCATTTGCTAGTTACCAAATTTTGGAGTACTTTTACTTTTTCCCGCACCAATTGGAAAAACTGTTGCATATTAATTATGTAATGCTGATTATTTTGACCGCGATTGCAACGATTTTAGTGTTGGTATCCATTTTATATTTATATCAAAGACAGTTAAAAATAGAGAATAATTGGGGCTTTAACCAATCTCCATATTGGGATGGCCATCGTCTATTAATCATGTTATTTGGCTTAATTTTAATTGTTGTTTGCAGCTATACGTTACAAATTTTATTAGGCGTAACAGCGCAGAACACTTCAACTAATCAGGCAATGTTAGACAAAATTTCGCTACAAGCAGGCGGCTTATTTATTCCAATGGTTTGTATAATTGCGCCAATCTGCGAAGAAACGATTTTTCGCGGTTTGTTTTTTAACACTTTTTTCATGAAAGAAAGTAAGGTAAGCAAGTGGGTAGGGATAATTTGCAGCGGGTTCGTATTTGGTTACATGCATGATCCTAGCATTACTAAATTTATCATTATCTATTGGGTCTTGGGATGCATTTTAGCATGGGTTTATACGAGCACTAAGGATTTGCGCTATTCTATGTTGACGCATATATTTTATAATTCGCTACCTTATTTATTGGTTATTTTGGATAAAGTAATTCAAAATAAATGGCGATAAGATTGTTGTGATAATAATGACAACAATTATACTGGAATATATATCCTGCGATATTAAATGAATACTCTGACCAAGTTGGGCTACAATCAAAGCCACTTCGCCTCGAGAGATCATACCTGCACCAACAATATTGCCTTCATTTTTACTAAAGCCGAATAACTCGCTGCTATATTTTCCCGCCCAAAATTTAGAAATAATTGCTAAAATAGTTAGCACACTAATAAAAACTAAGTCCTGCTTAAAACTTGCAAAAGTAATTGCCAATCCAATATTAGTGAAAAAGATGGGAATAAAAATGGCATAACCAATGGTATCAATTGATCGTTGGATCTTTTGGTGTTGAGGGGTTTGTCTAAGAGCAAGTCCGCCAAAGAAAGCACCAATTACATCTGATAATCCTACATAATCGGCAGTCCAAGCAAGCGTTAGAACAAGACTTAATGCGGCAATATCGCTTGCATGATTCACTGTCATTTTGCTGGTGAGTTGTATTAATTTTGGTGTTAGTCGATAAATTAACCAGATAAAGCCAAAGTATCCAATTTCCAACGCAAATTTTATGAAAATATTAGTAGTAGGATCATTATTTTCTCCTGAATGACTGAATGCAGTAAAAAGACTAAGCACAACTACTGCTAAAATATCGTCAAAAATAGCTGCACCTAAAATAGCTGTCCCAGCACGACTGTGCAGCTGACCTTGTTCTTGTAGGACAACTACAGAGATCGAGACGCTGGTAGCAGAAAAAACAATGCCAATAAAAATAGCTTCTAGTATGGACATTCCGAATAGATAACTAGCAAGTCCAATAAATGTGATTGGCAAAATTACACCAGTCGTAGCGATAGTAAAACTTAATTTGAAATATTTTTTAAGTAGTTCAAGATTACTTTCTAATCCGGCTAAAAACATTAATAAAATTATCCCGAATTGTGAAAAAAGACTGATTAAATTGTCTGGTTTGATCCAATTAAGTAAGGCTGGCCCAAGTAAAATCCCCGAAAGTAATTGTCCAATCACTGTAGGCATTTTTAATCGTGTAAATATTTGTCCCAAAATAATGGAACTAAATAAGATTAAAATTAATTCTCCTAAAAAAGTCATAATATTCCTTTCTTTGAGTAAACAAAAAACTTTCAAGCAGCTCTTTGACCCAAAAGAGCAAATCTTGAAAGTTTTTATTTTGGTAATAAAACTCCAACCACTAAAAAATATTTAATTAAATAAAAGTGTATCTTAAAAATTATTTATCTGCAACTAAACCTGTTTGCTTAGGATTTTTAGGCTGGGTTTTGGCCAATAAAGCTAAACTAATTGAAATCATATCAACACATTCCTGCAGGATGGCGCCCCAGAATGCTGGAATAACACCGGTGAAGGCGATTAGTTCAATAATAATTACAATACTAATCGCTGTTAAAACGTCAACATTAGCTACTTTCATTGTATGCTTAGAAATTGCAACGGCATCGTTAACTTTGGATAAGTCGTTAACCATAATGACGGCATCAGCACTTTCGCTAGCAGCAGAGGCACCTTTAGCACCCATTGCAATACCGACATCGGCCGCTGTTAAGCTCGGAGCATCATTAACGCCGTCGCCGGTCATGACAACTGGGCGATTTGCTTGTGGGACTTCTTTAATTGCCTGGATTTTTTGTGCAGGCAAAAGTTCGGAATGAACATCGTCTACGCCGACTTCTTTACCAATCTTATCGGCAACGTCTTTGTGGTCACCAGTAAGCATCATAATGTGCTCGCCACCTTGCCGCTTTAGGCGAGCAACTGTTGTTGCACTTTCTGGTCGTAATTGATCTTTGAAGGTGATATAGCCTGCATATTGATTATCAATTGAAACGTAAACGGCAGTAGAATTAACCGCATTAATTTTTTCATCAGGAGCAACATAACGTAATTTACCAACTTTAACAACGTGATCTTCAACGTTGCCGCTGATTCCTTCACTAGTTGTTTCTTTGATATCAGTTGCAGGTTTAATGAGCTGCTTGTTTGTTACGTTAACTAAAGAATTAGCAATGATATGGCTTGATTGTTGTTCGACACTAGCTGCATAACTTTGTAAAGTTTTTTCGTCAAAATTACTATCAGGAGAAGGAACAATTGCGTCAATAACTAATTGATTTTCTGTTAAAGTACCGGTTTTATCGAAGGCAAAAGTCTTGGCTGTAGCCAACTTTTCTAGAGTTGGACCTGATTTGACAATGATATGGTGCTTGGACATTGAACTCATGCCGGAAACTAGGGCAACTGGCGCCGCGATTAATAACGGACATGGGGAAGCTACAACCATAACTTCCGCGAAGTTGACGGGATTTCCTGAATGAATCCAAGCTGCGATCCCGATAACTAAGGAAATAATGGTAAATGGAACAGCATAGCGGTCAGCCATTTTGACAAATTTTGCAGGTTGCGCTTGCGAAGACTTGACTAAAGAGACAATCGTTTGGTATTCGGAATCGCTCGCTTTTTTAGTAACACTCATTTCGACGGCATCACTACCATTAATCGATCCCGACATTAACTCGTCACCGAGTTGCTTGTCAACAGGGACAGATTCACCAGTCAATGAGGATTGATCAAAGCTGGATGAGCCCTTAACTACCTTACCGTCAACAGGCACTTGTTCACCAGGCTTGATTAAAACATGATCACCAGGTTTTAGTTGTTCAACATCGACAGAAACAAGTTTGTTATTAACAATTTTGTTAGCAATACTTGGCGAGTTGCTTAACAGTGATCGCAGTTCTTTGTCGGCTTGCCCCGTAGCGTAATCTTCTAGTGTTTCGCCACCAGTCATCATAACTAAAATCATCCACTCGGCCCATTGATCGCCAATTAAAATGGTCGAAACAACAGCAATTACGGCAAGAATGTCAACGCCGTAGCGACCAGTCTTAAAGTCGTCGACAATTTCCATTAATAAGGAAATTGCCATCATAACACCAATAATATCGATTAAAATTGTTTGAATGGGAAATTGTAAACTGCCAATTTGAAATAAACTTTTGGTTTTTAAAATAAATTGACAGATAAGACCAATTACACCAGCAATTAATACAAGGATAAATTTCCATTGTCGTCTTAAGCTCATTACTATTGTGCCTCCGCTACTTAAATTGTGTTTATGAATTTCATTTTAACACTAATTCAGTCAATTTAATTAGACTTGTTCTAAATAAATTACTGCTAAGCAAAAATTATTTCCTGGGAAATAAAAAGGCAAGAGATATTATCTCTTACTAAAATTAGTAATCGCTTAACTTGATAATGTTGTTAATTTTTTTCTTTCCATCGGTAGACTTTAGAGTGCAGTCAACATGTTGACTGCACTGGCGCTTAAAGATTTGCGGATCATGCTCCAAATAATCTGACTTCGTACGTCTGATTGCATCAATCACATCGAATGAAGACATCGTTATAAAATCAGTATTGTTACCATAATCATTGGTTTCGATAAAGTAGTGGTTGATTTTCTCAATACCTTTGGTTGAAAAGCCTTCTTGTTCAGCTAAATCTAACAAAAATGCGTGAAGCCTAGTTGCTGAAACCACCTCATGTTGCAGCATTTCAAAAATTAAAGAAGAATTGATATCAATTGATTTTAATTGTCGTGCGATTTTATCCTTATAAAAGGCATTGACGATTCGCAAAATTTCGTTCAAATTATCAGAATTTTTATTCAATTTCTTAAGCTTGATAATTAATGCTTCTTTTTCTTTTGCTGACAATTCATTGTCACAAGGATATGAATTGTCCTTAATGATTGTATTGACTAAACTAGTTAGATCGTCTGTATTTGTTTTATTTGTCATCGTAAACATCATCCTATCTTATTTTGCATAAATGTTATTTAATTATTTAGCTTACTTAGATGATAAATATTCGTTGAATAACTATATTAATAATTCATAGTTATATGATGATAATTAATGAATATATAATTAACAAAAGCTGATATAAAAGGAAACAATGCAATTTTATATTACTAAAATTTATTATAATACAATTTAATTAAAAGAAAATATAAAAATGTGAATAACGTAGGTTATTTAAAAATATTGATTAATTGTAGCAATTTATTTTTTTAGTTACGTTATATTTTTCCTCAAAATTGTGAACGACGTAATTAAATGCCTTAATCCATTCGCGCCTAGTTAGTAACCCTTGAAAAACGTTATGATCGTCAACCACAGGTAAGAATGCATTATCAACTAATAAGTGTAATTGAGCCTCTAGAGTAGTTTGTGCAAAATTTATTTTATCAAAATCAGTTTGCATTACATCACGAACCTTTAATTCGGATAGTGGATCAAGAGAAATTTCGTCAGTCTTCATCATTTTATCGGTAATCATTGCTAAACTGAGAAGGCCAACAACGTGATTTTGACTGTCTAAAACCGGAATTTTCGAATATTTAACGCGTGTTAAAATCAAAAATGCGTGGTAAAGCGGATTATTATCTAAAACAAATACAATTCTTGTTGCTGGAATAAGGAATGAACCTGATTTTTCTTGAATTAAATGTTTAATTGCGGGTGAGAACATAAATAAACCTTTCATTAAAATATTCTATATAAGGGAAAAGGCTCGCAAAATGCGAGCCTGTTAGTTTTCATCTACTTTGAAGGAGTAAGAATGAATGAAATAAAAAAGTGGGAGTATGTAGCAAGTTTTCTTACCTCCTTGCTACAATTTAAATATTAAACGTAAATTATGAAATTAGCGTGGTAATTTTCTTATGAAATAGTAAAGAATTTCTTTAGAACTTTTAAAGGTAAAAGAAAAACTCACGCAACACACGTGAGTCGAAAGGGATAGATATGAAATTGACTTATAAGTCATTTCGGTTTGTTCATTATTTATACTTGGAGGAGTATGAATGAAAAACAAAAAAGTTGAGTTGTAATATACGAGGCTTCCATTCCTTGTTTATTACTCTTTTAGTATAACTGTTAAATATGAAAAAAGTGTGACGAATTTGAAAAATAGAATAATTTTTCAATAATTAAAAAATTGTTTGTTAACTTTTTGCTTGTTATAATTAGACTGATTTTTGTGTTAGGTTACTGCCTAAGAGGCAATTAAGGAAAGAAATGAAACAAGAAATTTATCATAAAAAAATTGTTTTTTGGCTGCGATTTGCTGGATGGCTATGTTTATTGCCGGCTTCAGCGTGGCTATATCTGTGGCAATTTACTAGCAGCATGGGTTTAGCGGGTTATTCTTACCTGTTTTTAACGGAATTAACCATCATTATTTTGTTTGCGGTATTTTTATTAACAACGGCAAATAGTACAAAATGGGAAAAGGTGCGTAATGTGTTAGCGTTACTGGTATTTGCCTTGCTATTTATCTCCATAATTATTGTTATTCCGTTGTATTTTGCTTATCACAATTGCCGCAAGTTGAACGACTGATTGGTATACAAACAAAAATATTTAAATTTAGTAAAATCTATTAGGCGAATATCGGGTTGCTTGCTAATTGTAGTAATATAGTCGTTAGTATATTTATTGTTATTGAGGGAGATATATGGATAAAAAAGAGAAAATTGATTCTCGGGGCAAACGAATAGGGAAGTTTGTTCTGACAACAATTATTTATTGTGTCATTTTACTGGCACTAATCTATTTGTATCAATATAGCGGCCTTACTTCGGTTCACTTTATTTACGACGAATTCTAAGGTGGTGTTACTAATATGATTAAAAATATAATTAAGAAAATTGACGAAATTGCTAAAGCTGATCCAGATCGGATTGCTTATGATTATCTTGGTCAAACTAATACCTATGGTGATCTTGAACGGCGCTCGAATGCTTGGGCGCATAAAATTAACAGTTTAAATATTCCGGAGCATAGTCCAATTATGATCTGGGGCGGGCAAACTTTTGAAATGGTTGCTAGTTTTTTAGGCTGTGTCAAGTCCGGCCATGCGTATATTCCAATTGCCAGCTATTCCAATGCAGAACGGCTAGTAATGATTCAGGAAGTTTCACAAGCACAGGTTGTACTGGCAATTGATGATTTACCTGAAATTGATTTGTCTCAATTGCAAATTGTTCATCCAGCTGAGGTTGAAGATAGTGATTTTGCAGTTGATCCTGCTAACTTTGTTGCGGGAGCTGATAATTTCTACATTATCTTTACTTCTGGAACTAGTGGCAAGCCAAAGGGCGTGCAAATTAGTCATGATAACTTGTTAAGCTTTGTTAATTGGGAAATGGCTGACTTTGCTCTACCTGAGCATCCAAGCTTTTTGGTTCAAGCGCCATACTCGTTTGACCTTTCTGTAATGAGTCTTTATCCAGCACTAGTTGGTGCTGGTAAGCTGGTTGTTTTACCACATGATGTTACCCAGAACTTTGCTCAATTATTTATGACAATGCCTAAACTGCAATTTAACGTTTGGGTTTCAACACCGTCATTTGCTCAAATGTGCTTCTTGGATAAGACTTTTGATGGTACACACCATCCAGATTTAACCCACTTCCTATTTTGTGGTGAAGAATTACCGCACACGGAAGTGGCAATGCTGCGTAAGAAGTTTCCAAGCAGTAAAATCTTCAATACTTATGGCCCAACCGAAACAACGGTTGCTGTTACCCAAGTTGAAATTACCGATGATGTCTTGGCTAAATATGATCGTTTGCCAATTGGGAGAGTTAAGGCAGACACGCGCATCACGATTGATAAGTCTAAGGGCGATCAACCGAATGAGGGCGAAATCATTATTGAGGGGCCAAGTGTCTCTAAGGGTTATATGAATAATCCTGAAAAAACAGCGAAGGGCTTCTTTAAAGATCCTGCTGATAAATACATGAGTCACCGCTCAGGGGACGAGGGCTTCTTTGATGGCGACATGCTGTTTTATCGTGGCCGCATTGATTTTCAAATTAAATTTAATGGTTACAGAATTGAGCTTGAAGAAATCAACCATTATCTTGGCAAAAACAAGTTTGTTGATCATGGGGTTGCTGCGCCAAAATATAATAAAGATCACACGGTTAAGCAGATTATTGCTGAAATTGAACTAAAAGATGGTGTTAAAAAGCAGTATTCAGAAGCTGAAATCACTAAAGCGATTAGAGCTGATTTAGCTGATGGTCTAATGCCTTATATGATTCCCCAACGTTTTGTTTACCGTGAAAAATTACCGGTTTCGCAAAATGGTAAGGTAGATATTAAAGCTGTAATTAAGGAGGTTAATGAGTAGTGAACTTCATTAACTTGCAGCCTTATGGAAATCCGCAGTATTTTATTTATCTGATTGTTGGTTTATTACCGATGATTGTCAGCTTGTATTATGGTCACCGATTGAAAACTTACGAGGTTATCTTTTCGTTAGTCTTTCTGTTTTTGATTTTTGATGGTACTAAGTGGCAGCAAGGTGTTAGTCTGTTAATCTATCTTGCAATTGAGCTGCTGCTGACCTACGGTTATTTGCATTATCGCAAGGTTGGCAAAAATAAGACGTGGGTCTTTTATTTAGCGGTAATTGTAGCAATTATTCCACTGGCATTGGTAAAAATCCAAACGGCATTTCCTAAGGCTAAAATTCCCGGTGTACTTGCTTTCTTAGGTATTTCCTATATTACCTTTAAGACGGTGCAAGTCATCATGGAAATTCGTGATGGAGCAATTAAAGAAGTCAATCTTGGCACATACCTGCGCTTTCTATTGTTCTTCCCGACAATTTCGTCAGGACCAATTGATCGTTACCGTAGGTTTGCTAAGGAATGCGATACTGCACCTAAACGCGAGCAATACATCGATGATTTGGCACATGCCGTGCGCTATTTGTTCCAAGGCTTTCTTTATAAGTTTGTTTTAGGTTGGTTCTTTGGGACTTATTGGCTTCCGATTATTAGCAAGTCAGCGTTAATTGCTGGCACTGCTGTTGGTGGGTTAAGACTGTCCTGGTGGGTTGTTGCTTATATGTACTGTTACAGTATGTATTTGTTCTTTGACTTTGCTGGATATTCATTGTTTGCTGTATCAATTTCCTATTTTATGGGCATTCATACACCAATGAACTTTAACAAACCGTTTATTTCACAAAATATTAAGGAATTCTGGAATCGCTGGCACATGACGCTATCATTCTGGTTCCGCGATTACATTTATATGCGGTTTACCTTCTTTGCAATGAAGAAAAAGCTGTTTAAGAACCGCATTAGATTATCACAAGTGTCATACTTCCTTTTATTTTTAATCATGGGATTTTGGCACGGATTAACATGGTACTACATCGTTTACGGTGCATTTCATGCAACTGCAATTATTATCAATGATTATTGGCTTAGATTTAAAAAGAAACACAAAGACCAAATTCCGTCGAACAAGTTTACAAAATGGTTTGCGATTTTTCTAACATTTAATGTTGTTTGTTTTAGTTTCTTAATTTTTTCCGGCTTCCTAAGTCAATTATGGTTTGGCTGGAAATAATGAGAAATTTTATTTAAAGGATTTAAGAGGTTTTAAGAATGGATACCAAAAAAGAAGTTTTAGCAATTTTACAAGATTTAACTGGTGAAGATTTGTCAGATGAAATGGACGAAAACATTTTTTCTAGCGGATTAATGGATTCAATGGCAAGTGTGCAAATGCTGCTTAGCTTGCAAGAAAAATTTGATATTGATGTTCCTGTTTCAGAATTTGAAAGAACAGAATGGGACACGCCAGCTAAGATTGTGGCAAAGGTGGAAAGCTTAGAAAATGAATAACAAACGCCGACTGTGGCAGATTTTTGGCCCGGTTCTCTGCGCTATAATCCTGCTTTTGGTGATTTTGTTACTGCCATGGGAGCGAACTTTTTCGAAAGATTCGATTTATCAAGCAGCTAATTCACAGACGACGACTATTTTTAAGGGCTCGCGAATGAAGCAAAATGCCTTTGACGAGGGTTATGTGCCGTTTTACGGCTCAAGTGAATTATCGCGAATGGACCCGCTACACCCAAGTGTTTTAGCTGAAAAGTATCACCGCAATTATCGGCCATTTTTGCTTGGTGGACCCGGCAGTCAATCACTAGCTCAATTCTTAGGGATGCAGGGCACAGCGCAGCAATTGAAGAATAAAAAAGCGGTAGTTATTATTTCACCGCAATGGTTTACGAAGAAGGGTCAAGACCCGAACGCGTTTACTTTATATTACTCACCGCTGCAAGCTTGCAATTTCTTATTGGGAATCAAAAAGAGTACCATAACAAACCGTTACGCAGCTAAGCGCTTCTTGCAGATGCCAGAAGTAAAAGGTGAAATTAAGTCGGGAATGCGTAAAGTTGCCCAAGGTCAGCAATTAAGTTCAACGCAAAGATTTATCTTGGAAAATCAACGCCGCATGTTGAACACTGAAGATAAATTCTTTAGTACGTTCCAACTGCGTGATCGGATTCAAAAAATTCGCGCTCGTGCAAGGCTATTGCCTAAGCAATATTCAGTTGCTGGGCTTGAGCAAGTTGCTGATGAGCAAGCAGCCAAGCATACTAATTCCAACACGTTTGGGATTAATAATAGCTTCTATAGAACGAGGCTGGATAAAAAGAATTTACGCAAGCTGAAGAATAGCCAACGCAAGTTTGATTATACTAAGTCAGCTGAATATAGTGATTTTGAATTAATGCTGCAGCAGTTTGCTAAGCAACACACTAACGTGTTGTTTATCATACCGCCAATTAATCATAAGTGGGCAAGCTATACTGGCTTATCACAAAAGATGTACCAGAGGTCCGTTTCTAAGATTAAGTATCAGCTTGCCAGTCAAGGTTTTGCTAACGTTGAAGATTTATCAAAACGCGGCGGACAACAGTACTTTATGGAAGATACGATTCACCTTGGTTGGCGCGGCTGGGTTGCAGTTGATCAAGCGGTTAAGCCGTTCATGGCAAAAACTAACTTGCCTTATAACTATAATATTCATAATTATTTTTACACTAAAAAATGGCAAAACAAGCCGTATGCAATTAGTGTAACTGATAAGACGCCTGCAGATACAAGTCAGAAGGAAAGTTTAAAAGACAATTAGTGCGCCAGAAAATTGATGCTCTGGGAATAAAAGGTTCTGTTTTAGTAATTAAAAATGGTAAAACTTTGCTGGACTATGCTACAGAAAACACGACTGACACTAGTTATTTAATTAATTCTGTCCAAAAGTCGATGACGGCCGCAATGGTAATGCACGAAGTGCAAAAAGGAAAATTAAATCTGCACGATCATTTAAGTAAGTTTTATCCGGAAATTCCGGGAGCTAAAAAGATAACGATTAAAAACCTGCTGACAATGACTGCTGGTCTGGACTTAAAGCCTGGAGCCAAATTGGGCCGTAAGCATTTTATATCCGACGATGACAACATTAATCACGATGCTGCCAGAACGATATTTACGTCAAAACTGCTAGGGCAATGGCATTATAGTTCACTTAATTATATTTATTTATGTGGCATTATGTCGCAGATTACTGGTCAAAGCTATGAACAATTGTTCCGAGAAAGCTACATTAAACCGTTACAATTGAAACACACCGCATTTTTATGGTCGAAATCCGAAAAAATTATTGGCAGTGGTTTGGTTCCAGGGATGATTTATCATCATGGTCGCTATATTACTGTTAAGCACAAGGCGGCTTTGCGCGATGCTCGTAATGAGCTTGGTGCTGGTTCTGTTGTCATGTCAAATGAAGATGTTGCTAAAGTAATGCATTATATTTTAGCTGGTAAAATTTTAACTAACGCAAGTCGCAAGTTGCTGTATGAAGCTGGTCCACCCGTATATTATAATGGTGGTTTATACAATAACATTAAGTACAATGTTAAAACCGCTAATGGTGCTGGCGAGGGTTACTATACCTTTATGCGTACTACTGATAATGGTAAGACAATGATGATTATCCAGTCTAACCAGACTAAGGCTGGTCAGTTTGTCATTTTAAAGGCAGAGATTAATCAAATTATGGGTCGACTGATTGGCTTAAAGTCTGGTAGTGAAAATATAACAGGTTAAACCTTGTCTTTTGTCAAATTGAATGCTAAAATTTTGTTGTGTCGTTATAGGAAAGTATTCATTTTCTCCGGTAGCGAAAATGCTAACTTCTATATGTGGTCAGTAATAACGGCACAACACTGTGTGAGCTTAGTTCCGATGTTGGTGGAACTAGGCTTTTTTGATGCCTTAACTTCTGCTATTATTTTTATAAAAATAGTGTATAATATAAATTATATTTACTAATAAAAAGGAGCTTAACTATGACCAGAGCAGAATTAAAAGCAGAGGCAAAAGAAAAATTACATGGTAATTGGCGCTGGGCTGTTGGCGTAGCATTGATTATTTCTGTAATTAATTTAATTGTTTCTAGTCCTAGTTATATGCAGTTTGCTGTGCGCGGTAACATTGCGGGAATGGATTACAAGGTTCAGCTGCAATGGTTATTGCAAATTGGCTTATCAATTTTTATTAGTTTTTTTGCATTGAGTTACGCGGTCACCTTTTTAAATTTATGTGATGGTCGTAAGGATAACGTTATTAAGTCGGCTTTTTCGGCCTTTTATGATAATCTTTTTATTCCAGAACTGCTCAATTATTTGATGCAAAATGTTTTTGAATTTTTATGGTTTTTATTGTTAGTTATCCCCGGGTTAATTAAGTCTTATTCTTACGCGATGACGCCTTATATTGTAAAAGACATGGTAGATAGTGGTCAGCATGTTGGGTTTACTGCTGGGGTGACAGCTAGCAAAGACTTAATGGCTGGACACAAGTGGGAGTTGTTTGTCCTCGACCTGAGTTTTATGGGCTGGTATATTTTGCTGTATGTAGTGAGCGGCTTAATTAGTTTTGGATTAACCGCTTTGATTAGTATTACGAGTCTTTATCAAGTGTTTGCTCACGCGGCAATAATTGGCCTATGTGTTGGTATTGGTTCATTAGTACTGACACCATATATTCAAGCGACTAAGGCAGAATTTTACCGGAATTTGGCGGGTAACCAATTTAGGGAATAAAAAAAGCAGGAGTAAGCTCCTGCTTTTTTAGTTAGTAACAGATTTTAGAATCTGTTTAAGTCGTCAATGCTATTTTTAAATAAGTGTTCTGAATATTTAGTGCTTGCCCCGCTGATACCATCTATTTCTTGTAATGCGTCTTTGACTTGGCTAGCACTGAGATGATTAATAAGAAACGACTGCAGCGCCTTATTGGTCAATTCATTAATATCAGATTCATTTACATCAAGATATTTTTCTACCAATTTTTCTGTTTTTTCGTTTAACTCAATTCTCTTCTTACTCATTTTTTCACCTTTCACAAACTACACTCATTATAGCATTTTTTTAAAATTTGCTGTTAAAAAACCACTAATTGTTTAGAGCTGGTAGACTTAAGAGAGTTGAGTATTATTATTTAGATTAATAAAGTAAAGGCGTAAATTAATGATTGATTTTTTTACAAGGACTGTAGTGTGGTTGCGGCAACGTTCATTTTTTCAAGCAACGCAAAGAACACTAGTAATGTTAATGCCGATTGCTGTTTTGGGTTCATATTTTCAACTTTTATTTGATCTTGTATTTTCGCCTAACGGGTTGATTTACAATATTTTTGGTTTGGATAAAATTTTGTCAGATCATTTATGGTATGCTGGTTCCTTTGTAAGTCGCGGAATGGTGCAGGTGACTTTTGGCGTTTTTGGCGTTTATGCCACCTATTTTATGGCGCGTTATACTGCTCGAATATATCAGCGCGATTCAACAATGGCTGGCATGGCGGCTGTGTTAGTTATTCTTTTTTGCGCGTATGCTTCAAGTAGCGGCCGCGATAGTCGCGTGCCCTTTACAGCTAGCTTATTGCAGGTTGATGGTGTGTTTATTGCGTTAATCGTCGGTTATTGTGTGGGGCAGGTTTTTCATCTTTTGGGCAAACGGTACGTTCTTGTTAAAAGAGAGAACGTTAAATGGATTCGTCATCGGGCGTGGGCAAGTGTGCTGCCAATGGTCGTATCATTGATTTTAGGTATTATTTTAGGAGTTATTATTTATGAACTCCAACTAAAAATGTTAAATTCTGCGAGTTTTAATGAAATTGTCAGCCGAATGCAAACGACCAATAATTTGGCTGAAGGCATGTTATTATCGGCAGTAATCACGTTGTTAGGGTGGTTAGGCATTGGCTATCCACTACGTTCAATGTCGGGAACGATTAACAATGCTTATACAGCAGAAAATTTGACTTATGCGTTGCATCACGGTAATTCATGGAATGTACCGTACAAATTTTTAGGTAGTTCACTAATTAATAATTATGGGACGATGGGTGGTACAAGTATTGTGCTGGCAATTATTGTGGTGCTTTTGCTTAGACAAAAAAATCATGAGATTGAGGCGTTGGCACTGCTCAGCTTATTACCAGTAGCGTTTAGCTCAACATTGGGCTTTGCTGTGGGGATGCCGCTAATTTTAAATCCGTTGTTTATTTTGCCGATATTAGTATTGCCGCTGATAAATATGCTGCTTGCTGCCTGTGCGATTAGTCTTCATATTTTACCCGTGTCAGTCTATCCGATTTTAAAGGGTACACCGGGAATTTTAATTCCGTTTTTCGGTACTAATGGTGATTGGGTGGCATTAGTTTTCCCGATAATTTTGTTAGTGTTGGATGCTTGTCTATTGTTACCGATTATTAAAATTGGTGAGAAGATTGAGCCTCGGCTTAATCCTGAACAAGAAGGTGCGATTAATGCGCAAAAATAAGAATTTTAAGTGGATTTGTTTGCTGATAATCATATTACTGTTGCTGGCAATTCCAGGATATAATTGGATGAAGAAATCCAACAATGCTCGTGCTGAACGCAGTAAATCATTATTGTCGCCAGTGATTATGGTTCCGGGGTCGAGTGCGACAACTGAGCGGTTTAACCAGTTAATCGACCAGCTGAATAAGACAACACTGCATCATCATAGCGTTTTAAAAATTAATGTTTCACGTGAATCAAAACTTTCTTACACCGGTTCAATTGGTAAAAATGACCTAGAACCGTTCATTATTATTGGCTTTGATAATAATAAGGATGGTTATGCCAATATTAAAAAGCAGGCACATTGGTTGGATATTGCCTTTGACTCGCTAATGAGTAATTATAAATTCAATAATTTTAAGGCGTTTGGTCATTCTAACGGTGGCTTAATTTGGACGTACTGGCTTGAGCATTATTATGCAGACTATTCTAGTGAGACGAAAATGAAGTGCCTGATGACCTTAGGGACGCCGTATAATTTTACGGAAAATAATATGGCTAATCACACGCAAATGCTGGCTGATTTTATTAAAAGTCGCTCCAAATTGCCTAAGAATTTGCGAGTGTATTCATTATCCGGTGGTAAAAATTATGAGTCAGATGGCATCGTTCCTGAATCAAGTGTTGCAGCAGGCAAGTTTATTTTTCAAAATCAGGTTAAATCATATACGGCAATGACAGTTACGGGTAAAGAAGCCGACCATTCGGATTTGCCACAAAATAAGCAGGTTGTTCAATTGATTAGACAATATTTGTTGAGGTCGGAAAGACAACCAAAGCCAAATAAATAAAAGGGACAATGAACATGAAATATCAAGAGCAGCCAACTCAAATTGAAGTACGTGGTGGCCGTGTAAATAATTTGAAAAATATAAATGTCAATATTCCGCTGCATAAGTTTGTTGCTATTTCTGGTCTTAGCGGATCGGGAAAATCAAGCTTGGCGATGGGGATTTTATATGCTGAAGGTGCGCGGCGTTACCTTGATTCGCTAGCGACTTATACCAGACGCCGAATTAGCCAAGTTGGTCGAGCCACCGTTGATGAGGTAAAACATATTCCGTCAGCTTTGGCATTACGGCAAAGGCCGACAATCCCTGGTGTGCGGTCGACGGTTGGCACGGTAACCGAAATTTTTAATATTTTACGGCTGATTTTTTCACGGTTGGGCTCACCAGTTTGTCCTAACGGTCATCGGGTGGCGCCAACAATTAAAATTGCTCAAGCAATGGACCTATCGGGGGATGCAATGGGACAAATAATCTGTCCAACTTGTGGTGTTAAATTTTATGCGTTTAGTGCGGAAGATTTTGCCTTTAATTCTGATGGCGCCTGTACACAATGTCAGGGTTTGGGAACAGTTGAGCAGATTGATGACGACAAGATTATTGCCGATAAAAATTTATCGCTTGAGCAAGGGGCTGTGGCCACATGGCAGATTCCGGGACGTAACTGGATGTGGCGGATTGCACGTGAGCTCGGCGTTCGCACCGATATTCCGTATAAAGAATTAACAGCTAAGGAAAAGCAGATTGTTTTACATGGTGAAGAACGAAAAATCCCAATTGATCTTCCAACTTCAACTGGACGAGTTTATCATTTAGATGCTTTATATGAAAATGCCTATAATGCTGTTGCTAATTCGCGTAAAACTACCAAGTCAGAACGTGGCTTAGAGCGGATTAACGCCTTTTACCGTTTTAGCACCTGTCCACGTTGTCACGGCTCGCGGATTGATCCTAGTCGCTGGACGCAGCTAGTTGCCGGTAAAAATATTGTAGCGGCAGAGCAACTAACTCTGGGTGAGTTGGGTGACTATATGCAAGCGATTTTGACTGAATTACCAGAAGATATGCAGGCGCTAGCTCAAAATTTAACCGGTGAATTGATGCATCAGGTTAAGCCGCTGTTAAAGTTGGGCTTAGATTATTTAAGTTTGGCGCGGCAAGCTAGCACCTTATCAACGGGAGAGTTGCAGCGAATACAGTTGGGCCGGACGCTTAGAACAGAAACGACTGGTGTATTGTACGTTTTAGATGAGCCGTCTGTTGGTCTGCACTCAGATAATGTAGCTGGATTGATTGATGTTTTTCATGAATTAGTTAATCAGGGTAACTCCTTGGTCGTTGTTGATCATGAAACATCAATTATTAACGCAGCCGATTGGATTATTGAAATTGGCCCAGGATCTGGCAGTCAAGGTGGCCAAATTATTGCTCAAGGCACGCCTAATCAGATTAAGCAAAATGAAAATTCACACATTGGCCCTTATCTAACAGGTGACGCACCTTTACAAGTTAGGCTACAGGCTAAGGAAGATACTTTGTTTGCCAAGGGGAAGATTGCTTTTACAGTTACTGATCGCTTTAATCTGCACGATGTTCACGCGCAAATTCCTGTTGGTCGCTTGACCTCAATTACTGGCTTTTCCGGTGCTGGCAAGACAACGATGATTCTTGATTCGCTGTTACCAGCACTTGAGGCGCAAAAAAAGTCTGAGTCTGGTCCAGCTTGGGTCAAAGATTTAGCAGCCAGCGGAATTACGAATGTGATTAGTGTAAATTCTGCGCCAGTTGGTAAAAATCAGCGCTCAACGGTTGCGACGTATACTGATATTATGACGAATTTGCGCAAATTATTCGCTAACCAGCCACTAGCAAAGCAGTTAAAATATAAGGCCACTCATTTTTCTTATAATAATAAAGAAGGTGCCTGTCCAGCCTGTGGTGGGACGGGGGTAATTGCACTTGATATTCAATACTTGCCTGATATGGTGGAAACTTGCTCTGTGTGTGGCGGGCGACGCTATAACTCCAAAGTTTTGCAAGTTAAATGGCAGGGGTTGAGTATTGCGGATGTTTTAGCTCTTTCAGTTGATGATGTACTCAATCAAGGATTATTTGCCAAAGTGCCGGCAATTCAAAAAACAGTCACAACCTTGCACGATATGGGCTTGGGCTATTTGCATTTAGGTGAGTCAACGCCAGCTTTATCAGGTGGTGAAGCGCAGCGGTTAAAACTAACTAGTCACCTGCACCGTAAGCAAAAGGGTAGTCTGTTTGTCTTTGATGAGCCGACAGTTGGTTTACACCCGTATGATGTGCGGACATTGCTAGTGGTTTTGCAAAAATTGTTAGCTCAGCAGGCAACAATTATTACAATTACTCATGACTTAGATGTGATAGCTAATAGTGATTATATGATTGACATGGGACCACGTGGTGGTCAGCAGGGAGGTAAAATAGTTGCCAAAGGTATGCCTGTGGATATTTCCAAAAATTCCACAAGCTTGACTGCAAAATATTTGCGTAAACACTATGATTTATATCAAAAAAATAATAAATAGTCTATGCAAATTGCCGATTTATCGGCATTTTTTTGTTTACCTAAGAATAAAGCTATACATTGTGGAAAAGTGAGACAAATAATTTGCTATTTGTGGATAACCTGTTATAATTTAGGATGTAAACAGGTTAGCACTCCGATTAGTAGAGTGCTAATTGCAGACGAAAAACTATAATAAGGGGTGTTAATAAATGGCATACTTTGATAACGATTTTGATAATTTATTTAACGAATTAAACAATTCCTTCTTTGGTAATATGAAGGATTCTGACAACGGCTCAATACCAATCCATTATTCAGGTGATATGCACCTATCGCCGCAAAATTTTAATGGTCAAAGTCCGGTTGCTGGTCCAGACCCTAAGCAGGACAAGCCAATTGGTGTTGACTTAGTTGAGCAGGCAAAAAAGCATAAATACGATCCCGTAATTGGTCGTGATGAGCAAATTCAGGAAGTAATTGAAATTTTAAGTCGGCGGAAAAAGAATAATCCTGTCTTAGTCGGTCCTGCCGGTGTTGGTAAGACAGCGATTGTTGAGGGCTTGGCACAAAAGATTGCGAGCGGTGATGTTCCAGACAAAATGAAGGACAAGCATATTATCGATGTTAATATTAATGATATGGTTGCAGGTTCTAGTTTGCGGGGCAGTTTTGAAGAACGCCTGAAGAAGGTCATTGACCAAGCTAAAAAAGATCCGAACATTATCTTGTTCATTGATGAATTGCACAATATTGTCGGTGCTGGCTCAACTGATTCTGAAAATAATAGCGGCGATGCTGCCAACATTTTGAAGCCAGCTTTGGCTAGCGGTGATTTGAATTTAATTGGGGCAACAACCACCAGTGAATACCGTAGAATTGAAAACGATGCAGCTTTGGCCCGGCGTTTCCAACCAGTACAAGTACCAGAGCCATCGGCTGATGTGACTGTTAAAATTCTGGAAGGCTTAAAGAAAAAGTATGAAGAATATCACCATGTTAAATATGATGACAGTGCTTTGCGCTTAGCCGTTGAATTGTCACAGCGTTACATTCAAGGTCGGTATTTACCAGATAAGGCAATCGACTTAATGGATGAAGCTGGTGCCAAAAAAGGTCTGGATACTGTTCCCGAAGATGAAGCTAGTCTGCAGGAGCGAATTGGGCATCTTGAACACGAGAAGAGAGAGGCTGCTGAAAAGGAAGACTATACTAGAGCTAGTGATTTAAAGAAGCAAATCAAGGAATTGACCGATAAAAAGGATCATGTTCATGATGTTGCAACGCCGCGAGTTACGGCTCAAGATATTTATGCCTTAATTGAAGCAAGAACCAAGATTCCGATGAGTGAATTGCACGCAAGCGAGGGGCAACATAATCTTGACTTAGCTAAACGACTAAAGAAGGCGGTAATTGATCAAGATAGTGCGATTGATATTATTACCGACGCGATTGCGCGTAAGCAAGTTTTCAAAGATAATGATCGCCCAACTGGTTCATTCCTGCTCACTGGCCCAACTGGTGTTGGTAAGACAGAACTGGCCAAGCAATTAGCAATTCAGTTGTTCGGTGGTGAAAACCACTTGATTCGCCTCGATATGTCAGAGTATCAAGACCAAATGGCAGTTAACAAATTAATAGGTTCTGCTCCAGGTTATGTTGGTTATGGTGAGGGTGGTCAATTAACTGAAAAAGTCCGTCACCAGCCGTATAGTTTGATTTTGTTTGATGAAATTGAAAAGGCTAACCCACAAGTCTTCAACGCATTATTACAAATTATGGATGATGGTCGCTTAACAGATGCTCAAGGCAGGACTGTTTCCTTCAAGGATACAATCTTAATTATGACTTCTAATGCCGGCTTTTCTGATAATCTACTTAAAGATGGCAAAGTTGACCACGATAAGATGATTCAGGCACTAGAAGCTTACTTTAGACCTGAGTTCTTGAACCGTCTGGATGCAATTGTACCGTTTAACTCTTTGAGTGAAGAAGATATGACCAAGATTATCGATATTTACCTCAAGAAGATGGACCAAGTTCTTGCCAAGAGAAAAGTTCAGGTTGATGTTTCACATGAAACTAAGGCCTATATCGCAGAGAAGGGTTACGACAAGAAATTTGGTGCACGGCCATTGCGTCGGGTAGTTGAGCAAGATTTGGAAACGCCAATTGCTAAATTGTTAATGAAGGAACCAGATACTAAAGAAGTTAAGTTTACTGCTGATGATAAGCATGTTTACTTGAACGGTGAGGCGATATTGGATATTAATCCCAAGGTAGAAGCCGACGCCGAAAAAGTCGCAAAAGAAGAGAAATAATTTAATTTTAAAAACGTCACTTTTTAAAAGTGGCGTTTTTGTTATATATAGGTAGAAGAAACTATCATCTGCTGTTGACATCTGTATCTTTATGAGTTAAATTAGGTAGCAATTAAATAATTATGAAAATAACATGGCATAAATTTTCATATCTATTCTAAAAATTAATAAGTGGAGGTACTCTGATGAAACAAAAATTAGCAGATCTTGATTGGAATAATCTAGGCTTTGAATATCGCGATCTACCATATCGTTATGAAGCTAAATATAAAGATGGTGAATGGCAAGAAGGAAAATTAGTCGAAGATTCGACTGTGACTCTTTCCGAAGGTGCGGAAGTGTTGCACTATGGTCAGGAAATTTTCGAAGGTCTGAAGGCTTATCGTAGAAAAGACGGTAAAATTAATCTGTTCCGGCCTGATCAAAATGCCCACCGGTTTGCTTTATCAGCTGAACGTTTAGCAATGCCGCCATATCCAGAAGATAAATTTGTTGAGGCGGTTAAGCAAGTTGTGTTGGCTAATAAAGAATATGTTCCACCATATGATAGCGGTGCAACGCTTTATGTTCGGCCATTTATGATTGGCACCTCACAAGCTTTGGGTGTTGCTGCAGCGACAGAATATACTCTGCGGATTTTCGCTACACCAGTTGGTGCATATATTAAAGGCTTGAATCCAGCAGCTTACAAAGTTAGTCCGTATGACCGTGCTGCTTATGCTGGTACGGGTCAAGCTAAGACTTCGGGGAACTATGCCAGCAGCTTATTGCCATCAGTTGAAGCACATAAAGAAGGCTTTGCCGATTGCTTGTACCTTGATCCACGTGAGCACAAGTATGTTGATGAATTTGGTGGTGCTAACTTCTTCGGTATTACTCAAGAAGGTCAATTTGTCACACCAAAATCCGAATCAATTTTGGTTTCAATCACTAAGAGATCTCTGCTCGAAGTTGCTAAGCGTCAAGGCTTGAACCCAGTTGAACGTCAAATTACTTTGGAAGAAGCCTTTAAGATGAAGGAAGCTGGCGCAATGGGCACGGCTGCCGTAATTTCGCCAGTTGGTTCAATCACTTACAAGGGACAAAAGCATGTCATTTACAGTGAAGACAAGACTGGCCCTGTCACAACTAAGTTGTACAATGAATTGATTGCTATCCAATATGGTGATAAAGAGGGCCCTGAAGGTTGGGTACAAACAATTGATTAAAATTTGACCGAAAAATATAAAATGAAACGAAACCTCGAAATTAGATTTTTCTAATTTCGGGGTTTTATTATGGTCTTGGTCTTAAAGAGAACAGCAATATTTTTAGTTGTATATTACTACCTCTTAGGCATGGTAACCGACCACTTACTGAATTTTGATTGTTTTTATTAATAATAAGTCTTTAATGATGAGTATAACAAAACAACATACAAGGAGGACAACTATGACTTTTATTAATCAAATGACACATACAATTCCCGCTGCTACTTTTACCAATATCAAAATTAATGTTAAAAATGCGACCGTTACGATTACCGCCGCAACATCTTACCAAGTTACACTTACAGATACTAAGAGACAGACTTTACACGCTGAGGTCAATGGCAATGAATTAATTGTTACTGAAAGTGATGTCGATATTGTTCAGCTTAATTTACTTCACTTATACCTAGAGCAACCTCGAATTGAAATTACCATTCCTAGTGCAGTATCTTTAGACATGATTGAGATTAATGATTGTAATGGCAGCGTCAATCTTGCCGCTATTACTTGTAGTAATTTAGCATTGGAGCTTAAAAATGGTGCCAGCAAATTAAATGGACTGAAAGTTACTGGGCAAGTGGCACTTAAAACGGCCAATGGTTCTGTAACAATTACACAATCTAGTTTGCCACAGACAATGCTGCGAATTGCCAATGGCAGTATCAAAATTAATCACAGTCAACTGACTCTTGATGCCCGATTAAAAAATGGAGGTGCTAAAATTGATGCCAGTCAATTATTGGGGCAAAATATCCTGAAGCTAACTAACGGTGGTGTGCGCATTACTCAAGCTGATCCAACCAGTGACTATCAATTATCAACAGTAGCAGGGCATGTGCGCTGCTTTGCCAATCAGACAGGCAGAAACTTCACTAGCGATAATCATGTGAAAATTACTACAATTACAGGTGGCATTACGATTAGCTAAATCAGAAATTTGTTAGTACCTATTTTGGCTTAAATTCCGTTTTAATGGTTGTGACTTCGGGAATATTCCGATTTTCGTTTAGTAAATTAAGCATGATTTGACCAGCACTTTTACCCATTTGGTAAGGATTTTGAATAATCATTTTAGCAGTGGGCCAAATCGTTGAAATTAAATCGGTATCGGCAAAGCCTGAAATTTGTAGTTTCTTTTCGTTAAGTAGCTTATCGTTGATTAGCCGTGGCAACAGGGCAAGTAGCCACCGTTCTTCGAGAAAAAACAAAACAGTTTTTTGATTATTAGTTAAAGCTTTACCTATTTTTTGATAGACAGCATTTTGATTGCTCTCGTCGTTAAATTCTAGGATTGTTGCCTGAGGATAGACTTCTTTAATTCCAGCTAACCGTTCTTGTCTTGTAGAAGCGACAGAAATTGGTGAAGATAAGACAATTGCATCGGTGCAATGATGCTGATGAAAATATTTAGCGGCGCGATAGCTAGCACTGCGATTATCACTTAAAACTTGCGGCCAGGGAGAGTAGGCTAATTTACGATCGAGGATAACGATGGGGATTTTGCGGCGCACCTCATCTTTAATCGTGGCAACGTCGCTACTTAAAGGCTGTAAAATCAGGCCATCATAAGTGTTTAAACCAACGGCATTGATTAAATGTTCTTCCTTTTGTTGCTGCGAGTCGGTGTCGAGCATCACTGTTGTATAACCGACGGGCTCTAGAACTGAACTGGCTCCTTTAAATAATTCGGTTGAAAATGAGTCGGCAATATTGGCTACAATAATTGCAATCGTTTTACTTTTATTGGTAATCAATTGTTGAGCTGCTGCATTAGGCACGTAATTTAGTTGTTCAATTGCACTAGCAACCTTTTGGGCAGTCATTTGTGACATCCGATTATATTTTCCGTGTAAAAATCGTGACACGGTTGCGATTGATACGCCTGCTAGGTTAGCGACGTCTTTAATACTAGCTGTTTTTCTTTTCATAAAAGCCTCAAATCCAATGTTTATATCGCTATTATAGCAAACAACTAATTAGGAGGGATGAATTATCTTTACTGCCAAGATAATGATTGAAAAAATTAAGGTAAAGGTTTACCATAAAGTTATAATTAGTGATAAAAATTGGAGGAAATATTATGCAAAAGACTGAAACATTACTTGCAGTGCAGAATGCGGGTGTGGTTGCTGTTGTTCGCGGCAAGTCAAAAGAAGAAGCTTACAAAACAGCAGTTGCTTGTATTAAAGGCGGCGTTAAGGCGATCGAATTAACATTCACCGCGCCACAAGCAGATGAAATTATTCGCGAGCTTCACGATGAATATAGCGCTGACCCAGCAGTTGTTGTTGGTGCCGGTACAGTATTAGATGCTGTTACTGCAAGAATTGCCATTATGGCTGGTGCTAAATTTATCGTTGCGCCATCCTTTGATAAGGAAGTAGCATTATTGTGTAATGAATACCAAATTCCTTACATGCCAGGCTGCATGACAGTTACTGAAATTCAAACAGCAATGCGTTATGGTGCAGAAATTGTCAAAGTATTTCCAGGCAGTGTCTTGGGTCGCGGCTTTATCAAGGCAGTTAAGGCACCATTGCCTCAAGTTAACATTATGCCAACTGGTGGCGTTAACCTTGAGAACATGCGCGAGTGGTTCGAAGCCGGTGTTGTTGTCGTTGGTGCCGGCAGCAACTTAACAGCAGCAGCTGCTAAAGGTGACTACGATGCAGTGACTAAACAAGCAGAAGCCTACCATAAGGAAATTTTACGAATCCAAGGAAAATAGGTGAGACGAATGCAGAAGGTAGTAACTTTTGGCGAAATGATGCTGCGACTTAAGCCAGCAGAGAACCAACGGATTATTCAAACTGATACTTTTTCGGGTCTTTACGGTGGTGCGGAAGCTAATGTAGCAACGTCGTTGTCATTACTTGGCGATCATGCGCAGTTTGTTTCTAAAGTACCGCAAAACGCAGTTGGCCAAGCAGCCTTAGGAACTTTGCGCCGCTATAGTGTTGATACAGCTGAAATACGAATTGGCGGACCAAGACTAGGTATTTATTTCTTTGAAAAAGGTGCGAGTGTTCGCAACACCAGTGTGGTTTATGATCGTGCTGGTAGTTCTTTTGCAGTTTCAAAGGCGGCAGAATATGATTGGGCCGAAATTTTGCAAGACGCCAGTTATTTCTACTTTTCAGGAATTACGCCTGCTATTTCCACTGAAATGTTTCAGGCAGTATTAGCGGCTTGTCAGTATTGTCTTGAGCATGATATTCAGGTTGTGTGCGATCTGAATTATCGCGGTAAAATGTGGTCTCCAGAAAAGGCACAACAGGCAATGGCGCAACTAATGCCGTATGTCGATGTTTGTTTGGCAAATGATGAAGATTTTGAAGCAACATTGGGTATCAAGGCTTTTGATGGTGATATGAGCTGCGGTATTGAACAAAAAGATGCTTTTATTAAAGGGATGCAGGCCATCACTGCTAAATACCCTAAGTGTCAAACTGTTGCCAGCGTCTTACGCAACATTCATTCTGTTGAGGATTCGGAATGGATGGCGCTGATGATTGATCACGGGCAAGTTTATGAAACGCCAATTTATAAGATGCACGTGTGGGAAGGTGTTGCTGCTGGCGATGCCTTTGGTGCTGGTCTAGTGCACGGCTTGTTGCATGATTTCAGCGCTCAAGATAGACTTGATTACGCGATTGCTGCCAGCGTTTTGAAACTGACCATTAGCGGCGATCTTAATTTGGTTACTGATGCAGAAATTCGTGCGGTAATGGATAAGCAGAGCAATATGCGTGTTTTAAGATAAAAATTTTTATAAACTAGTAAGAGTCTTACGGTTGTAAGGCTCTTTTTTGTTTAAAAAATTTTTTAAGAAATAAAAAATAGTTCAACTTGTGAAGTAAAAATTCAAATGGTCAAGAAGTATATCTATTTTTTGATGAAGCCCTTACAATAAAAACTGTTTTAGAAAGTGAGAGGTGAAGGATTCATGAAGAAATTGGTAATAACAGATGTTAAAACCATTATCACTGCTCCGGAAGGAATAAATTTGTTAGTTGTCAAAGTGTTGACAAATGACCCAAGCATTTATGGTGTTGGGTGCGCAACATTTACTCAAAGAATTAAGGTTGTTAAGAAGGCAATTGACAGCTATCTTAAGCCGATGTTGATTGGAAAATTCCCAAACAATATTGAAGATATTTGGCAGGCCTGCACAGCTAACTCATACTGGCGCAATGGTCCAGTTCTCAATAATGCAGTAGCAGGAATTGACATGGCCTTGTGGGATATTAAGGGGAAGTTGGCTGACATGCCACTATATGAACTATTTGGCGGTAAATGTCGTGATGCCATTCCTGCATATACCCATGTTGATGCTTCTTCGGTAGATGATGCCGTTAAGCAGGTTCAAGGTAAGGTCGACCAAGGTTGGACTAATATTCGGGTTCAAGTTAACGGTTATGGTGGTTCAGATTATGGTTCAGTGACTGGGCCTAATGATGGTGTTTATTATGATCCATACTTGTATATGGACACAGTTTTACGAGCTTTTACTAAGGTTCATGATGTGTTCGGTGACAAGATAAGACTAATTCATGATGTTCATGAACGATTGACGCCTAATCAAGCAATTATTTTTTTAAGAAAAATGGAAAAGTTTTCACCATTGTTCATGGAAGATGTTGTTTCACTAGAACAAATGGATTGGTTAGGTAGAGTTAGGGAGCAGACAAGTGTGCCTCTATCGATGGGTGAATTGTTTAATAATCCGCGCGAATGGATGAAGGTCATTCAGGATCGTGATATTGACTTTATCAGATGTCATATTAGTCAGATTGGTGGCATTACTCCAATCAGGAAGTTAATTGCTTTTGCCGATTTGTACGGCATTCAGACTTCATGGCATGGCCCGGGAGACTTGTCAGCTATTGGTCATGCTGTCAATGCCCAATTGAGTTTATCTTCACATAATTGTGGTGTTCAGGAGTGGAGCAATAGCATTAAGGAAAATACCTATCGGGTATTTCCGGGGACCCCTACTGTTCGTGATGGTTATATTTATGTTAATGACCGTCCTGGTATCGGCGTTGATATTGATGAAGAAGCAGCTAAAGAATATCCGGAAATTTCATTTAAGGATGATTGGACCAGTGATTGGACAATTAGCAGATTGCCAGATGGCACTTGCGTTAGACCATAAATAAGGAGGTAAGACCGTTGAAAACCAATGATCGTAATATTGCTAAAGAAATTTTGGCAAACATAGGCGGAAAAAATAATATTAAGAACGTGTCACATTGTTCAACTAGACTTAGAATTACGCCATTTGATAAAAGTAAGATTAATGAAGACGGTATTAGTTCAATTGCTGGCGTTAAGGGTGAATTTTACTCTGGTGATCAGTTCCAAGTTATCTTGGGTACTGGGCTAGTAGACCGAATTTACAATTTGGTGTCTAATAACGATAACCAAGATGGCGGGCAAGCTAGTCAATATGAGGGCATGTCCTTACCACAAAAGGTGTCCCGAATTTTGGGAGATATTTTTATCCCCGTAATTCCTGCTTTGGTTGCGACTGGATTATTCAGTGGGATTATTAACTGCTTGACGGCGTTTAATGTCCACATGAGTCCAGCTGCATTGACTATTGCCACGGTTTTGATGAAAACAGCATTTACCTTCCTACCAGTTTTAATTGCATGGTCAGGAATGCGCCAGTTTGGTGGGTCACCAGTATTAGGATTAATCCTCGGTTTGATGTTAGTTAACCCACTCTTGCCTAACCCTAACGATATTATTAAGGGAACGGCAAAGGCACTGACGATTAATATCTTTGGCATTCAAGACAATGTTGTCAGCTATGCTGGGTCGGTGTTACCTGCGTTAGTAGTAGTTATGCTAGCTGCATATATTGAGAAAAAACTGAAAAAGATAGTTCCAGATAGTTTGGACTTAATAATTACACCGTTTGTTACACTGCTGATTTCAGGATTACTTGGTCTGTTAGTTATTGGGCCAGTTTGTCAGGAGATTGAACACGGTATCTTGTTTGTTGCTAAGGCTGTAATCAATCTGCCATTTGGTTTAGGTGGATTAATTATTGGTGGTACCCAACAGGCGATTGTGGTTACGGGGATGCACCATATCTTCTTAGCACTAGAATCTAGTCTGCTTGCTACTACTGGTTTCAACCAATTTAACGCAATGATTACTGGTGGGATTATCGCTCAAGCAACCGCAGCTCTAGTAACAGGATTGAAAGTTAAGGATGCTAAGAAGCGCAGTCTATACACTTCTTCATCATTGCCAGCATTTTTGGGAATTACTGAACCTGCTATCTTTGGTGTTAACTTACAATTTGGGACGCCATTTATCTTTGCCCTATGTGGTGGTGCTGTTTCAGGGATGGTAGCTGGTTTACTGCATGCCGCAAGTTCTGGTATGGGCGTAGCCGCTATTCCGGGTTTAGTTACATATTTGTACAGTAAACAAGCATTGATTAACTACTTTATTATTCATATTACGGCGATGTTAGTTTCTGGTTCGCTAGTTTACTTCTTCTTTGATCCTAATAAGAAGATTCAAGAATGGGAACAAGCTAAAGCTGGTAAAAATGTTGCTGATACTGAGCCAGTTGCAACTACAAACAGCAATTCTGGTGAAGTAGTTGCTCCAGTTGCAGGCCAAATTGTGCCTGCTAAAGATATTAATGATGAAACTTTTGCTCAAGAAATTTTAGGTAAAACAATTGCGATTGAACCAACAACTGGTGAAGTAACTTCACCGGTTACGGGTCAGGTAGTGATGCTAGCAAAGACTAAACATGCAATCGGACTTAAAGATGCCCAGACAGGCTGTGAAATTTTGCTGCATTTAGGAATTGATACAGTTGATCTGCACGGCAAGGGCTTTACTGCAGAAGTTGAGCAGGGCGAAGAAGTCAAACAAGGTCAGCCGCTAATTAAAATGGATTTAGCTAACATTAAAAAGGCTGGTTATGATCCGATAGTAGTCATGATTATTACAGATAATAATGGTCATCAAGTTGAAAAGCCGGAAGATAATCTAAAGCAAATAGATGTGAGTGAAAACTTGTTGTACCTCGCATAATCAGGTTCTTTGTTTAATGTACTTGAAATAGATAGAATAATGACAGACAATGCAATTAGTCAACGAATTATTTTATTGATGATAGTTCATTTAATGGAGGTAGTGCTGGTGATTGACGATCTAGTAATTAAAAACTTTGAGCGGCTTACAGATACTGATAAACATATTTGGCGGGTCATAAAATCTTCTAAGAAATCGGTTTTATCATTAAATTTGACACAACTAGCATCCAAATGTAACGTATCGCCGTCAGCAATCGTTCGTTTTTCTAAAAGAATTTCTTTACAAGGATTTTCAGAAATGCGCTATTTGCTCAAGCAGGAAAGTATTGTTCCTAGAATTGATGAAGATATTTTTCATCAATATCAGGTACAAATTAATGAATTTGTTGAACAAATAATTAGTAAGGACTTTACTGATATTTGTCGGGCATTATTAAAGAGCAAAAAAGTTTTTGTCTATGGTACAGGAACGCTGCAGCGAAATATTGCTCAAGAAATTAGACGGTTATTCTTAACGATTAATATCACCATTTTCTTCATTGAAGGTGTTGATGAGTTGTCGTCATTACCTAAGTCGCTAACTAAAGATGACATTGTGATTTTGATTACGCTAAAGGGGACTTCCGATAACGCAAGACTGTTTGCTAGACAGTTGCGAACGAGCGGGGTGCCATTCATCTCTGTGGTTGAGCGCGTTGATAATGAAATCTCGCGCCTGAGTAATTACAATATTTTTGTTGATCCAGTCGAATTAAAAGTTACAGATGGTCAGTACCTATCTGTCAAAGATCCCTACTTTATTTTTGCTAGTGTCTTATATTTGAAAATGTATCTTTATACTTTTCGTGAAAAATAAGGCATAAAAAATATCCAGCATTATGCTGGATATTTTTTCGTTGATTAATTATTTACGGTCCTTATCAATAGCTTCCCATAGCCCATTCAAGTAGGTAATACTTAAAGCACGGTCGTAGAGGCCATATCCAGGACGACCATTTTCATTCCAAATATCGCGTCCGTGATCTGGACGAATGTAGCCTTGATAATTATTGTCGTGCAAAGCTTTGATGATTTCATACATATCAAGTGAACCTTCGGATGAAAGTGCAGCTGATTCGTGGAAGTCACCGTCTTTATTTAAGAATTTGATGTTACGGCCATGGATAAAGAAGACACGGTCCCTAGCTGCAAATTCGCGAATAATTGCTGGAACATCGTTTTCTGGATTTTCACCTAAACTACCACAGCAAATGGTGAAGCCATTGTATGGTGATTCGTGCAGTTGTTCAATCTTAAGCATATCATCACGGTTCTTGTAAATCCGTGGCAAACCGAATAATTCACGTGGTGGGTCATCTGGGTGCATTGCCATGCGGACATCACATTCTTCACAGACTGGAATAATTGCATCAAGGAAGTATTTTAGGTTAGCAGTTAATTTTTCAGTATCTACATCCTTATATGCTGCCATTAACCGCTTGATTTCAGCCATTCTTTCTGGTTCCCAACCAGCTTGAACGTAACCGTTAGAGTTCTTTTGCATTGCATCGGCAATACTTTGTGGGTCATCGGTCAAGTACTTTTGTTCAAAGGCCATAGCAGTTGAGCCATCAGCTAATGGGTAATGCAAGTCAGTTCTAACCCAGTCAAAAACAGGCATGAAATTATAACAAATAACCTTAACACCGTATTCTGCTAAATTGCGAATTGTTTGAATGTAGTTTTCGATATATTTGTCTCTACTTGGCAAGCCGATTTTAATATCATCGTGAACATTAACTGACTCGATAACTTCGAGCTTTAAACCAGCAGCTTCGACTTCATCCTTTAGGTGCTTAATTTGATCTTTTGGCCAAACTTCTCCAGCTGGAATATCAAACAGGGTACCAACTACTTGCGATACACCCGGAATTTGCCGAATATCTGATAATGTGATGGAGTCGTTGTTATCACCGTACCACCGAAATCCCATGTTTTTCATAAATATAAATCTTCCTTTTTAATTAAAATTGATAGCTCTTCGCTTTAATAGTTTCATGTAAAGTAGAGCGAACAGCTCCTTTACCAGCAATTAATTGTTTGAAGTAGTTTTCTACTTTGTCAGCAATTCCTACTTGGTAAAGATCGTTACCAAAAATACTATCGTTAGTTAAAATTGGTTTTAATGCCTTGTGAATATCTGTATTGGTATCACCGAGTTTAATGTTAGCAACATAAGGCTTTAGGTCAGCTAATAATGGATCACGACTTTGCGTAAATTCTGCGCCATTGTCATCGATACCCATTAAGTAGCGGCACCAACCAGCAAGAACTAACGGGATAAATTCAAGCTTGGTTGGGTCAAGCTTCGGGTCATCGATGTAATGTTGCAAGGTTACACCGTAACGTACCGGGATCTTTTGTGAAGTGTCACTGGCAATTCTTTGTGGCGTGTCAGGAATATTCTTGCTTGGTAACCGAAGGTTAATCAGCTCGTCAATAAACTTCTTCGGGTTGATAATCTTTGGATCTTTAACAACTGGTAAGTCTTCGCCGTAGCCTAGGTTTTTGATTAAACCAAGCAAGTCTTCATCGGCAAGTTCAGCTGCAATTGAAGTGTATCCGAGCAAGTTACCATAGATGGCAAGAGCTGTATGCAAAGGATTCAAACAAGCTGTAACTTTCATTTGGTCGGCATCATTAACAGTGTCGCGACTTGCTAACATAACGCCAGCCTTTTCTAATGCTGGGCGACCGTTAGGAAAGCTGTCTTCAATTACTAGATAATGAATTTTTTCGGTGTTACCAAACGGAGCAATATTGGTGTGCTTAGTTGTATGAACAATCTCAGTATCTGCGAAGCCACTTGCTTTGAGTTCATCAGCCACACTTTGAGCTGGGTTAGGTGTAATCCGGTCAATCATTGTCCATGGGAATGAAACTTGCTTTGGATCCTTCAGATAGTCAATAAAGCCTTTGTCGACAAGACCGTTGTTAGTCCAACCTTCGGCAATTCTAAGAACTTCCGTTTCCAGTTTGAGACCATTTTGTGAAAAGTTATCGGTGCTGACCATTGCGATTGGCAATTTACCAGCCTGGTAACGTGCGTATAACAAATGAGCAATTGCCCCCATATTTGTTTGTGGTTTATCAGGACCATTTTCAATATCAGCTTGTGCTGCATCAATTAGATTGCCGTTGACGTCAGTTAAAGCGTAACCTTTTTCGGTAATTGAAAAAGTAGCAAATTGCAATGATGGTTTAGTGAAGATTTCGGTTAATCTATTCCAACCACTAGGATTTGTATGGTTGAAGTAGAGTGACTCACCAACACTAGCTAATAATTCCTTTTCTAATGAACCGTCACTGTTCATGACGACACTTAACATTCTGTTTTGGTAGCCGTGGTAAATCTTGTCAATAACTTCATCATCGTAAGTTTCAGCGACTACTACTCCGCTTGAAAGTTCGTTTTGATTTAATAAGTCTTGAGCGATTTTAGCATGGAAACAACGGAAAAGATTACCGCCTCCGAAATGCACCCAAACAGGATTTTCTTTAGTTTCGGCTGTGATTTTAGCTTGATCATATTGAGGAACAGTAATTCCTTGAGCTGCAAAGTCAGCGCTTTTTTCTAAATAATTGTCACTTAACTTAAGCACTGTAATACCCCCTTAGGTATAAACAAGATAGTATTAATTGCGATTTCAATATACTAATATATTACTAATGTAAACGCATTATTTGGAAATGTCAATATGTATTGAGAGATTTTTATTTATTTAGAATTTTTTGCAAGTAAATAGGAGTATGATGTAATAAAGAAGATAATAAAATAAGAGAGGTCACTGACAATGGCAATGATTTCAACCATGAAAGAGCAAGTTTACAATACAATTCTAAAGCGGATTATTAGTTTACAATATTTACCCGGTCAAAAAATTTCTGAAAAAGATTTATGTGAAGAACTACAGATTGGGAGAACGCCAATTAGGGAAGCAATTCTTCAATTGCGTGAAGTTGGGCTGATAGTTGCTGTGCCGCAATCGGGGACATATGTTTCGAAGATTAATTTGCAAAAGGCAAAGGATGCCCGTTTTATGCGTGAAAGTGTTGAAACGAAGGTTATTGAAGAAGCGGTTGAAAAGTTATCTGATTATGATTTTATGATTTTGCGCCAAATTATTGAGCGCCAGAAGCTTGAAGTTAAGACAACTCATAATGATATGCGCTTTTTTGAACAGGATGAAAATTTCCACCATTATTTTTATCAAGCATCAGGTCGTGAGCAAGTCTGGTTATGGTTGCAAATGGTTAATATGCAGCTAAATCGGTTCCGTGTACTTAGGCTGCGCAGTAAAAGTTTGTCGTGGGACTCGTTAGTTAAGGAACATGAGCAAATTTTAGAAGCTGTCAAAGAAAAGCAGCCGGCAGTAGCAGTTAAGCTGCTTTCAAGTCACTTGCACCGAATGCTTGATGAGGAGCCAACTTTACGCCACGATTATGCTGATTATTTTGAATAATATTTTTGAACTCATTTGAACTCACTAGTATAGTAGTTTTCGATTTAAGATCGAAAACTATTTTTTTATTTTAAATTTTTTGTTGACAAAAATATCTTTTAAGAATATTATGTAATCGATTTCAGATATACTAATATATTAAGAAAACTTATATTTGAAGAAATGAATTTATTGATTTATCGAATTACAGATACAATTAGCTCAACTAATGCTTGAATACTAAATTCTCTCAATTACAGATTTCGTTAAGCACTAATCATTAAAAATGAGAGAAGCAGTTATCGAAGTTATATTTTTACAAAAAATGTTAACGTGTGCATTTTTTGGACTAAGTAACTAATAAATTTATTCAAATATTTTTAATATGGAGGTGTGTAATGGAGAGCGTAGATGCGAATATTATTGATAAAAAGGCAAAAGACTGTGATGCTACGCTGGTAAATGATTCATCTAAGCACATACCACTTCACCAAAAAATTGCCTATGGCTTTGGTGATTTTGGTAATGGCTTTATGTTCGACCTAGGTCAATCTTATTTAACTAAGTTTTGGATTGATGGTGTTGGTATTGGTGCAGGAGTTGTCGCTGGAATCTTTGCGTTTACTAAAATTTTTGATGCTTTTATGGATCCGATAGCAGGTTCAGTAGTTGATAATCGAAAAAACATTGGTAAACGCGGTAAATTTCGACCGTTTATGATGATTTCAGCGATAATTCTAGGAATTTTGACGATTGTTACCTTTACAATGCCGAATGGTTTATCAACAAATCAAAAAATTATTTATGCATATGCTGCTTACATGATCTGGGGTTTAACTTATTCGTTCACTAATGATCCTTACGGTTCACTAGCTTCAGTAATGTCCAGAAATACGCAAGACCGTAGCTTTATGGCAACGACAAGACAAATTGGTTCAGTAGGAGCCCAATTTATTGCTGGTGTAGCATTTATCCCGTTAACTGTAATGCTTGGTGGTAGTAACCAACGTCGAGGCTATTTCTTAGCTGCATCAATTTTTGCCGTACTAGGTGTTGTGATGTTTGCAATTTGCTATTTTGGCACGAAGGAAAATGTTCACGTTAACAGAAACGAATCTGCACAAAAAGAAGGCTTTAAAGATTACTTCAAGGTTATTTTTAAAAATGGCCCATTGGGAGCAATCATTTTAATGACTTTGTTTACCATTTCTGCAATGAATACCAATAACCAAATGATGGTGTTTTATGCGGAATATAATCTAGGTAACATTGGCTTGCAGCCAGTCATTAACGCAATTATGATGGGCTGTTCAATTATTGGGGTATTTATGATTCCGACTCTTACCAAACATTTTGGCCAAAAGAAAACTGCAATGTGGAGTTTTGTTATTGGTGCAATAGCCAATATTTTAAACTTTGTTTTGCCTAATAATGTTGTTACCTTTATTGTTTTAGTAACGATTGGCTATACTGCTTTAGCAATTCCGAATGGGATTACGTGGGCAATGGTTTCCAATGCAATTGATTATGGCGAATGGCGTTCAGGTACTCGTAAAGAGGGTATCACCTATGCTGCATTCAACTTTTCAAGAAAAATTGCGCAGTCTTTAGCAGCGTTAGTTTCTGCAGGTGTATTGGCAATGACTGGTTACGTTGCCAATGCTCATCAGACTCCAGGCGCTCTTAGAGGAATTAAAGCAGCAATGACATTGTATCCAGGTGTTTGCTTGATTTTAGCTGCAATCATCATTGGCTTTTTATATAAATTAGATGATGATCGCTTTGCTAAGATTGTTGATGATTTAGACCATGGCCTCTGGGAAGGTGGCCGAATTGGCGATAACTAAGATTAATTATTTAAAAATGTAATTTTGTAGATAGGAGAAATATTATGGATTTAAATGAATTATTATGTAACGTTAAAGAGATTTTAGCTGCCGATGGCAACTATGATAGTTTGACTAATGAGCACATTTATAAGCCCTCAATTCAAGTAGATCGGCGCAATGTATACTTTATCCTTCATCAAATGGGTACTGATGGCATTATGCAAAAGAAGTTAGTAGTTTATGAAAACCGTCTGACTGCTACAAATTTTGAAGCAGTTGAATCTTTGACAGATGTTGACTCGACTTTATTAGTTGCTGAATTAAACGAACATAACAATAATGCTTTAGCTAAACGTTTCCACTGGATTCGTCCAACCTCACGGCGTAATTACAAGTACTCCTTTGGTTTAGGTGATCGATTAGGCAATGCATCAAATGCTCATATTAGATTGTTCAAGGGCCGCGGTGTAATGCCAGTGTTGGCTCAACAATCAATTCGAGAATTAGTTTTGATGAACCGGACTAATACAGATGTATTCCAAGATGCTTCATGGTCAGTCTTTGAAGAAGGTTTTACCTATGGCTGGGGTGCTGATGGTGACCACGTTAAGACACCTTATGAAGTTGATTATGCTGTTAAGATTGGTTGTTCAATCATTACGCTTGATTTAACAGAAGTAGTTAATAATGATGCTGTTAACTTGAGTGATGAAGAACTAGATAAACAATTTAATGCTCTTGATCCAGAACAAATCAAATACTTTAACGATACTTATTTGAACAAAACTTTTGATATTGGTAATGGCTATTCAGTTAAGTTTACTAAGCATGACGTTGAAGAATCTGTATTGACTTACTATGATGCACTTCTCTTTTCAATTAATGTTTACCAAAAATACATTGTCCCTTATAACTTGGATCTTGAAATTTCAATGGACGAAACGCCATATCGGACAACTAATCCTAACCACTACTTCTTTGCTAATGAATTGAAGCGTCGTGGCATTACGCCAACTTCAGTAGCGCCAAGATTTGTTGGTGAATTCCAAAAGGCGATTGATTACATTGGTGATCCTAAGGAATTTGAAAAAGACTACATTGTTCATGAAGCAATCGCTGAACATTTTGGCTACAGATTAAGTATTCACTCAGGTTCTGATAAATTATCAGTTTATGAAATTATTGGCCGGATTTCTAAGAAGAATGGTTGGCATGTCAAGACTGCTGGTACTAACTGGCTTGAGGCATTACGAGTAATTGCTCATAAAGATCCAGAATTTATGGTTGAGTTGTACAAGTTTGCTTACGAAAATCTTGATGACGTTAAGGATTACTACGTCTTTGATGCTCAAACTGATGGTAATGCTCCTAAACCTGAAACAATTACACCAGCTAATGTGAATACATTATTAGATGACAATGATTCACGACAAATTTTACATACGATGTTTGGTCCGATTATGAACTTGAAGCACAACTATCACTATGTATACCGTGATAAGTTCTGGAACATTCTGCTTAAGAACCAAGCTTTATACGACAAGTACTTGAATATCCATATTGCTGAACACTTAGACTTGCTTCAAGGTGTTGTTAAGACTAAGCAAGAAGCCTTAGATAAGAATGAACCTAAGACTGATATTTCTAAAGAAATTTAGTTAACAAGATTAACCTAAGGAGGTTTTAATCTAGTATGAGTTTATTAAATCAAGATTTTTTGCTGGAAAATGATACAGCAAAGACGCTGTTTCATGACTATGCAGCTAAGATGCCAATTATCGATTTTCACTGCCACCTGAATCCAGAAGAAATTTACGAGAACAAGAATTACACAAACATTACTAGAATTTGGCTCAACGAAGGACATTATGGTGACCACTATAAATGGCGTTTGATGCGGGCAAATGGTGTAGATGAAAAATACATCACCGGTGATGGTGATGAATATAAAAAGTTTGTGGAATGGGCAAAAACCATTGAAAAGTCTTATGGTAATCCACTTTATGAGTGGACACACCTAGAATTACGGCGCTTTTTCCATATTGATGAAGAATTTACCCAAGAATCAGCTCCAAGAATTTGGCAAAAAGCTAATGAATTACTGCAAACTGAAGATTTTAAGCCACGCAACTTAATTAAGAACTCGAATGTAAAAGTTGTATGTACGACTGATGATCCTGCTTCGGATTTAAAGTATCACAAGCTGCTTAAAAAAGAAGAACAGCAAAACGGGTTTAAGACCTTGCCAGCAATGCGTCCAGACAAATTAATTCAAATTGATCGTGACGGTTATGGCGAATATCTGGAAGAATTAGGCAAAATTTCTGGTGTGACGATTAATAGTTTTGATGATATTGTTAAGGCACTTCATCAAAGATTTGAATTCTTTAGTGAAATGGGCGGTCGTCTATCAGATCATTCTTTATTAACTTATCACTTTAAAGAAGCTACTAAGGATGAATTAGATCAAATTGTCAAAAAGGGTATTGAAAACAAGCCTCTTAGTCAAACAGAAATTGATCAATATCTGACAATGTTGCTAGAAAAGTTAATGGCTTTGAACAATGAATTTGATTGGACAATGCAATTCCACATAAATTCTAATCGTGATCTAAATCGGCCAATGTTTGACCAGTTAGGTCCGGATACTGGATATGATGCAGTTGGTACTCAACCAGACATTGTCACCCACATTACTAAACTGTACACGACAATGCAAAGTGAGAATCAAGTTCCAAGAACAATTTTCTATTCGTTAAACAATAATGATTGGATGGAACTAGCAACTATGATGGGTTGTTTCCAGGGGGGAATGGTTCAAAAACTGCAATTAGGTGCTGGTTGGTGGTTTAATGATACCGCTGAAGGCATTGAAAACCAGTTGCGGATTTTCGCTCAAGAAAGTTTGTTACCTAACTTTGTTGGGATGCTGACAGATTCACGTAGTTTTCTTTCTTATCCAAGACATGAGTACTTTAGACGAGTATTGTGCAACTTTTACGGTAAGTTGGCAGAACAAGGACGAGTACCAGATGATACTAAGAAATTAGGTAAGATAGTACAAGACATTTCATATAATAATGCTAAAAATTACTTTAATTTCTAAAAAATAAATACATAAATAATCTTTAAAAAACTAATTTCAATTTCGTAAAAAATCAAACGGCAAAAAAGGCACTTAGAAATATAAATAATTCTAGGTGCCTTTTCTAGGCTTGACCATTTCTTTTGTTACAGCCATAATAATTTTTACTAAAACTAACACATTATGTAAAGGGAAGTGGCAGTGATGAAAGATATTAATAAAGGTGGCAGTGTTGTGACAATTAGAACGATTGCTAAATTGGCCAATGTTTCACATACAACAGTTTCCCGAGCTTTAAACGGCAGTTCATTAGTTAAGCCACAGACACGGGAAAAAATAGTTAAAATTGCTCAAGAAATAGGTTATGTTCCTAATATTAATGCTAAAAGTTTGGTAACCAATCGCTCATATATGATTGGAATTTTCTTTACAGATTTAAATACGGGAACATCTGCTAGCTTTTTGACAGATGTAATTGAACAAACGCAGAAGATATTGCCAACGGGCTATTCTTTGTCAATTAATAGCATTGATAATGCAATGGCAGACCACAGTGTCTCGGTTAGCAACTTTGACGGCATTATCTTATTAAGTCAATCTGCTTCTGATGATCAATTTATTGAATATTTGCACAAAATTGGTATTCCGCTAGTTATTTTGAATAGGGTAATTAAACGCAAGGATATTAATAATTATGCGATTGGTGATGAACTTGGCGGCAAAATTGCGACTGAATATGCTATTAGAATGGGCCATCGTAAATTTGCGTTAATCAAAGGACTTAGTACCTTTGAGTCAGCCAAACTGAGAACTAAAGGATTTATGTCTGCAATTCGTGCTAATAATATTAAACTTGATCCTACATTAATCAAGCAAGGCGATTATCGACCAAAGAGTGGCAACGTTTTAATGCGGCAGATTTTATCGAGTAGCAATATCCCAACTTGTGTTATTTGTGAAAACGACGATATGGCAGTTGGCGCAATTAATGCATGCATTGAGTTAGGCTATAAAATACCAGAGGATATCTCTTTTATCGGCTTTGATGACATGAGCTATTCTAAATATTTAGTTCCAGCATTGACTACTGTTCGCAAACCCACGTCTATCATTGTTCTACTTGGTATTTCACAATTGATGAAAATTATGGCTGGTGACCAGCAAGAAGCAATTGAGCAAAAAATAATTAATCCGGAAATTATTGTCCGCAATTCGGTTTTAAATATCAAGCGAGATAGTTAGTTTTTATAAAGATGGGAGGTAAAAGTGAAGGATAACTTCAAAAGAATTTTTGTTAATGGGCTGATTGCGATGGGAATAATACTTAGTGGTGCAGGTTTTACTTTGCGTGCAGAAGCTAAAACGGTTAAAGAGACTGTTGTAATTAAACAAAAGCATGTAAGTAAAAAAGATATGACGCAACAAATTCAGTCAACTATTAATCACATTGCAAAAGTTGGTGGCGGAAAAGTAACTATTGCTCCCGGCACATATCGCTTAAAATATTTAAATTTAAAAAGTAATGTCAATTTACACCTAGATCAAGGGGCTAAGCTTGTCTTTTCAGATAAGTTTTCTGCCTTTCCAGCAGTTAATACCAGATATGAGGGTGCAGCTATTAAAATGCGGCATCCAGATATCTACGGCAATAATGTTCATAATGCAGCTATTACTGGTAGTGGTACTTTGGATGGTAATGGTCAAGCTTGGTGGAAAATGTACAAAAAGGCTAAGCAGGGACCATTAAAAAATGCGCCAACAACGCCTTTTAAATATACCAGACCATTTTTATTAGCTTTTGACCATAGTTCACAAATTAAAATTCAGGGTATTAAACTAATTAATTCTCCTGCATGGACGATTCACCCATTAGAAAGTGAGAACGTGTTGATCCAAGGGATCACGATTGATAATCCTTTAACCTCACCTAATACTGATGGAATTGATCCTGAGTCTTCGAATAATGTCAAAATTTTAAATAATACAATCAGTGATGGGGATGACTGTATTGCAATTAAGTCAGGAATTGAAACGACCAATCCTAAAAGCTCCAGTCACAACATTATTATCAGCAATAATTTAATGCAACACGGGCATGGAGGCGTTGTTTTTGGTAGTGAAATGAGTGGCGGCATTCATAACGTCATTATTAGTAATAATATTTTTGATCATACAGATCGTGGCATCAGAATGAAAACAAGACGCGGTCGCGGCGGTCAAATTAGTAATGTTACTGTTTCTAATATTATTATGCAGGGTGTCATTACACCATTAGCAATTAATGAGTTTTATGGTAAAAGTGGTGCAACTGCGAATAATTATTTATCTAATACCAAGCAGCCGATTACTTCGGGCACCCCAGTAATTAGTAACATTAGTCTGACTAATATTACTGCAACCGATGTTTCTTCTGTTGCTGGATTTATTTATGGCATACCAGAATCTCCAGTTGATGGGGTAACACTTTCAAACTATTCTGTAACGATGGCTCCTAATGCACTTGCTCAAGAACCAGAAATGATTGATCATGCACAAAAATATGCAGATTCTGGCTTTTGGTTTGAAAATACGACTAATGTTCATCTGAATAACGTGTCAATTAAGGGGATAACCACTGAAAAGTTTGTTCATAATGTGAATAATAAAGATTTGAATTGGAAGAATTAATCTGGAAGAAGATGTTTATTAATGCGTAAATATTTAGGTGAACCATTAAATATTCTTCATACTGTTGGCTTAGATACAATGTATCCCATTATTAGATGCGAACTTGATTTTACTTCACAACTAAATCGCCAGCGATTTACTGCTGCTTTAGCTGCTGCAATACAAGTAGTTCCCGAATTACTGTGTTGCTATGACCTTGCTACAAATAGTTTTGTTCAAATAGCAGACAGCGCTGAACAAGTAATTAAGTACAATGTTGCTTATCCTGATGAAGATATCAAAAATTGGAACTTAATGTGTGAACCGCAAATTAAGATTTATTGGTGTGATTATCACAAGCAAACTAAGTTGGTTATTTACTTAAGTCATATTTTGACAGATGGCGCTGGCAGTAAGCAATTACTGTATTTGCTGGCAAAAGCATATTCGGAGGGACCACGAGCATTAAGCAACGTTCATAATTACCAAAAAATTGCTTGGCTGGAGAAATTAATAAGTAATTATCAAAAAGTCCCGGCAAAACAAACTGACCATCCTGTTAATCCACTTTTATTGCCGGCTATTGCTAGCAACGGTCAGAAAGCCCGCTATGTTGGCAGTCTTAGTCTAACTAAAACAGAAACTACTCAGTTAATTGAGGCAGCTCATCTAAAAGGAGTAACTATTAATGATGTTGTAATGACGGCTTTTGGTCGTACTATTCAACGTTTTGCTGGCGTGCCAGATATTTCGCTGGCCTGTCCAACAGATATGCGTAAATTTGGCCCTAAGATTAACGGCGTTCAGGTTGCAAACTTAACTTCAAGATACAATATCACAATTACGACGCTGCTAAGTGAGAACTTTAGCGATCTAGTGCTTCGAGTTCATGATGAAATGCTAACATTGAAAAATAATTTTCAATGTTTTGATTCTATTAAGGATTTGCTGCTGCAATATCATACAGAACCGTTAACTAAACTCCAACAAGTTGTGCAGGATAACTACCATGTTCGCGATATTGCGTATACTAATTTTGGCATTGTTGATGAGGGTAAGTTAGCTTTTGGCGCTGCCAAAATAAAGCGAGTAATATTAACTGGCGGTTTTAGAACTGCACCAATGTATCAAATAGCGGTGGCAACATATGGGGGATGTCTAAATTTGGCATTTAACATGAGTGGCACACGAGCAGAATACAATTGCGGGATGGCAATTGCAGCTAATATGCGCGACATGATAAATAATTTTTCACTTAATGCAATTATTAATCATTAAATGGAAAAATATAAAATTTACTTGATAAAAATTATTCGGTAAAAAATAAAAGAAGAAATAGTCAAAAAACGAATTTTATTATTTTTGAAATAGTATTAATTTGTTGAATTGATAGGCTATTTCTTCTTTTTTGATGTGCCAAAATCTAATTTTTTATTATTGAGTAGAGTATATTAGCATAAAATTTTTGTTGACAAAAATTTATTTTAATAATAATATGTAATCGATTTCATGTATACTAATATATTAGAATTAAAATTAGAAAGGCAGTAAAAATGACATTATTAAACAAAGACTTCTTACTAACTAATGAACCTGCCAAAAGATTGTTCCATGAGCACGCAGCTAAGATGCCAATCATTGATTTTCATTGCCATTTAGATCCCAAAGAGATTTATGAGAATAAAAATTATCCTAATTTAACCCGGATATGGATTAATGATGGGCTCTTTGGTGATCATTATAAATGGCGACTAATGCGAGCTAATGGTGTTCCCGAAGAATTAATCACTGGCGACGGCGACGACTATGAAAAAATGGTTGCTTGGGCTAAGACAATTGAAAAAGCAATTGGTAATCCGCTATTTGAATGGACCCATCTTGAACTAAAAAGATTTTTCGGTATTGATGATACTTTTAACGAAAAGAACGTTAAGAAGATTTGGGATAAAGCCAATAAAATGCTGGCCACAGAAAACTTTAAACCCCGTAATCTGATTAAGAATTCAAATGTCAAAGTCGTTTGTACGACGGATGATCCTGCTTCTGATTTGCATTATCACGAATTATTGCAAAAAGAGGAGCAGGAGAACGGTTTTAAAGTTCTACCAGCAATGCGGCCTGATAAAGCTTTTGCTATAACAGCGCCAACGTATGCAGAGTACTTACAAGAATTAGGTAATACGGCTCAAGTTTCGATTACCGACTTTAAGAGTTTGGTTAAAGCCTTGGAAAAGCGTTTTGAATTTTTCCAAGCTCATTGTGGCAAGCTATCCGATCATGGCTTGAATACTTTCCATTTTGTTAAGGTTACACCTGAAGAACTAGATAAAATTGTCGCTAAGGCAATTGATAAACAAGAACTGAGAATTTTTGAAGTAGATGCTTACGTAACTGGCTTGGTTGAAGCCTTAATGCGCTTAAATAATAAATTTGGCTGGACAATGCAATTTCATATTAATGCATTACGCAATGCCAATAAACCAATGTTTACTAAAATTGGCGCTGATACAGGCTTCGACTCAATGGGAACACAAGCTGATATTGCAGACAATATGATGCGGCTGCTATCTGATATGCAAAATGAGGACAATATTCCCAAGACCATCCTGTATTCCCTTAATCCTAATGACTGGATGCAGTTAGCAACTGGCATGGGAGACTTTTATGAAGGCAGTGCTCAAAAATTACAGCTTGGTTGTGCTTGGTGGTTCAACGATACCCGTGAAGGGATGGAAAGACAGCTTAGAACAATGGCACAACAAAGTTTATTAGCTAATTTTGTTGGGATGCTGACGGACTCACGTAGCTTTTTATCTTATCCAAGGCATGAATACTTTAGACGAGTTCTGTGCAATTTAATCGGCGAATGGGTCGAACGTGGTCAATTACCTGAGGATTATGATTATTTGGGCCAAATTGTTGAAGATATTTCATATAACAATGCCAAAAATTATTTTGGATTTTGAAATATAGTATTGACTACTAGGAAAAAGCGTTTTAATATGTAAGCGGTTAATTTGATATATTAGTATATGAAGGAGGGAGACTTTTTGATGGATAATTTTTTAATCAATAAAAATACACAAGTTCAGGCTGACTTTACAAATGATGTCTTGCGGAATGCGACAGAAATTCTCAATAGAGATATTCAGCGCACTACTACTGAACTCGGGCAAGAAAATATTATTGCTTTACTTGTAGATAAGAAGTTGCCAAGAAATGATACTTTTAAGGTTTGTCAAGTCGACAGTAACCGGGTTGAAATTTCTTCTGGGACTGAACTGGGTGTAATGTATGGTGTCTTAAGTGTTTCACGTGAAATACTTGGAATAACAGATTTTTGGTTTTGGCTAGATCAAAGACCTAAGGTGCATCAATCTATAGAATGGACTGACTTTAGCTCTTTAAAATTGCCAGAATACCATGTTAAATATCGTGGTTGGTTTGTAAATGATGAATTGCTAATTAATCATTGGCATTATAGTGAATCCAACAAATATGTCTGGAAAATGATTTTTGAAACTCTATTGCGGTGCGGTGGCAATATAGTGATTCCGGGGACAGATACTAATTCTCATTTGCACCGGGAGTTAGCTTCACAGATGGGTTTAATAATAGCCCATCACCATGCTGAACCTTTGGGTGCAGAAATGTTTGCTCGAGTATATCCAGATCTTGAGGCTTCGTATTTAAAGTATCCTGATTTGTTTAAACATATTTGGCAGGAAAGTATTGATAAGCAAAAAGGCAATAAAGTTTTGTGGAATCTTGGCTTTAGAGGACAAGGTGACCGGCCATTTTGGGCTGATGATCCACATGAATATACCTTGGAAAAGAAAGCGGATGTAATTAACTCAGTAATCAAGATCCAGTATGAAATGGTTAAGCAGGCTAATCCTGATGCGATTTGCTCGATGAACATTTATGGTGAATTACCTGCTTTATATAATGCTGGGCTATTGAAAATTCCTGATGATGTTGTACAAATTTGGGCTGATAACGGCTATGGTAAGATGCTGTCACGTCGACAAGGAATTGATGACCCACGTTCTGAAGTCTTGAAGAATGGTGATCCTAAGCTTTCGCAAGGAATATATTATCATGTTGCGTTTCACGATTTGCAGGCATCAAACTTTTTGACACTGTTACAAATTGATCCACATGAGGTTGCATTAGAACTAGAAAGAGTTCGCAAAGCAACGTTAGATGACTTGGTAATGGTTAATACAGGTAGTATAAAGCCGCACATCTTTTTCTTATGGTTACTGGCAAAATCATGGCGTAATGACTTTAAGATTAACTCAAGTAAAGAATATTTAGATGCGTATATTAGCGAATACTATACTAAGCCAAATGATAAAATTACTAGCACCTATGAAAAGTATTTTGCAACGGTGTTTAATTATCGTGATTATGCTGACCAAAAAGCAGGAGATGAATTTTATACATATACATTACGTAAACTGATTAAGACTTGGTTAACTAACGCAAAGAAAATGCCAGAAATGGAATGGATGTTAACAAGCGACAATTTGTCTGATCAGGTAGCAGAAGTAGACAAGTTGATTGTTGATCATGTGCAGCCATTTGCTAAATTGAATCAAGAATGTAATGCGTTATTACAAACTCTATGTGATGAAGACAAGCAACGCTTATTTAATGACTTATGGTTAAGCATTGCTATTCATAGTTATTCCATTAAAGCTCTTAAATTAACAATCCAAGCATACACAGCTTATCAATCTGAAGATTATTTGAAGGCATTCTTACTGGTAGATAAAGCTCGGATGAATATGAAAGAGATAGTTAGTCAATGGCAGAATAATCCGTCAGATAAGTGGCATTACTTCTATCAAAATGATTGTTATACCAATGTTACGTTAACAGTAGAATTATTAGAAACAGTAGAAAGCTATTTGCGGATTTGTGGTGATGGTCCTGACCAGGATCAATGGGAAAGACAATATCTGATGGCAACAAGTGATGCTAAAGTAATGCTTTTGTCAAATACACACAAAGCATATTCTGATGAAGAGTTGGCAAGTAGGCTTCGCGGGAAAAATATCGATTAATAGGAGGAGAAAATGGACGATAACAAAAATGAGACAGCCATACAGCACGATGGCTGGGATGAATATCAATCGAAGAAAATATATCAAAATCGCGGAAAAATAGGGATTTTTCGTTCACTAGGTTTTGGTGTGTTCTCATTCTTTAGTATTTCAATGCAGGGCCTTGTTGGCGCATGGTTGCTGTTCTTCTACACTACATTTTGTGGCTTGAGTGCTGGACAAGGTGCGACTATCTTCTTAGTCGGAAGAGTTGCTGATGGTTTAGCTTCGTTATTTATGGGTAATATCTCTGATAATATTTATAAATATCGTTTAGGTAGAAAATTCGGTAGACGGCATATCTTTATTTTGGCTGCAGCACCATCGGTTTTGTTTGCCATCACATTGTGGGTCGCAGGGATGAGTTACTGGTATTACATGATCACTTATGTAATTACCACGATTTTAATGTCAGTTTTGCAGATACCTTGGGAAACTTTACCTAATGAAATGACTAAGGACTACAATGAGAGAACTGAACTTTCTACAACTAGAATGGTTATTTCAGGATTAGGCAACATGCTGGCACAATTTATTCCAGCACAATTGTTTAAAGTTTTCCCACAAACTTCGCCACTGCCATATTTAATTATGCAAGTTATGTTCTCAGTTGTAACTTTCTTCTTGATTTTAATTACTTACAATACTACTTGGGAACACTTTGTTACTAAAGCAGAAGCCAAGAAGTTAGATGAAGAAGCTGCTCTTGAAAACAATGGTAAGAAGAGTTCATTTAAGGCAGAATTAAAGAATTACTTCTCAACCTTTAAGATTAAGAGCTTTAGAACTCACATGGGAATTTACCTTAGTTCATACTTTGGTACAATCTTATTTTCAACAGTATTTGTTTACTACATTGTTTTTGCGGTAGGTAAAACTACTAGTACATCAGGATTTTTACAATCTTTAAGTATTGTTTCTGTACCTGTTACGATTTTGGCAGGATATTTGGTAACTAAGATTTCACCTAGATCAATGTATGTCTTTGGTTACTCGTTAATTATTATTAGTTGTCTTGATTGGGCATTTATTGCATTTAATAAACCAGCTAACGTTATGGTATGGTTGGTCGTTGGGATGTTATTTTACGAAGTAGGTCTATACATTCTTTACTTCTTGCCATGGAATGTTTTCCCATTTATTCCAGACGTTGATACGCTGGTTACAGGAAAGAACCGTTCAGGTTTATTCGCATCAGTTATGGTCTTTATTAATCAAATTAGTCAAGGACTGGCATCAGTTGTTGCTGGATATTTGCTTGACTTTGCTCACTTCCGTCAATCTACAAGTGGTGCTGTTACACAGCCTGCAAGTGCAGTTCATATGATTATTTTTATTGTATCTGGCGGTGTTGGCATTATGATGTTAATTGCTATCTACTTTGCGCTTCACTTCCACTTAAGTAAGAAGACATTTGGTATTTTAGCCGATGAATTAACTCGTTTGCAACATGGTGGCAAGATGAGCGATGTTAAGCCAGAAACTAAGAAGGTTTGTGAAACCTTAACTGGTGTTAAATATGACTCAATTACATTTTGGAAGAAAAATGATGAATAATTAAGAATTAAGGTGAAATACGTGCAAAGCTTAAAGAGACTTTTATCAATCTTAAGTGTTGGGCTAGTTATACTACTATCACGGTCTGTTGTTTTTGCTTCACAAGATGATTTTGCCACGATTTCATCACAACTGGCAGCATTGAATCGAACTGGAGAACAAGTTGATTCTGGAATAGTTCCAACAGTTACAGATAAGGATACGCCAACTACAAGTGGTAAAGCATACTATGTTTCTGTTACAGGCAATGATGCTAATTCAGGAACTAGTCCTAATAAGCCGTGGGCTTCACTGGCAAGAGTTAATCAACAAAACTTCAAGTCAGGAGATAGAATTTTGTTTAAAGCTGGTGATTCATGGCTTGGCCAAACAACTTTAATGCCCAAAGGTGACGACTTGACCATAAGTAGTTATGGAACAGGAAACTTACCTAAATTAGCTGGTCAGGGAAAAGTTGCAGATGTTATTAAGCTGGAAAACCAGAAGAATATTACAATTTCTAATTTAAATATTAACAACAATGTTAAAGGCTTTAACTATGTCAACGGTAACAAATTGGCTGATTTAAGAGGCATTCACGTTGTTGGAAAAGATGCAGGAAATTTAAGTGGCTACTTTTTCCATAATTTGTATGTTCATGATGTCACTGGAAATGATATTTTCATTGGTGGAAATGTTGCTAATAATAAGCCAGGTGTAATTTTTAAAGGTGGTTGGGATCGCTCAAAGGATACAGGAGGAATAGTCTTTGATATTGCGCAACCAGCTACTTCAAAGCCAACTACATTTAGCAATGTGAATATTAACAACAATATTATTAATAATAATTCATATGGTGGAATTATATTCAAGCAGTGGCAAGGTAATGCAGGTACAAATGAAAATTGGGCATCTCGTGATGATGCAAAAGCGTCAAATGATTACCAAAGTTCGACTTGGGCACCACATACTAACATAAATGTAACGAATAATTATATTAATCAATCTAAGTCTAAATATGCATGTGACGCAATTTATTTAACTAGCGTAAAGGATTCTAAGATAGAAGGTAATATTACTAAGGGTGCAGGAACTAGTGGAATTGAAGTTTATTACGGTGATAATGTTTTAATTCAACATAATGACACTTCAAATAGTGTTCCTAAAGCTGGCGGAGCTGACTCTAATGGAATAGATCCTGATAAAGAAACTACAAGGATGATTATTCAATATAATTATATCCATGGTAACGGTGACGGCATTTTGCTCTGCGGTATTAAATTTAGTACAACAGTTGTTCGTTATAATGTAATTGCAGATAATGGTAAGGTTAATAGTTCAAAGAATAGTTATATTAATATTCATGGTGATACAGGAAAGCATGATATTTATAACAATGTGTTCTATGCAATGAGTAACCAGCCTACCAACTTTATTTATTCATCAGCTGGTCAAAAAGAAATAGATCGGTCTGTGGACATGCATACCATTTGTAATAATATTTTTTATAATAGTGGTAATGGATTAATTAATGTTGGCGAGGGAAAGGGAACCAGTTATAGTAATAATGATTATTATAATAATGTCAATATACCTTCTCAGGATCAACGTTCAATTAAAACTAATCCAAACTTTATAGGAGTTTTATATCCTAATTCTGAATACAGTGATTTGAATAAATTGAAATTATCAAATAATTCTAATTTAAAAAAGCATGGTATAAGAATTGTGATTGATAATGGTATTAACCCAATAGAAAAAGATTTTTTGGGTAACTTAATTCTTCAAAGCGGTCCAGCAATTGGAATAATTGAATAATTTAGTTTGAAGCATCTCAAGTTTTAAAGCCTGAGATGCTTTTTAATGAGCAAATTTTAGGGCAATTTGCTTATCTAGCAATATACAATATGGAGTTTGGTACGTTTCTTTCATATAATAGTAGAGTTGTTTAATTTTACAAACCACGTATGGAAGATGGGTTAGAAATGAAAAATAAAAAAGCAGGCGATAAGTTAGGCTTTAGCGCCATGGTTTTCCTTGCAATTAATATGATGATTGGTTCCGGCATTTTTTTAACACCAGGAAGTGTGGTTAAGCAGGCCGGAAGCAAAACACTACTGGTCTACTTGGCAGCAGCTGTAGTTGCTACAATCCTAGCGATGTCGTTTGCTGCAGCAGCTAAATATGTTAATAAGGCTGGGGCTTCTTATGCTTATAGCAAAGCCGCGTTTGGTTCTAAGTTTGGCTTTTACATTGGAACGACGTGCTACTTTGCAACTAGTGCCGTGTGGGGCGTCGCTTCTGTTGGAATTACTAAGTCAACGATTTCAATCTGTGGTGGTGATCCGAACAAGGTAAGTAACGTGACAGCTGGCCTACTTGCTTTATTGCTGCTAGTTACAATTGTTAACTTATTTGGCCAAAAAATTATCAAGCGAGTGATGAATTTGGCAACAATTGGTAAGCTAATGACGCTTGTCTTAATAATTGCCGCTGGTGTTGCTGTATTGCTGATAACAGGTGTATCGCACCGGTTAAATGAAGTTGATCAAATGACCGTTCATGGCCAAGCTGTTATTCCGACTTTGACAACAAGCGGCATGGTCATGGCGGTTGTTTCCGCGTTTTATGCCTTTACTGGTTTTGAGTCCGTTGCTTCTGGCGCGGAAGATATGGAAAATCCTGAAAAAAATCTCCCGCGGGCAATTCCGCTAGCAATCTTAGCAGTTGCAATTGTGTATATTGGTGTCTTGACGGTTGCTTTGAAGCTAAATCCTACAGCCTTGATTAAGACCAACCAAGTGATTGCTCTAGCCGCAATTTTTAATAATGAAATTTTGCGCGATATAATTTTGGTAGGTGCGTTAGTGTCAATGCTGGGACTTAACTTTGGATACAGCTTCAGCACACCACGGATTTTAGAAGCAATGGCACGAGAGCATCAGTTGTCAGAAAAGTTAACGCAACGGACTAAAAGGAACTTTCCAATCAGAACGTATGCTATTTCTGTTGTTTTAGCAATTTTGATTCCTTTTACTTTTCAGTACAACATGACGAACTTAATCACATTGAGTGCGATTGTCCGGTTTTTGGAATTTACAGTTGTACCGCTATCTGTCATTCGTTTTTATTTTGGTAAAAGCAAGGAGCAGATCTTGACGCCTAATAAAAATGTGTGGACTGACCTAATCATACCGGTGATTGGGGTTCTATTAGTTATCTTTTTGCTAGTTGAATACAACTGGCGGGAGCAATTTGGCATTGTCGTAAATAGCCGTGTCATTGGCATTAATTGGCTGGCAATTATTGCCATGTTTTTTGGCTTTTGTGTCTTACCGCTAATTATGTATTTGATTTCACGGCCGCGCCAACAAGACTAAATATTATTGAGGATTGGGTAATTGCCCAGTCCTTTTTTATAAACAAATAACGTACCCATAGTGGAACTTCCGATTATAACATGATTAAAAACTAGCCATAAGGGAGCGTATTAATAAAGAAAAGTAAGAATGACAAGCTTGGCTTTTGGTCGATTGTCCTTTTGGCGATAAACTCAATTATCGGATCGGGAATTTTTCTGACTCTCGGCAGTGTAGTCAGTCAGGTTGGTAGTAAAGCATTATTGGTGTATTTTATTGCTGCCATTTTGGCTATTTCCTTTGCTGCAGCCGCAAAATATGTTGCTAAATCCGCTGACGTTGGTGACGACCAAGCAGGTAGTGGCAATCAGCATGATGATTTTTGGTCTTATTGTTTTACCGTTAATTATGTTTTGGTTATCAAGAAAAGAGCTGGGGAATAAATAGGCAAAAAATAAACCTAATCGATAGTGACTAGGCTTATTTTTATGCGTAATTGACCTGCGTTATGTCAGTTTTTATTCTTAGAACAGTATAAACATAGTAGTTATATGTTAACTTATATTATTTATACGTTAGCTATTTAGCAGGTAATATATGTGCGTTATCAATTTCATAATAACTGTGCTTATTTTTGTTAACTAGCGTTGCCGTCTTAAATGAACCGTGATTTTTGAAAACAACAATCCTTAGTGAATTAGTATCTGCTGGAAGTGCTCCTTGATTAACTGGGTGACCGTTAACTAGCAAGTGACCGTTGCCTGTTGAATGATTACCAAAGTTATTGACGGCAAGGTAAAGGCCATTGCCAACATCATAAAATTGCCGGTGATTAATTGTCGTTATTTCATAAGTTCCAATTGTTACACCGCTTGTAAGTTTGATATTAGGAATAGCAGAGCCTGATTTATTGTAAAAATATGCATTATGTTTGAGTTGGCGATCAATTGCTACAGGCGGAAGGCTTGTTAGGTGTGGTCTAGCTCCACGAAACATTAGATAAATTGCAGATTTTTTATTGTTGTGACTAGTTAATTTCTTGAATTGCTTCAGAGAGTAAGTTTTTCCCAGAGGATTAAGAATAGTGCTGTGACCAACTGCCATAACTTTAGTCATATTATTACCGATAAATGTATCTTGTTTAAGTTTTCCTCGGCCTAACTTCAAAATGAAGCCATCAGGATTGCCGCAATTTGCAAGCATGCCGAGGGTTCCGTTTTCGTGCTTGTTTGCACGCTCAGTAGTGAAATTACTTAAATCTAAACTAGCCAAATTAGTGTCATCAAGGAACATGTAACTTAAGTCAGTGGCATTAGCGGTATTAAAATTAGCCAAATTTAATGAAGTTATTTTGGACAAATCACTGAATATGTAATCCATATGATGAACATTAATCGTGTTAAAACTGCGTAAATCAATGTCTTGCAAGTTAGTGTCACGCGCAAACATGCCGCTCATTGAAGTAACCTTGCTTGTATTAAAGTTACTCAAATCTAACTGCTTAATTTGAGGTTCGCCTTCGAATAAGTAATCCATCTTAGTGACATTTTTGGTGTCGAAAGTACTGACATCTAAGGAAGTGAGCTGATCCATAGTAGCAAACATTGCATTCATATTTGTCACTCGAGCAGTGTTGAAATTACTCAGATCAAGCTGAGTCAGTGAACGGTCATATTCAAATAGCCCTTGCATGTTAGTGACGTTACTAGTGTCAACTTTATTTAGTCCCTGAATACTTTGGAGTTTGGTTAAATTTTTAAATTTATTATGTGAATCTGATGCCAAGCTCACTGGTTTAGTGAAAATAATGTGTTCAATATTTTCAAACTGGGGATTGAGCTTAAGAATTTCGGTTGATGACAAAGTTGCGTTAGAAGTTTCGGGAGCATATATCAATGTTTGCGAACTAGAATCATAGTTCCATTTACAGGTTCCATCTGTGCCAACTAAATTATCGTTTACGGTAATATTGTTAACATTAGGTACAGTGCTAGCTTGCACTGGATAATGCTGCAAGCTAGTTAGGCAAAGTAGTGTGGTAAATGTAGCAATGGCTACTAATGACTTGGTGTGATTGAACTTGATATTCATGATTAGGATTCCCTTCGTTTGATTATTGTCATTGTATAACGCTGTGAGTATAAAATCATGAATCAGGCTTGAAGAAAGTCACTTGAAAAACAGCCTAACTTATTTAGAATAGTGATAATAATTTATTTAGGTGAATGGAAGGTGTGATTTAAACATGAATACTAAAAAAGCAGCAGCTAATTTGCTAAATATAGTTAATACTAGTTTAGATAGTAATTTAAGTAATGATGAATATAATATAATTTTTCTTGCTAAAAAGCGACTAGAAAAGGAAGAATATTTGGCAAGTGTTGCTAATAGTATGAAGAACAGTTTAACACCGCTTGCTATCAAGCAACAATTATCACCAGCTGGGCGCAAATTATATCGTGAACTGTTATCACCAGAATTTAGCGATCATCAATTGGGTTATGGCATTACCCAGATTTTTCATTAGAAGTTGGTAAAAACTTATGATTTTAATTTTTGCATGTATCATGTTTTTAATTGCAGGCATCCTGCTTGTTGGTCCTAGAAAAAATAAATATGGTGCAGTTTTTGATGGTAGTCGGTTCTTGCTTGTATTGCCATTTGCGATGTTTTGGTTTAGGGGTTGTTAAAATTTTGAAAATATAATATTGATAATAAGTTGCTATATTTATGTAATAAATTGAATACCAATAGTGAACATGCTAAAATATAGCTGTGAATAAAAAGAAGTCCTACTGGTAATAGGACTTCTTAAACACAAGTTTCCGTATAAAGAACGGTGGCTTAATTATAGAGTAGCTAAAGGCTATCCCATAACTCGCTAAAGTTATTAAGTGGGACGGCCTTTTTTGCTGCTCTTATTTGTCGTGGTTGTTGCTGTTGATGTAAGACAACAGTGCCAACAGCACTAAACCAAATTGCAACATTAAAGAAATTGCATCGTAGACGCTCATTAACTGTTATACCTTTCAATAATTTGCCCCATGTTTCCATAGACAATCATCTCCTCGGAATTAAACAGCCACCGCCCTTTAAAACTTTATCTCGTGTTCGTTATTGATTATATCTTGATAATAGAAGTTATTGCAATATTAATTTATAATATTTGTTAATTTTTTCTGTGTTTTATTACACGTAATTATTAATTCTTAGAATAATCAATAAATTCTCTTAATTGCTTACGTGCAGCTTTTAACCAAGGATGAATGACTAGTATGTCGTGCGCCACTATATAATTAATGTAATATGGCTATTCCAAAGCTTAATTCTATTTTTCGTCAATTATATTCACTACCTTTACAATAGTAATAACTTATATAAAAAGTGTTTGCTCTGGGATGGGTTTCATGATTTATAATACTGATGTCTGGCAGCTGCGTGATTGGGCTAAACTTTATCGTTTAATGAATGTGGCATCAATGCTAACATGCTCCGTCTTTTTCTCAATAAAGTGCTGAAATATTTCCTCGCCATATTTTTCTGGATAAGTATCGATTGAAGAAAAATTCATAATTTTACTGACCAGGGTATTGTCCTGACCGATGACTAATGGTGGCTGAAGTCCTTTTTCTTGATAAGCCTGAATGATTCCAGCGGCGATTTCATCTCCATTGGCGAAGATGCCGTCAATTTGCGGAAAGTTCATAAAATATTTTCCTGCATTAATACCATCTTGGTAGGTCGCACAATTTTCAACAAGACGGTTCAGTCTAAAGGTAGGAAAATATTGTTTGGCAATGTAAAATAATAGTTTTGTGCTGCTGCTTTTGTCCTTATTTTGCGCGCTCGTCAGACCAATATGGTTAATCTCTTTTTGGGTAAAATATGTGAACAGGTCTTTAAAAGCCTGACTGCGATTAATGTAGATACAAGAAATATTATTAAAAGCAATTTTTTTGCAAAAAATCACGGAGCCATATTTAATGTAAGGCAAAATGTCGCTTATTTTATTAGCTTTAGAAGTGACAATCAGGCCATCATATAATTTGGAAGCAAACTCTTCAAAATAATTCATCTCGATTTTACGATTGTAGTAAGTTGGCAAGATAGATATTTTGTAATTATGTTTGACAGCAGCGCGACAAATCCCAGCCGTCACTTTTTCAAAATAAGGCTCATCAAGATAGGGAACAATTACGCCTAAATTATGAGTCTTTTTCTTATTTAAGTCTTGGGCTATTCGATTAGGATGGTAAGAAGTTTCTTGAATGACTGCTTGGATTCGTTGTCGCTTTTCTACAGAGACATAAGGATGATGGTTGATTACCCGTGATACTGTTGAAACAGAACATCCGGATAGTTTAGCAATTTCTTTAATGGTTGTCATTGTTTTGCCTTTTATTTTGTGCTTTTAACTCAATAATACTATATGGAATCGATACCATGTCAAAAATTATTAAATAGAGGGAACTTGATTTAAGAATGAATAAGGAAGACCAGATAGCTAAGCTACTTGCAAGAGCCAAAAACTATTATTTGTACGGCAATTTGACAGAGAAAAATGAGAAAACTTTCTTTAAAGGAGTCAGTATTAATGGCGACCAAGATGCTTTAGAAGCAATTTTTAAAGAATTAATCCAATTTGATCCAACTAATTTTGATTATCAACAAGACCTTGCGGCAACTTTAATTACTGATAATCAGATTGAACAAGCGGTAGAATTATTGCAAAATATTTTGCAGAAGGCACCAAATAATTACGATGCGCTAATGTCATATTATGTCTATTCAGGAATAGTTAAAGATGACTTTTCTGCTAGTCTTCTTAAGCGATTAATAGCTTTGGATAGCAAGCGTACAGCAATGTTTATGCAAGATTTTGCTAATTTAGAAAAAATCCGGCAAACCAAGATAGCTACAGAAATTAACAGCTATGAAGATGGGCACTTGTTTATCTTGCTTGGCTATGATTTGCGAAAAGACGGCAGTATTCCCCCAATATTGCACCAACGTTTGAGTTTAGCATTGCAATTATTAATCAAGAATCCACGTTCTTCTGTTATTGTTACAGGTGGTATTCCCGAAAATGGGCATACAGAAGCCTATCTAATGAAAAAGTGGTTAGTTAATCATGGTGTAGCTCCCGAGCGCATTTTTACAGAAAGTAAATCAATTAATACGATTGAAAATGCTGAATTTTCATTGCGTTGTGCTCATCAGATTGCTTTTAGTAAAAAGATAACCTTGATTAGTTCGGTTAGTCATCTTCGCAGAGTTCAAATCTTGTTTATGATTGCTAGCAAAAAAATTAATGGGGCAGAGCAGATAATGGATATCGTTGGTACTCCAGATGTGCCTGAACTAATAAATCATTCCAGCAGAGAAGAACAGATAGCGATGTATCGCGATGTGCTGCGGATAGATGATATATGGTTGTACCCGAATTTAGTAAGATAGGTAATGAAGCTGGAATAGCAAAAAAGCTAGAAGTCGCAATTTTATTGCATAACTTCTAGCTTTTTATTTTTATAAATCCTAGCGTCTTTGTTTACTATTATTGAGCAGACAAGAATTATTGTCTAAGCTGTTCGTTTACTCATTTATTAAGTCACTTTTCTTTATTTGCTTGTAGTAGTCATTATCTTCCTTCAATTCTTTAAGCGACATGACAACCATTAACTTTATATCTTTATCTTTAACTTTGATGTCTTCAAACTTGGTGCCATCAGGTGATACATCTTCTAATGTCATACCAGCTGTATTTTTATCAAAATGACAAGAATAGACACATTGAATTAGATCGCGTGCCATATACATGCATTCCTCAACATCTTCTCCTTGTGTATAATCATGGCGATTGTCATAGACTTCTACGCTATATCCACCTTCATCTTCGTGATGTAAAACGATTGGATAGTATAGTAAATCAGATTGTTTATCACTCATTTTATTACCTCAATATTATATGAAATTAATTTTAATTAATTCTATCAAAAACATAATCAGTTTTCGAGGGTACGAAAAAAGCTAGAAGTCGCAATTTTATTGCATAACTTCTAGCTTTTTATTTATGCGCCCTGAAGGATTTGAACCTTCAACCTTCTGATTCGTAGTCAGACACTCTATCCAGTTGCGCTAAGGGCGCGACAACTTTCTAAGTATAGCATAGAGTTATCACTCTTAGGAAATAAAAAATCTCAGCACTGACTACCTAACAGAGCTGAGACAATTATCATTTTATCGGAAATGGCATTTCATTGCTACTTTAAAATGTTATTTCACTTAGAAAGTTGATTTATTGACTATTTGTCGCCGTTTAAGATGGTATTTTTAACGATTACGTAATCAACCAGCTTAATGGAGCTAAGCTTTTTACCACCGGCATAAGAAATGGCGGATTGTAAGTCTTCCTGCATTTCGGTTAACGTGTTAGCGATTGAACCGCGGAATGGGACCAGCATTTGTTTACCTTCAACGTTGCGGTAGGCGCCTTTTTGAACTTCCGAAGCAGAACCCCAATATTGCTTGTAAGTCTTGCCATCAATTTTAATCACATTACCTGGAGACTCTTGGTGACCAGCCAGCATTGAGCCAATCATTACCATAGTTGCACCAAAGCGGACAGACTTGGCAATATCACCATTGTGGCGAATACCGCCGTCAGCGATGATTGGTTTACTTGCAACCTTGCTACACATTCTAAGAGCAGCTAGCTGCCAGCCACCAGTACCAAAACCAGTCTTGAGTTTAGTGATGCAGGCACGGCCGGGACCGACGCCAACTTTTGTCGCATCAGCACCAGCACCTTCCAATTCACGAACAGCTTCAGGAGTGGCGATGTTACCGGCTGTTAAAAATGTATCTGGCATTTTATCTTTAATGTACTTAATCATCTTAATGACGTACACGGAGTGGCCGTGAGCGACATCAATTGTAATGTATTCGGGGATGATATTTTCTTTAACGAGTAAATCAATAAAAGCGTACTCACTATCTTTAATACCAACAGAAATTGAGGCAAAAAGTCCTTGTTCATGCATCATTTTGATGAAGTCAAGTCGCTTCTCAGGTTGAAAGCGGTGCATGACATAGTAGTAGCCATTTTTAGCAAGCCAAACGGCTAAATCTTCGTTAATTACACTTTCCATGTTAGCAGGAACGACTGGTATTTTAAATGTTCGGCTTCCAAACTTAACGCTAGTATCAGCGTCATGGCGGCTTTTAATAATTCCTTTGTTAGGTACAAGCTGAATGTCATCGTAGTCAAAGGCTTCCATACTAAAGTAGTTACTCATAATTCAATCGACTCCTAATTCCTTATCTGTTTGAACGAGAGTAACTATAATCAATTTATTTTAATTTGTCAATATAAAAATCGAACTATTAAAAATTAAATCGCTAAAATAATTCGCATTTTAATTTGACTAACAGCTTATAAATTGTTAGACTAATTTTTGTGATATTTGTATATTTTTTATGAGGTGAACAAAATGACAGCAGTTGCAGTTGTTGGTAGTCAATGGGGCGACGAAGGTAAGGGTAAAATTACTGATTTTTTGAGTAAGGATGCGGCGTATGCAGTCCGCTCAAATGGTGGTAACAATGCCGGTCACACGATTGAAATTGACGGTAAAACATTCAAGATGCGGTTAATTCCTTCTGGGATTTTTGCGGCAGATAAGGCTGCTGTAATCGGCAACGGGGTTGTGATTAATCCCGAGGTTTTACTAGGTGAATTGGAAAATCTGGAAAAGAACGGAATTGATACCAGTAAATTACGAATTTCCAATCGGGCACACATCATTATGCCGTACAACATCAAGCAGGATGAATACCAAGAGGAAGCCAAGGGAGCTAATAAGATTGGTACTACCAAGAATGGTATTGGGCCAACTTACATGGATAAGGCTTCTAGAATTGGCATTCGTGTTTGTGATTTACTAGAAAAAGATACATTTGAAGAAAAACTGCGTGCTAATTTAGCAGAAAAGAATGCTTTGTTCACCAATGTTTATGGTAAGCCAGCACTTAAGTTTGAAGACATTTTTGATAAATATTACGAATATGGCCAAAAGATTAAGAAGTACGTTACGGATACGTCAGTCTTGGTTAACGATGCACTTGATAATCAAGAAAAGGTACTTTTTGAAGGTGCTCAGGGTGTAATGCTCGATATTGATGAGGGAACTTATCCATTTGTTACATCGTCTAATACAATTTCTGGCGGGATTGCCAGTGGTATTGGGATGGGCGCCAACCGTTTACATACGGTTATCGGTGTCTGCAAGGCTTATACTACCCGGGTTGGTGCTGGCCCATTCCCAACAGAATTGCTTGATGCAACTGGTGACCGCATTCGCGATACTGCCCATGAATACGGGACAGTTACCGGTCGTCCGCGTCGTGTTGGCTGGTTTGACTCTGTTGCTTTGCGTCACGCTAAGCGGGTTGCTGGAATTAATGCTTTGAGCTTGAACTTGCTTGATATTTTTAGTGGCTTTGACACCGTTAAGATTGCAACTGCTTATGAATTAGATGGCAAGAAGATTGACTACTATCCAGCTAGTCTGAAGGAACTTTACCGCTGCAAGCCAGTCTATGAAGAATTACCAGCTTGGCAAGAAAATATTACTAAGGCCAAGACTTGGTCAGATTTACCAGAAAATGCCCAAAAATTCTTAAAGCGGGTTGAAGAAATTGTCGGCATTCCGTTAGTTACAGTTTCTGTTGGTCCTGATCGTGAGCAAACCATTGTTTTGCAAAATCCGTGGGAAATGTAACCGATGCTTGAGCGCTACACACGCCCAGAAATGGGTAAAATTTGGACAGATGAAAATAAATATGCGGCATGGTTAAAGGTCGAGATTGCGGCAACCAATGCTTGGAGTGAACTAGGTGAGGTTCCGGCAGCTGATGCAGCCAAAATTGCTAAAAATGCTAGTTTTACTGCGCAGCGTGTTGCAGAACTTGAGCAGGTAACGCATCATGATGTAGTAGCCTTTACCAGAACTGTTTCGGAGAGCCTTGGCCCAGAAAAAAAGTGGGTTCACTTTGGTTTGACCTCAACCGATGTGGTTGATACGGCTCAAGGCTATATCTTGAAGCAGGCTGATGCAATTATTCGGCAAGATTTGCTCGCACTAAAAGAAACGATTGCAGCAAAAGCTCTTAAATATAAGGATACCGTTGAAATGGGCCGGACACATGGCGTCCAAGCAGAGCCAACTACTTTTGGCTTGAAGCTTGCTCGTTGGTATGCCGAAATTAATCGGGACATTGACCGTTTTGAACATGCGGCTAAGGGTGTTGAATCCGGGAAGATTTCTGGTGCTGTTGGTACTTTTGCCAACGTGCCGCCAGCTGTTGAAGCTAGCGTAATGAAGCAATTGGGTTTAACGCGGCAACCAATTACCAGTCAAATTTTGCCCCGTGACTTGCATGCCGAATATATTGCTACTTTGGCATTGATTGCCACAAGTATTGAAAACTGGGCAACGGAAATCCGTGGTTTACAACGTTCGGAAATTCATGAAGTTGAAGAACATTTTCGCGCTGGTCAAAAGGGTTCATCGGCGATGCCACACAAGCGTAACCCGATTGGTTCAGAGAACTTATGTGGCATGGCGCGGGTGCTGCGTGGCAATATTGTGACGGCTTACGAAGATGTAACTTTATGGCATGAACGGGACATTTCGCATTCAAGTGCTGAGCGGGTAATTTTACCTGATACCACGATTGGGATTGATTACATGCTTGACCGCTTTAACCGGATTTTGACTAACCTAGATGTTTTCCCAGAAACAATGCTTAAGAACATGGACAAGACCTATGGTCTGATTTATTCACAGCGTCTATTGCTGAAGCTGATTGATGAGGCAGGTTTATCTCGTGAAGCAGCTTATGATATGGTGCAAAAGTTAACGACTAAATCATGGCAGGATGGTATTTCATTTAGAAAGCTAGTTGAAGATAGCCAAATTATGAATTACTTGTCCGAGACTGATGTGGCTGATGCCTTTGATTACCATTATCATTTGCGTCATGTTGATGAAATCTTTCATCAAGTAGGACTTGAATAACAAAAAGCGGACTTAATCGAGTCTGCTTTTTAATTAGAGTCGTTCTAATTGCAACTTACGCACTTAAAGCGACCACTTATGCAAAGAGGGTAGATTTTGGCTTTAAATTAGCGTTTAATAATCATCATGAAAGGCAGGTGAGAATCATGAAAGTAAAAATTGACCTTGACCCTGATGTGACTGAACCAGTAGTAACAATTAAAGCAAAAGAATTGTCGCCAGAAATTGAGCGGATCTATCGGCAGCTGCAGGAAGTCAGTCAGAGACCCGACCAGCTTGAATGTTATAAAGATGACGTTTCATATTATTTGGATTTAAACGACATTTTGTTCTTTGAAACAGAAGATCGGCAAGTGGTTGCACATACGGGACGTGATTCGTTTAGTGTTAATTATAAATTATACGAACTAGAGAACTTATTGAGCAGTCAGTTTATGCGCGTTTCCAAATCCACGATTTTGAATTTGCAGCAAGTGTATTCATTGACTAGGTCAATTACTAATTGCCAGGTACACTTTCATGATACTTATAAAACTGTCTATGTTTCACGCCACTATTACCACAGCTTGAGTGATCGATTAAACGAGAGAAGGCCATTATAATGAAAAAGCAAAAGATTAGAGAACTGTTTTGGGGAATAGCATTACTTGGAGCAGCAATCTTTTTAATCATGAATCAGTTAAATTTGTTTTCGTTTCGGCTAAATTTTTGGACGATTTTTTGGACAATTATTTTTGGTGCGTGCTTGATTGAAGGCCTGACTAATCGCAGTATTGGTGGCACGATTTTTTCAATTGCCTTGTTGTTAATTGTGTATGCCCAGCCGCTAAAAATCACTAAGATTGTCCCGTGGACTGTCTTACTTGCGGCATGTTTAATCACTGGTGGCCTGCACATGATTTTTCCACACAAACGGCACCATACGCATGTGTATATTAACGGGCATAATGTCAATGGTGGTTGGTCAAAGTTTGGCACAGAAAAGTCATTTCACGCCGATCATGTTTTTGACAGTAGCAGTCAGGATGTAGATGAGCAAGACATTGTGGTTAATCAAAAGCTGTCTGATGTTTCGCGGTATGTTCGCTCGCAGAGTTTGCGCAGTGTTACGATCAATTCGTTAATGGGGGATGCCAAGGTCTATCTTGATGCGGCTAAACCGGCAACTGATACGATAATTGTGGATATTAATTCATCAATGAGTGATGTCTCGCTTTATATTCCATTATCGTGGCAGGTTGATGACCAGATGTCGTCAATCTTCGGCGATGTTGAGATTAATGGCAGCTCTAATGGTGGCGGGCCAACGCTAGTATTAACCGGCAATAGTAAGTTTGGCGATGTCGAAATTAACTATGTGTAAATTAAAATATCTGTTCCTGATTAGGAATAGATATTTTTTATTTATGATTGATTTTTATTACCAAATGTAATAATATGAAGTTAGTTTCATATGAAGCAAACTTCATATTGAATATTGAATGTAGAGATGAAAATAATGCCGAATTTAGTGAAAAAATTGCGACTAGAGCATAAATTAACTCAGGAAGAACTGGCTGACAAAGTTGGGGTTACACAACGAACAATTATTTCTGTAGAAAAGGGTAAGTACAAGCCATCGCTATTACTAGCATATAAGTTGGCGTGCTTTTTTGGCATAAGTATTGAAGAGTTATTTTGTTTAAAAGAATATTTGGAGAACTAATAATGAAGAAAAAGTTATTACGAAACGCTGCGTGGCAATTAATGTTTTTACTTGGTGGTTTAAGCGAAATAATCATGGTAGTTCAGGATCATGATGGTCTTTTTATGATTAAGCATTTTATTTGGGCAGCTGTATGCTTGTTCTGTGCTTTAGGCTGTTATTTTAATGCAAAAGATATTAAAAAAGGCAAGCGTGATGAATGGGATAATGATGAACGTGATCGTTATATTAATAATATTGTTGGTGCGCGAGCGCTAAAATGGTTAAGCTGGTTGGCTTTAATTGTCTTTCTGATTTTTGCCATATTATATAGTAAATATAAGAATGATGTGTGTTTAGGTATTGCATGTATTTCAATCGTGTATTGGAATATCGGCTGGATTTTACAGGTGATTTTTGCAATTATTGAAGAACTAAAAAATTAATTATTGAATATAAATAAGACCTACTAGCATTTTTGCTGGTAGGTCTTTAAATGTGTATTTAAGATTAAGTATTTTATTGCCACGGTGCATCAAGCATTGCCTGAACGGTTTCATTAATATCGCTACTTTGAGCAATCATTGAAATTACTGCGGCACCAGCGGCTCCAGTATGAGCAATATCAGGCAGGTCTTTTACCGTGATACCACCGATAGCAACGATGGGATGCTCACTGCTGGTTACCGATTCGCTAAGACCATTAAGACCAATTACAGGGTCAGCATCAGCCTTGGATTGGGTCGCAAAAATCGGTCCGCTGCCATAATAATCAATCCCTGCAATTTGATTGCCAGCTTCAATTTCTGCTAAAGTCGAGCAGGAGTAACCCACAATCATTTGGCCGCCGACCTCGTCAATTACTTGTTGGATGGCTTCATCACTTTGACCAACATGGATTCCTTCGGCATTAACTGCTTTGGCTAAAGCAACATCATCATCAATAAAGAAGGGCACTTGATATTGTTGACAAAGCTCATGCAACTTGCGAGCCATTGGCAGTCGCTCATTATCATTTAAAGTTGAATTAGGTCCCTTATCACGAAATTGAAAAGCCGTAATTCCAGCTTCTAGCGCTTCTTTAACGATTTCCGGCAGGGTTTTGCCAGCAGGTAAATCTTGGGTACCACAAATAAAGTAAGCTTGAAGAATATTTGCATTAAACTTTTGCATTAGTTTTTCCTATCTATTTTGCCCAGTGGTTGAGTGGTCCGTGACCATGACCCACCTGGATTGTTTGTTCAATTGTCTTCGTAACGTATTTTTTAGCGAGTTTAACAGCAGCGGCTAAGTCATGTCCCAGGGCCAGCTGGGCAGTAATTGCGGCAGCTAAGGTATCGCCGGTACCATGTGTGCGCTTAGTATGTGTCCGCGGACTGCTAACCCAGAAGCTGGAGCCGTCTTCGAGAAGGGCAAAGTCGCGAACTTCTTCAGTAGTGGAGTGTCCGCCCTTGATTAGCACGTTTTTAACGCCCATCTCTTGCAGCGAGTGGGCAAGGTCGGGATATTGCTGCTGTGAAGTAACAGTCATGCCCGTTAACACCTGCGCTTCTGGCAAGTTAGGAGTTACTAAGTTGGCTAATGGAAATAACTCCTTCTTTACGGTTGTAATTGCATCTTCACTTAGCAGGTGGGCACCACCTTTAGCCACCATGACAGGGTCAACGGTAACTGGACCGAAGTCATATTTTTGCAAGTTAAGTGCCACTTGGTGGACGTGGGCAGCATCACCAAGCATGCCGGTTTTGGTTGCCCGAATTTTAAAATCAGCAGCTAAAGATGCACACTGCTTATCAATCATCTCAAGTGGCAGTAAGTGCGATGCCTGGACACCTAATGTGTTTTGGGCAGTAACGGCGACCACAACCGCAGTGCCAAAGACGCCTTGCATTTGAAAGGTCTTGAGGTCTGCCATAATGCCAGCACCACCGCCAGAATCTGTGCCAGCAATTGTCAGAACTTGAGGGAATGAATTAATTTCTTCTGCCATAAAATACTTCCTTAATCATAATCAGCAATCTTTTTAATATCAGCAACTTGTACTTTAGCTAAGTAGTCCATGAGGTACATCCCAAAACTGCCGGGGCCAACATCGGGATGATCTTGGACGACCAATTGTCCGATTGAGCCAAAAACAAGCGTTGCAGCTTGGGCTGCCTCGAAACGACTATCGGTTACTGCACAGAAGGCAGCGACAATGCTGGTTAACATGTCGCCGGACCCGACATGAGCTTGAAATAGTGGGGTACCATTATGAATGTGAACTACATTATTGCCATCACTAATTGTATCAGTTGCACCACTAGCAATAACAGTACAATGATACTTTTTAGCTACTTCCATGGTGATTTCGTCAAGGTTACCAGTGCCTGATCCAGCATCAATCCCCTTAGCATTCCATGCAAATTCACCTAAAGCGGCGATTTCTCCCGCATTACCACGAATCACACCCACATGGAAGTTCCATAATAAGTCTTGGGCAACATTAAGTCGATATTGGACAGCGCCAACAGCAACAGGATCTAGTACGATTGGCTTTTTGTATTCTCGAGCTAAATCGCCCATTTCCTTCATGTGCGCAATCTGTAATTTAGTTAAACTACCCATGTTAATCGCTACGGCCGAGGCCATGTTGACCATTTCGCTGGTTTCATCAATTTCGTTACTCATAATGGGCGAAGCACCAATCGCATTCAATCCATTGGCGACATCTTGAACGGTAACGAAGTTAGCGGCATTAAGAACAACGGGGTTCTGTTTGCGCAATTTATCTAATAATTCTAACTGCATAATTTTTCTCCTAAAAATAATTGAAGAAGTCCTCAGAGCCAAGCTAATAAAAAAGCTTTGGCACGTAGTTGTGTCAAAGCAATAGGTAGTTGACACGTTCCTCGCGCAAGTATTAGCTTACAGGTTCAAAGGGTCTGAAACGTTGTTTCATCTCAGCCTAAAAGGCCCCCCTCGTGTTATCGCTTCCAATTATACCGATTTTTAATGAAGAATACAATGCTAAGTTAGTGGCGGTATTAAAGCTAAAAAAATAAAGGCCAAGCTAGTGATGACAGCTTGGCCTTTATTCTTTTAATTGTTAGATAAATTGTAAAATCGTCATCAAAATTGGCACTACAATAATGAAGAGAATTGTACTTTCGACAACAATGTTGGTTGCGTATTTAACATCGCCGTGTGATTCGTTAGCTAAAATTGGTAAAACAGCTAACATTGGCGTTGCTGATTGCACAACTAGGGTTTGCCGCATCAAGCTTGGCAGGTTGAAGCCAGCATTCATTCCAATTTTAATTAAAATAATTAAAACGATTGGTGAAAGAATGAACCGACCAATCAAGGCCAAGATTGAATCACGATCGAACTTGACGTTCTTAATCCCGGCGTCATGCAGGACAATCCCGATATAAACAAGTGAAAGTGGTGTTACTAAGTTCCCAACGTAAGTTAATGTAGAGTTTAAGAAGGTAGGTACAGGAATCCCTAATAACATCCAGACTAGAGCAACAATAAAACCAACAAGTGGCATTGGTAAAAGTTTTTTCCAATTAATTTTGTGGCTAGTCTGTTTACCCTTAGCAGTTGGGTCGTCGTTTTGAATTAAGAAAACGCCAAAGGCCCAAGTGGAAACGGTGTTGATAATGTAATATACCAAGAAGTAAGACATGGCTTGATCACCGAAAAGTGCCATGTTTAACGGCATTCCGATGAAAATTGTATTGGCATTAACCACGGCGTTCATAAAAATGCCGCGGCGGCCAGGACGGATTTTGAAGACTTTGACGCAGAGCCAAGCAATGATGTAGCCGATAATTACGCCCAATGCTGGGAACAATAATTCGGTTGATAATTGCAGCAGGCTACCACGGCTAAGGTTTTTCATAACGGCTGTAAAAATCGAAGCTGGCAGGGCGATTTTAGTAATAATACTAGAAATTTCACTACCAAATTTATCGTCAATCCAATTAAATTGTTTTAGTAAAAAGCCGAGAGCCATGATTAAGATAATCACGACAACGCTTGATACAGATGTCAAAAAGACTTGCATAAAAAGTTTCCTCTTTCTGTAGTTAATTAATATTTAGGCATCCATTTTGTTTCTTGAACGGCTTTTTTGGCGTCAGTAATTCCTTCACCTGCTAAACCTTGATCAATTGCAGTTTGAGCTACCTTTTCGGCAATTGTGGCTGAGAAACTGGTTAGTTTCGCAACTGGCGGCAGAACTGCAGCACCGGCAATAGTTGGATCAACAATCCCACCTAAAGCATGGCTGGCGGTTGCGACCATTTTATCGCTCATCAGCTTGGCCTTCACGGATATTGCTCCAAGACCAAGTCCTGGATATACTAGGGCATTATTGGCTTGGCCAATTTCATAGGTTACACCTTGGTATTCAACTGCATCGGCAGGAATCCCAGTCGCAACAAGAGCCCGACCATCAGTCCACTTAATTAAGTCTTCGGCTTTGGCCTCGGCTAATTTAGTTGGATTAGATAATGGGAAGATAATAGGTCTAGCTGTATGTGCTGTCATTTCTTGGACAATAGCTTTGGTAAAAGCACCAGGTTGTGTCGAGGTCCCAATCATAATTGTGGGGTGGACAGCTTTAACCACGGCTTCAAGGTTAGTCAATTCATCGGCATTAGCAAATTCATTGCGCGTTCTAGTGAAGTCTTTTTGCCCAGCAGTCAGCTCGGGGGTATCATCAAACAATAAGCCTTGCTTATCAACAAGGTAAAAGTGCTTGCGAGCTTCTTCTGGACTCAAACCTGCACGGACTAACTCGTCCCGCATCATATTTGCAATTCCGATACCAGCAGTCCCAGCACCAAAGGTTAAAAAGATTTGGTCTGTTAACTTTTCCTTAGAAATATTTAACGCACCAAGAACTGCGGCTAAAGAAACAATTCCTGTTCCTTGAATATCGTCGTTGAAAGTAAAAATATCGTTTCTGTATTTATTTAAAATGGTTGCGGCGTTTTCGCGACCAAAATCTTCAAAGTGTAACAAAACATGCGGGAAGACAGTTTCGATATTTTGGACAACTTCGTCGACAAAAGTCATGTACTGTTCACCTTGAATGCGGTGATGACGGTTACCCAGATACTCTGGATCATCAAGCAAGGTTTGGTTATCAGTACCGACGTCTAATACAACGGGCAAAACTTGGCTAGGGTCAACGCCGGCAGCGGCAGTGTAAACCATCAGCTTACCAATGGCGATGTCAATGCCGTTAACGCCCCAGTCGCCAATACCTAAAATGCCTTGAGCATCGGTTGCAACAATTAAACGAATATCGCGACCTGCTGCAGCGTTGGTTAGGGCTGCTGTGATATTTGCCGCATCGTCAATTGATAAAAAAGCCGCATTTTGCGGGTTAGTAAACAATTGACCATATTGCTCAATTGAGTCGGCAACAGTGGGATCGTAAACGATTGGCATAAATTCAACAATATGTTGTCCCATCAAGTAAAAGAATAACGTCCGGTTCTCGTTGAAGATATTCATTAAGAATAGGCGCTTCTCAAGAGCAGATGTTTTACTTTGAAATTGGTTGTAAGCTTGACTTGCCTGTTCAGCTAATGTTTGCACACGTGCTGGCAGTAGTCCAGTTAAGCCGTATTGTTCACGTTCTTGCTTAGTAAAACCAGTTCCTTTGTTTAAAAAAGGATTGTTTAAAATATTTTGTCCTTGTTCCATAATTGCCCTCCAAATATAATACAATAAGTATTTTTAATAGCAACAATTCTGTACTTTACGCGGGTAATAAATTTATTGTCAAATTTTGCTCAACTTATAATAAAATGTTATATGAGGAAATTGATTAAGGGGTGAGAGTAATTTGGATTCATTGAACGTTAAGGACTTGATGTATTTTTTAACAATTTTAGAAAAGCGCAGCTTCTCGCAAGCAGCTAAGGATTGTGGTGTGTCACAGCCAACGTTAACACTAGCAATTAAACGACTTGAGAATGATTTTCAGACTAGCTTACTGGTGCGAGATCATTCACACCAGCAGTTGCGGCCGACACCGACAGGTCAGCAACTAGCGCCGCATGCGCGGTCAATTTTAGCGGAATTAGATTTGACTAAGCGCGAAATTGCGCAGATTGAGCGTCAGGTAATTAGGTTGGGGTTGCCACCGATTATTGGTAACTATTATTTCCCGCAAATTTTTCCGGAATTATTTAAGGCGGGATTAACCAATTCACTAGAAACGATTGAGGCGGGCTCGTCACATTTGCAGGAACTCTTGGAATCGGGCGACTTAGAAATGGCATTGCTAGGTTCAATCGCACCAACATTTAATGACCAGTTGCATGTTAATTTGTTTGCCAAAACCGAGTTTAAGGTTGTGGTCGCACCTGAACATCCTTTGGCTAAACAAAAGTCAGTATCCTTTACAGATTTAAAAAAGCAACCGTTTATCACGTTAAGCAATGTTTTTGTTCACGAGCAGGCATTTAAACAACTATGTAAAAGAGCCCAGATTAAGCCCCGTATTATTTATAAAGCCAATGATATTCAAATATTGAAGGCAATGGTGCGGCAAAATTTGGGCATCGGCTTTTTAACGCAGACTGCGTTAAGTAAGACGGATCAACTGTGCACGGTTAACCTAACAGACCCTAAGCAGCCACACTTTTATATGTCAGTTGCTTATCGCAAAACTCACCGATTAACAAGTGACGAACAGCAGTTATTGGCAATTTTACGGCAAAATTTATGTAGTTAAGGAGAAGAATGATATGACAGAATTTACAGACCAATTGCACCAAGCGGCAAATAGTTTATGGCAAAAGAGTATGGTACACCCATTTGTGCAGGAATTAAAAAGCGGGGAATTACCAATGACTAAATTCCGTTTTTACTTATTGCAAGACAGGTATTATCTAAATGAATTTAGTAAGTTTCATCGCGCAATTGCGGCCAAAACATCTGATCAGCAAACTAAAGAATTTTTGCTTGCTGGAGCTCAAGACTTAAAGGATAGTGAAATGGCGGTACGTGAGCGCTTCTTCGAGCAATTGAAAATTACGCCGGATGAAATTGCCCAAACACCGATTGCACCAACAGCGTATGCTTACGTTAATCATTTGGACATGACTTTGGAAAGGGATGGAATTGGTCCAACAGTTGCGTCCCTTGTGCCATGTTACTGGTTGTATCAGGAAATTGGCCAAAAATTAGCAGATTCGGGGTCGCCAGTTTCCTATTACCAAGAGTGGATTGATACTTATGATGGCGATTGGTATGCGACTAATGTGAAACGGATTTTGCGCTTAACCAACTCGCTAGCTGATTCCAGCTCTGCAAGTGAACGTGAAAAGATGCAACTGGCATTTGTTCGTAGCAGTTATTATGAATTGCAATTTTGGCAGATGGCGTATAAACAAGAGCGTTGGTCTTAAAGTTGGCGAACAAAAAAGCATGAATGGTCATGCTTTTTTTAGTTGCTAGTTTAGCTTAATCGGGATTTTTGTTATTATAGGTAAGTTAAAATAAAAAAGAAGAGTTAGAAATGGTATCAGCTAAGAAGAGACATTTGTGGGCCTTTCTTGCGGGCTTAGCCTGTGTTATGTGGGGGATTTCGGGGCTATTTGCCAAGTCATTATTTAACATTAGTCCAGAAATCACACCAATTTGGCTTACACAAATGCGCATGGTGGTTTCGGGTGTGGTTTTATTAATAGTTGCTGGGGTTGTTGACCAAAAGCCGATAGCAACAATGAAAAATAAGCATGATGCGTGGGTAATTATCGCGTACGGTATTTTTGGCTTGTTGCCAGTGCAGTTGTTTTATTTTATTACCGTGCAAAAAGCCAATCCGGCGATTGCAACAATCCTGCAATTTATTGGGCCGTTTTTTGTGATGGCTTACTTAATCATTCGCCATCAGCAAACTCTGCGTATGTTAGATATGCTAGCCGCAATCACGGCATTTATTGGTGTTATTTTGCTTGCAACACACGGTGATTTCAGTCATTTGGCGATTACACCCGAAGTACTTATGTGGGGACTGTTAGCCGCAGTTGGCGTGGCAACTAACACTTTAATTCCAATTAATGTATTGCACCGCGTTTCTAGTTTGGTGGTCACAGGATGGGGATTACTCTCTGCTGGAATTTGTTTGACAATTATTCATCCAGTCTGGCCACATACGCATTTAACAGGACAAGTTTGGTTGTCCGTCGCTGTAGTAATTGTGATTGGTACTCTTATTCCGTTTCAATTGATGACTAACTCACTGCGATTCATTAAGGCATCGACGGCTAGCTTGCTTGATGCTTTTGAGCCATTGTCCGCAACGATTGGATCCGTTTTGTGCTTCGGCTTAATTATGACGCCACTTGATTGGCTTGGCGCCCTTTTGGTAGTTGCTGCAGCGATGGCGCTGAATATTACGCCTAAGAAGAAAAGAAATTCCTAGAGCTTGGACAATAGATAAAGTTTTAAAGATAAGTAATCATAAATTAAAATTTACAAACCAATGAAAAAAGTGTATTCTCCATTTTAAGGATACTGATATAGCTGGGATCTTTTACTGTATTCCCCACAGACGTGGGGGTGATCCTTGAGCCTATACTGCCATTGTTAGTTTCAACAAGTATTCCCCACAGACGTGGGGGTGATCCCGCCTAAATCGTCGAAACTGATAACATGGTTAGGTATTCCCCACAGACGTGGGGGTGATCCTGAAGCAATGAATAAATTCAGATACTAGATATCAGTATTCCCCACAGACGTGGGGGTGATCCCTAAGTAATAATTTGCTCAATATCTTAAAAGATGTATTCCCCATAAGCGTGGGGGTGATCCTGAAAATTAACGGGCTTAATCCAGACGGCAGCGGTATTCCCCACAAGCGTGGGGGTGATCCTGCGGGGCGCTACCTTTTAAGATAGCGCCTTTTGTATTCCCCACAAGCGTGGGGGTGATCCTTTATTTTTGGCTTCTTCTAGCTTGGTATTTAAGTATTCCCCACAAGCGTGGGGGTGATCCCTGGTACAGTGTTACTGCTAACTAGTTGTGTCAGTATTCCCCACATGCATGGGGGTGATCCGTTTTTGGTGAGGTTGTTGCTGAGGGTAATGTGGTATTCCCCACATGGGTGGGGGTGATCCTTTATAGTGATCGTCAAATTAAGGCTGCTTATGGTATTCCCCACAAGCGTGGGGGTGATCCTGCTGACGAGCCACCGTTCATGTCGCCACTGGCGTATTCCCCACATGGGTGGGGGTGATCCTTTGTACTGCTTACTCACTATCTTTGACACTTAGTATTCCCCACAAGCGTGGGGGTAATCCTATGAACCCTTGGATACTGGGACTAACGGCAGTGTATTCCCCACATGCATGGGGGTGATCCTGACATTGACGGTGATCAATGGGTAGGTATTGAGGTATTCCCTACAGAGGTGGGGGTGATTCTATGGTGTATTCTAAAAATAACATTCTGTATTCCCCACACTGGTGAGGGTTAAAAATTAATCCTATTAAATGTTGTGATTGAAGCAGGATAAAAATAACCTCTAAAAAACTAATCTGAGAAGTATCTATTTGCATAAAACAGCAGTCGATTACGACTGCTACCGGCAGGTGATGCACATCACTTCAGTTTTATGCTACCTTGTCTTATCAAGCATATATTTAAATAAAGTAACAAAATAGCTCAGGCTTTCCTGAGCTATTTTTGCTATTCAATAATTTATAGAATTTCATTCTAATTCGGGGACATCTTGTTTAAGTCCTTTTTGCGCCTTGTATTGTGATGCTAATTCTGCTTGCGCAAGTCTTTCTTTTTCTAATTTATCCCAGTCTATTCCACTACGATTAAATGATTCTTCTGCTTCTTGAGTATATTTCTCATTTAACTGCAGAGTTTTAATTCTGCAGTCTAATTCTTTTTCAACGTAATCAGTGATTAGTTCTCTAAATGGTTGAGGGTCATTTTCTGGCGCTTCTGCTGTGGCTAATGCCATCATGTATTTATCTCGAGCTTTTTTGGAAGGATTAACGTTAATTACCGGGTACCCATTTTCGGTTAATACTAAGTCCCAGTTACAAACTTGGCGAAATGGTATTAGCAACCTTACTGAAATGATGATCAAGAATAAAGTACCAGGTAATGCCAGATTGTAAAGCAAGTCAGAAATATATGAATCCTGCTTAGAGAGGTTGTCTGGGTCAATTTGGATAAGGAAGCAACATTATTTGAAGATGGTATAATTAAAGATGTATTCCTCATAATAATGAGGGTCATCCGTTAATAATAAATAAAAATATGGTATTCCCCACATTTGTGGGGGCTAATTTCTGGGCTATAGCGTCATACTTAGCCCATTTATTTAAAATTATTTTTAAAGCGCTTGCAACGAGGCGTGTAAGAGTATATATTGAACTTAATAATTAATAAAAAAATAAACTAAGGAGATTTAAAGTGATGACAGCTTTATCAAGTAAAACTTTAGCATTATGGGCAAAGAAAAATACAGAAGATGGGCAACAAAAATGGTTACCATTGATTGCTCACTTAACAGATACTAAAAATGTAATTAATTTTTTATATAATCATTGGTTATCTAATAATCAACGTCAATTTTTAAAAGGAAATTTGTCTGATGACGAAATTCATAAATTGGTCAAGTTCTTGGGCTTTATCCACGACTTTGGCAAAGCCACACCAGCTTTTCAAACTAAAAAGGCATATATTCATGATGATGATTTAGATAATGCTTTGATTGAAAGGCTAATCAGGCAAGGCTTCTCTGACCTTAATAATTTGGAATTGTCGCTCCGAAGAGAATCTCCACATAACCGAGCTGGAGAAGCTTTATTACTAAAATTTGGTGTGCCAGAAAATGTGGCTGCATTGATTGGCGGCCATCATGGTAAGCCTGAGTCAACCACTCCGTATGATGAAATTAGGAGTCATACAGCAAATTATTATCAAAGTGATCAAAATGAAATCCTAAAAACGCCTTGGCGGCAAGTCCAAAAAGAATTGTTTGAATATGGCTTAGCAATTGCAGGTTATCAAAGTGTTGCAGATATTCCGGACATTACTCAACCGCAAGCTGTGATATTGGAAGGCCTAATAATTATGGCTGATTGGCTAGCTTCAAGTGAGCGCACACATAATGGTGAAGAGCTCTTTCCGTTAATTAGACTAGATCAAACTTGGCATGATTTAAATATGGAAGAGCGTTTTGAACAGGCGATGCGCAATTGGTATCTTGGCGATGAATGGGAGCCACAAAAAGTTTCTGAAGCAACTGACCCGTATGAAAAGAGATGGCAGTTTAAAGCAAGACCAGTTCAAAAGGCAATAACTAAAGCAATTGGTGAAACGACTGATCCGGGTATGATCATTGTCGAAGCGCCAATGGGCCTAGGTAAAACAGAGATTGCACTAGTTGCTGCTGAACAGTTAGCTTATATTACCGGCGCAGATGGATTATTTATGGGTTTGCCAACACAGGCAACTAGTAATGGAATGTTTAGTCGAGTTGGGTATTGGCTGCAAAAACTATCTGATGAGCAACACGGTGATTTTTCAATTGAATTAATGCACAGTAAAAAAGCGTTTAATAGCGAATATAAAAGGCTACCTGATGCGGAAAATGTGGCAGATGATACAGATACTGGAGCTGTTACAGTTAATAGCTGGTTTTCTGGGAAAAAGACTATCCTGACTAAGTTCACGATTGGTACGATTGATAATCTGCTTTCGATGGGATTAAAGCAAAAGCATTTGTTTTTAAAGCATTTAGGTTTGAGCGGCAAAGTAGTTGTGATTGATGAGGTCCATGCTTATGATGCATACATGAGTCAATATTTGTATAAGGCAATCACATGGCTAGGTACATACCATGTTCCGATTGTAATTCTGTCAGCAACATTGCCAACAGAAAAGAGAAGGTTATTGATTCAATCATATTTAATTGGTAAGTATGGTTGGCAATTTGCTTCAAAATTTAAGGCGCCTGCTGATTGGGAAAACAATCAAGCATATCCATTAGTAAGTATTCTGGATGGCTGTCAGTTAAAGCAAATTTCAGAATTCCCTGGTCAAAGCGACCAGAAAGTACAAAAGTTGCAGGTTGAAAGAATTAATTTACCTGATGATGAATTGGTAGCTGCTATTTTAAATAAGATAAAAGCTGGTGGGATTGCTGGAGTTATTGTAAATACAGTTAAACGCGCACAATCATTGGCTAAATTAGTTGCGCAATCCGATGTAGAATTCATGGTTTTACATTCTGCCTTTTTAGCGCCAGAACGTACAGCACAGGAAACAAAATTGCAAAATGCGATTGGCAAAAAAGGTAAGAGACCAAAAAAATTAGTTGTAATTGGGACACAGGTTTTAGAGCAATCTTTGGATATTGACTTTGATGTTCTTTATACAGATATTGCACCAATTGATTTGATTTTGCAGCGGGCAGGGCGTTTGCATCGCCATGAAATTACTAGACCGAAAAATTTAGAGCAGCCACAACTTTATGTGATGGGAATTAACGATTTTGGCGATTATGGCGCAGCCAATGAGAGCATTTATCATAAATATTTGTTAATGAAGACGGATCATTTTTTGCCAGATACTATTACGTTACCTGATGATATTTCTAATCTTGTCCAGCAAGTTTATAATCCTAAAACTGATTCTAAAGTTGCTGGAATTGAAAAAGCAAAAGAAGAATTTGATCTTTATATTGAAAAAGAGGAACAAAAAGCCGGTAATTTTCAAATTAATGATCCTGACCCTGAAGAATCAATTCATGGCTGGCTGAATTATGATCAATTAGATGTTGATAAGGATGAACAAAAGGCTAGTGCGTCTGTCCGCGATATTCAGGAAACAATTGAAGTTATTTTGCTTAAGCATATAGCTAAGGGCAACTTTTTAATTAATGGTCAAGATTTAGCTCAGGTTTCAGATTATGATATTTCAGAGCAAGTAATCAGACTACCAACTGCAATTACCCAGTATACTAATGAAATTGAAGCGGTAATTAAACGCTTAGAAAAACTTACTAATAAATACTGTGCCGATTGGCAAAATAGTGTTTTGCTCAAAGGTGCCTTAGCCTTGCCATTAGATGAAAATTTAACAACTACTCTTGGTAAGTGGAAATTGCAGTATTCTGAGCAGTTTGGTTTAAGTTATACAAAGGATGATGATGATGATTGAAAAAGACTTTAATCTAATTACAGATTCTTGGCTTAAAGTAATCGATCAACAGACTGGTCGAGAGAAAAAAGTGTCTTTAATTGAATTATTTAAAAATGCGCAAAATTACCGGCAATTAGCTGGTGATATGCGAGTACAAGATTTAGCGATTATACGACTGTTATTAGCAATCTTAACGACGGTATACTCGCGTTTTGATGCAGATGGTAAACCCTATGAATGGCTAGAAAAAGGCACCGAGCAATTTTTATCAGATGCTACGATAATTAAGTTTTATCCTAAGAACCGTATTAAACAGACAGTAGTAAAAACTTGGCAAAGTTTATACCAAAAAGGACATTTTACAGAGATTGTTACTAAATATTTAGAGCATTACGCTGATAAGTTTGCTTTCTTTGGTGAACATCCATTTTATCAGGTAACAAAAGCTGAATATGATGAGCTAGTTCCAGCTAATAAGGCTGTTGCCAAGGGTACGGGAACAGTATCAGTTAAGCAAATTAATAGACGCATTTCTGAAAGTAACAATACTCCAGCGCTATTCGCACCAAAAGCTGGTGAAGGTAAAAACCAAATTGCAGTCGATGAATTGGCTAGATGGATCATTACTTACCAAAGTTTTACTGGGGTAACTGATAAAACTAAGATTAAAGCAGATGAGAAATTCTCAGTTTCACCTGGTTGGCTGTATAAATTAAATCCTGTTTTTGCTCAGGGTAAAACTCTTTTTGAAACTTTGATGTTAAACCTAGTTTTATTTAGTCAAGAGCCAGCACGGCAAAGACCAGTCTGGGAATATGCAAGCGCAAAAGAGTACGTGAGTGAACGCCAAAAAAATCTTTTACCGAATAATATTGCAGAGCTGTATACAAGTTGGTCACGGATTTTGCATATTGAATGGGATGATACTGGTGAACCAACTATTTTTAGTGCAGGACTACCCAAAATTGTCAGTGATAACGCAATGATTGAACCGATGACGGTCTGGAAATATGATAAAAAGACGGCGGCTTATAGGCCAGCAGTCAGAGGATTGCAGTCATTAAGCAAAGCGATGTGGCGCAACTTCGGTAATTATGTTAATGCCAATAAGGCTCATGATAACAGGGAGCCGGGAATTGTTGTTTGGCTGCGGTTACTTAAAGAAAAGCGAGCAATTCCGCATGATAAATTATTGACATTGGCGTCAGTGGATTTGATTGACGATGGTAATGCGACATCACAATCTCCGGTTGCTGAAGTTACTGATGATATGAGTATTAATGCCGATGTTCTTTTTGATGAAAATGATGCCGATTATTGGCCAGCGCAAATTGAAGCAGTAATTGAAAAGACGCAGACAGTTGGGTCAAACTTTTGGCAATTTGCACGTGATGTTGGTGAAATTCGCGGATTTAAAGACAACTCGCTTAAAGAGTTTGCAAATCGCTTAAGCGCTAAGTTTTATTATGGATTAAATCAACCGTTTAAAGATTGGCTTGCAGGTTTAACTAATCATGACGAACGTGGTGAAAAGGTACTTCTTTGGGAAAAGCAGCTTAAACAGCATGCTTTTGCAGAAGCTAAAAAGGTAATGGATACTAGTTCATCACGTGATGTAAAAGGGGTTCTTACCGATAAAGGCCTTAGAAATATTTTCACGATTAATAACTATTTTAAATATCGTGTTAATTCAGAGATGAAGAAGGAGTGATAACTTGATGGAATATGATTATGCAATCAGAAAAATAACAGCCAAAATCATTGACCGACTTTATGATAATGGCAACTTGGATAAAGCTGCTTTAGCGAGCTTAAGAAGTGCCGCAACGATTACAAGTCAGCGAGCACAAAGTGTTTGGCCATTATTAATGAAGTACTTACCAGAACAATTTTTAAGTAAAAATGGTGAGCCAACAATTGGTGAAATTGCTGTGTTTGCGGCAATACGCCTTTATGCAATTCAACAGCAAGGTAAAGATGAATTGGTTTGTGGTGATTCGACCAAAAAGGAAATTGTAGAAGTTAATAGTATAAGTTTATGTACTGCTATAAATAGGCTAAAAGCGAATAAAGAAATTAAAGTACTTCTGGATCAACGAATTCGGTTAACATCAACAACTGACAATATTAATAGTGTTACTAACTGTTTAACACGTCTAGTAAAAATCTTGAAAACTGATAAACAGAATGCTGCAAAATTAGTTTCAGGTGATGCAACAAAAAATAAAGTTGAAGAGGCTGACGGCGTAAGCTTGTTTACTGCTCTTGCTAAATTAAGAGCGAGTGAAGATATTAGAGTGGCACTAGATCGGCGTATTCAACCATTACTAGCAACAAATAATATTGCCAGTGTTATCAATTCGCTAACGCATCTAGTAGAAATTTTAAAAGCCACTGAGCAGCCATTAAAAATTGACTATCCACTATTAGCTCAAGATTTATATGATTTTCAAACGAATTATCACCGTGCGGGCAAAGTTCGTTTGTCATGGGGCGAGCAATATTTCGAAGTAAATAATTCAAACAATATTAAAGGGGAAGAAAATGACTAACAAAAATTTATATCTAGATCTTAATGTATTACAAACAGTGCCATCCTCAAACATTAATCGTGATGATACTGGTGCACCTAAAACGGCATTGTATGGTGGTGTTAAGCGGGCACGTGTTTCTTCACAAAGCTGGAAAAAAGCAATGCGCGATTATTTTAGAGACGAAAATATTGAGAGTGGAATTAGAACGAAGAAAGTAGCTGATCTTTTTGAAAAGAAGCTAAAAGAATTGGATAACTCTTTAGATGATGTGTCTGCAGTTAATAAGGCAAAAAAATTTTTATTTGCTGTTATTAATCCTTCAAAATATACAAAAGAAATTAAAAAGAAAAATCCAAATTTCGAATTACCAGATGCTTTATTGTTTATTAGTCCTGGACAAATTGATAAATTGGCTGATTACGCACTTAATCACGATAAATTAGATGATAAAAATGTTAAGAAGGAAATTAAGCAAATCTTGAAGAAGGATAATTCCTTAGATTTAGCCTTGTTTGGTCGGATGGTTGCCACTAATCCAGAATTAAATGTTGATGCATCGGCTCAGGTTGCCCATGCGATTTCGACACATGAAATTGTTCCAGAACATGACTACTTCACAGCACTTGATGATTTACAGTCAGATGATGCTAATGGTGCAGCAATGCTGGGAACGATTGAATATGATTCTGCGACTTTATATCGCTATGCAAATATTAATGTTAAAGATTTGGCTAAAAATTTAGGTAATCGAGATGCTATTCAAAGTATAATTGCTTTTATTAAAGCCTTTACTTTGTCAATGCCAACAGGTAAACAAAATACATTTGCAAATAAAACTTTGCCAAACTATATTATGGTTACGCTGCGTCCAGATACTCCAGTTAATTTGGTTTCAGCATTTGAAGAACCAGTTGTGACCAAAGGTGGTTTTGTTAAAAGTTCTATTCAGAAGTTAGAAGATGAATATCAATCTACTAATATTATGCTTGAAGATCCTCTTCTTAATGTTGTACTTTCGCGAGATGGTAGTGGGCAACTTGAAAAAGTCACAAAACTTTCTGACTTACTAGATCGGGTATCTGCAGCTTTAACAAAGGTTATGCAAGATGAAGACACTAACGATTAGGTTGACTGCGCCTTTGCAGTCTTATGGCAATGAAGCATCATTTGAGCGGCGGACAACAGGTGATTATCCAGCAAAAAGCGCAATAATAGGGATGATTGCCGCAGCATTAGGATACAGTCGCGATGATCAACGGATTAAGCAATTAAATGAGTTACAATTTGCTGTTCGAATTGATCAGCACGGGATAACTTTAACCGATTTTCAGACGGTTGAATGGAAAAAAGATACACGAAAGATCACCTATCGTGACTACTTGCAAGATGCCGTTTTTGTTGTAGCTGTTGGTGGTGATGAGACTGCTATTGAAAAAATCCATTTTGCATTAAAGCACCCGCATTATGCCTTATTTTTAGGCAGACGTGCAAATGCGCCTGCTGGTGTTTTACAAATGGATATTAAAGATGGCGATCCAATTTCTGTGTTAAAGCAATTGCCGTGGAGAGCTTCTGATTGGTATCAAAAACGGCAAAGGCGCAGTGCTACATTTAGAGCGGAAATCATTGCGGATGCGGCTTTATTGCCAGATGCTAATAAATCGAGTATGGAAGTAAAAGATGAAGCTATATCATTTGATTCAAAAGCGCGTCAGTATGGCTTCCGCGAGGTTAAAACCACAGCAGTTGAACTTACCAATCCTGTTTTTAAATCAGATACTGAGCATGATGCTTTGTCAGCTTTATAAAAAGGAGCGCAAATGTATTTATCAAGAGTTGAGATCGATGTAAATAATCGACAAAAAATTAAAGATTTGACGCAACTTTCGGCTTTTCATAATTGGGTAGAGCAAAGCTTCCCGGATGAAATTAGAGCTGGTAAGAGATTGCGTCACTTGTGGCGGCTTGATCGTTTATCAGGGAAGTTATACTTGCTGATTCTTAGCGAGGCTAAGCCCAATCCAGAAGGACTGTCGCGATATGGTGTTGCTAGAACAGTTATTACCAAAAATTATGATAATTTTTTAAGTCAAATCAAACAAGGCGAAGTTATGCAGTTTAGACTGACAGCCAACCCGTCTTACAGGCCAAAAGATCAAAATAAGGTGTACCCTCATGTTACTGCGACGCAACAAATGCAGTGGCTGGCTGATCGAGCAGAAAAATCTGGCTTTCAGGTAAAATATTCTGAAAATGAACAATCGTTTAACATTGTTAGTCGTGATTGGCCTCTGTTATCGTACCGCGGTAATCGCAGAGTGCGTCTTAGTCGGGTTACATTTGAGGGTACCCTGCAAGTTACCGATGCCAATTTGTTTAAAGAGATGTTAGTTAATGGACTTGGTCGCGAAAAGGCCTTTGGTATGGGATTGATGACGGTTATTCCGAGGTAAAAGTAATGGTAAAAAACTTTGGTGCTAAGAAGCCGGAACTGTCAGAACTAGCAAGAATTAGTGATCGAATAACATTTCTTTATTTTGAACATGCTAAGTTAAGCAGGCAAGATAGTGCCTTAATGGTTTCTGATAGTCGTGGTACTGTTTTTGTTCCAGCAGCAATTGTAAGTGTACTGATGTTAGGCCCAGGTGTTGATGTTACTCATCGAGCGATGGAATTAATTGGTGAAGCTGGTATGAGTGTAGTTTGGGTTGGCGAGTACGGCGTGCGGCAATATGCTCATGGACGCTCACTTAATCATTCTTCACGTTTACTTGAGGCTCAGGCTAAATTGGTTTCTAATAAACGTTCTCGAGTTGCAGTTGCTAGAAAAATGTACCAAATGCGGTTTCCTGATGAAGACGTTTCGCAACTTTCAATGCAGGAATTGCGTGGCAAGGAAGGTAGTCGTGTTAGGCGAATATACCGTGAGCAATCTAAAAGAACTGGCGTCTTGTGGACACGGCGTGAATATAATCCTGATGACTTTGAATCACAGACGCCAATCAATAAGGCGTTGACTGAAGCTCATCAAGCTTTATATGGTCTGAGTTATAGCGTTATTGTTGCAATAGGCGCTTCTGCAGGCTTAGGCTTTGTCCATACAGGACATGATTTAGCATTTGTTTATGACTTTGCGGATTTATATAAAGCAGAGATTTCAATACCTGTTGCCTTTGAAATTACGGCCAAGTATGGTAACGATAAGGATATCGCTACTAAGACAAGGCTAGCCATGCGGGATATATTTACTAGTGGTAAATTATTAACGCGAATGGTAACTGATTTGCAAAATTTACTCGGTGTGACAGAGGCAAAAGAAGCTAATGTAATTAATTTGTGGGATGATAAATTGGGCTTGCAAAAATTTGGTGTACAGTATCACGAAATTGAAGAGGACAATGACTGATGATTGTAGTTACCTTAACTAAAGTACCACAATCATTGCGAGGCGATCTTACTAAGTGGTATCAAGAAGTACAAACAGGTGTCTATGTTGGCAATGTTAGTGCAAGAATACGCGATTTATTGTGGCAACGAGTAGAGAAAAATATTGGCAGTGGCGAAGCAACTATGGTTTATAGCACCAATACCGAGTTGGGCTACGAAATTAAAACGACACGACGAAATTATGATGTTGTTGACTATGATGGTATTCCGTTAGTAATGCGGCTGAATGTTGATAATATGCCACAAACTATAAAGCATGGCTTCAGTAATGCAGCTAAATTTCATCGTGCAAAAGTGATGGCACATAATCAGAAAAAGGTGCACGCTAAAATTTCACAGCCAGAAATTACTGTATTGGATCTCGAAACAACAGGATTAAAAGCTGGTCGTGATCAAATTATTTCAATAGGTGCTGTTAAAAAGCTAAAAGATGGTAGTTATCAAAAATTTGATCAATTAATTAAAATCGATCAAAAAATACCCAAACCGATAACCGAGCTTACGGGCATAACTGAAAAGACGTTGGCAGATAATGGAATACCACTTAGTTCAGCTCTTGTTCAGCTAAAAGATTTTATCAAGTCTTCTGTTTTAATGGGGTATAATTTTCATTTTGATGAAACGTTTTTGTCTTGTGGCCTAATTGCTTGTAACTTAGCAGAATTAGATAATAAAACAATTGACTTAATGGCGATAGTTAAGAAAACCGAAAAGTTTCTTGATAACTATCAGTTGGCGACAGTATTAAAGTTTTATAATATTGAAAATTTGCAGCCACATAATGCATTATCTGATGCTCAGGCTACAATGGAATTAGCGAACAAACTAATGAAAAACGGTAGGATCAAATTTTAGGAATACTGGTATCATAGGGATCTTTTACTGTATTCCCCACATGCGTGGGGGTGATCCTACTAAAAATTAAATCAACGTCGGGGTCACATAGTATTCCCCACATGCGTGGGGGTGATCCTCAATTTGCCCGGTTATCTCGCTAACGACGTTAGTATTCCCCACATGCGTGGGGGTGATCCTATACAACGATGGCCACATTGATAAGCAAGTGTGTATTCCCCACATGCGTGGGGGTGATCCTATAAAACTCCTTAATTAGCGCATATCGCTATAGTATTCCCCACATGCGTGGGGGTGATCCTTCGTGGAAAATCGTCCAAAATATACTTTTTATGTATTCCCCACATGCGTGGGGGTGATCCCTAATAATCCAGAATCATCTGATAGTGCATACAGTATTCCCCACATGCGTGGGGGTGATCCTGCTGTCTTGCTTATCGGCTTCTTTTTGCCCCTGTATTCCCCACATGCGTGGGGGTGATCCTACATATTTTTAAATTGTTAGTATAGTTAGTTGAGTATTCCCCACATGCGTGGGGGTGATCCTAGAACTAAATACAATATCGCTATTGGGCTTTAGTATTCCCCACATGCGTGGGGGTGATCCCGTCATCTTTTGGCTGCCAGTTAAAGCTTTCTTGTATTCCCCACATGCGTGGGGGTGATCCTACCAATCACTATTTGTTGCTCCAAAAGGCTTTGTATTCCCCACATGCGTGGGGGTGATCCTAACACCTTGAGTAAGCGGCTAGATTGTACAAAGTATTCCCCACATGCGTGGGGGTGATCCTAAAATCAAAAATGAGCAAGAAAAACTTGATCGGTATTCCCCACATGCGTGGGGGTGATCCCAAAGTGATAAGACTGTCCTTTTTTGTTTGCTGTATTCCCCACATGCGTGGGGGTGATCCTGAATTGTGCATTAGCTTTTAAATCGTCATCTTGTATTCCCCACATGCGTGGGGGTGATCCCCATAGCGGACACTATGAAAAACGTTGTAGACCAGTATTCCCCACATGCGTGGGGGTGATCCTGGTCAAAATATGAATTATGGCGGTCAACAGGCGTATTCCCCACATGCGTGGGGGTGATCCTTACCTCCTCATACCATATTATCATACACTATCTTATTCCCCACATGCGTGGGGGTGATCCTAAGGTAGTATGTATTGCTTCCACCTCTGCTTGGTATTCCCCACATGCGTGGGGGTGATCCTCCTAACGCTACAAACAAACAAGAATAACTCAAGTATTCCCCACATGCGTGGGGGTGATCCTAATACACAACTTAAATACACATTTTTAAATTGTTGTATTCCCCACATGCGTGGGGGTGATCCCAAATTTAAGTATTCTTGTTTGTATTCTTGTATAGTATTCCCCACATGCGTGGGGGTGATCCCGCTAGCAGTAGCGGTTTGCAAAATCTTACCAAGTATTCCCCACATGCGTGGGGGTAATCCTGTGGTTGTTGAAAAGCAAAAATACAAAGCAGAGTATTCCCCACATGGGTGAGGGTGATCCCTCGCTCAAAACTCCCTCTGGCTCAAATAAGCGGTATTCCCCACATGCGTGGGGGTGATCCCGTGTAGTTTACTTGCGTGATCTGCATCTTCTGGTATTCCCCACATTTGTGTGAGTCAGTTCTAAATCAGAGGTTAAAGACAATGAAAAAACTTTTTTCGGAAATTTTAACATTTAGCGGTCTACTGTTCCTATTTATTTTTTACATAATTTTATCAATCAATTGGGTTCATGTGATGGAGCTTGTAATCGTTGTGTTTATCATAATTTGCATAATAGACCATTATCGAGATAAGAAAATACGTGAAAAATATTGAGGCCTAGTCTGATAATTACTCTTTTTCAGCGACACTAGTTTTACTTGATACTATTAAAAGCTTGAAAAGTAGCTATTGATAAAAATTAGTTTTAAAATTGGATAATTTGTAATTTTTTTGTACCAATATAGTATTGGCGCTTTTTGTTTATAAAATTTTATTAAATTTAGTATATTAATAATAGATATTAAGATTAATTTATGAATAATTATATTTAACGTTATTGAAGAGCAGAAATAACTAAAATACTATAATATAATATGACCAGTTATAAAATGTAAATACACTTTACAGCTCATCAATATCAACTTTTTAGCTAATTTGCTAAATGAAAAATCGCTTGTATACTATATTTAGCTTTTGCTAAATAGCTTGCAAAAAAATTGATTTTATTACATAATATATTTTTATAAAGAGTATGTTGACGAATAAATTAAGGCTTTTATTCAATTCTTAAATTATTTAAAAAATACTTTAAATATATACGAAGCACTTTTAATAAAGTGTTATATTGTGTTTAGGTAAGTTGAAAGCTGGCATATCAGTAAATTAGGTAAATCTTAGCAGTTTGTGAGTATCCTGCATATAATTATGTGCAGGCTGGACAATGTTTAAAATACATGGTCAACAATACTGAAAAGGAGTAATTGGAATGAGTAATACGAATTTATATCTTGATCTGAATATATTACAGAAAGTACCGTCTTTTAATATTAATCAAGATTCTACTGGTGCATCAAAGACCGCGTTTTATGGTGGAGTAACACGTGCACGAGTTTCTGCACAAAATTGGCAAAAGGCTGTACATGATTTCTTTAAAGCTGAAAATGCTGCAGTTGCAACAAAGACTAAAGAAGTTGCCGAGTTGTTGGCTTACAAGCTAACTGCTTTAGATGGATCTTTAGATGCTAATTCAGCAATCGACAAGTCAATTGCTACTTTAGGTGCAGCTGGACTTAAATTTAAGCGGGACCAAAGTACTGGTAGAGTTTTGACCGATACCTATTTGATGATTAGTCCTGATCAAATTGAAAAATTGGCACAGTATGCCTTAACTCATGATAATTTTACTGATCGAAATGCTAAAAATGATGTTACACGGATTTTGCAAACTAATAATTCTTTAGACTTGGCTTTATTTGGTCGCATTGTTGCAGATAATCCAAGATTGAATGTTAGCGCAGCAGCCCAAGTAGCACATGCAATTTCAACACATGAGATCAAATCGGAGTACGATTACTTTACAGCATTTGATGATTCACACCCAGATAAGGCAACTGATGTTGATATGCTTGGTGCAGTTGAATATGATTCAGCAATTTTGTATCGTTATGCTAATGTAAGTGTTAATACTTTGGCTAATAACCTTAATGGTGGAGATATTGTTAAGAGTGTTGCAGAATTTGTTAAGGCCTTTATTCTTTCAATGCCTACAACTGCACGCATGACATTTGCTAATAAGACTTTACCAAATTACATCATGATTACTTTAAGAGAGGGTACACCAATTAATTTGGCTTCTGCTTTTGAAGAACCAATTATCTCCAAAAAAGACTGCATTTCTAAGTCAATTATGAGACTAGAAGATGAATACATGGCAACTAAGAGATTTGTCGAAGAACCGTTGATGAATGTAATACTCACAAACCATCCTTCAAGAATTAACAATCAAGCTGGTAACTTATCAGATTTATTGAAGCAAGTTACTGATGCATTGACTAAAGCAATGCAAAGCGAAGATGTTGATGACTAAATTGGCTGCTTTTTAAGCAGACATTAAAGTTGTTGAAGGGAGCGAAAATGTATCTATCAAGAGTTGAAATTGATGTTAATAATTGGCGTAATGCTAAGAAATTAACGCAACTTTCTGCGTTTCACGATTGGGTAGAGCAGAGCTTTCCTGATGAGATTGATTCAAAAGAGCAAATGCCCCACCTATGGCGGCTTGACCGTTTAGTGAACAAAAATTATTTGTTAATCGTTAGTCAAAATAAGCCAGATAGTATTCTGCTTTCACGTTTAGGTACTGTAGTTACTAAAAACTATGATAAGTTTTTAGATAGTATTGAGTTCGATCAACTAATGAACTTTCAGTTAACTGCTAATCCATCATTTAAGTCGGCTGAAGGGAAGGTAACACCATCGATTACTGTGAAAGATCAGGCACAATGGCTTATTGAGCAAGCAGAAAAAGCTGGCTTCCAGTTAAAACGTTCTGAGTTTAAAATTACTAGTCGTGAGTGGCCAGTTGCACTGCATCGAGATGGCCGTAGAGTGCGTCTTAGTAGAGTCACATTTATGGGTAAGCTGCGAGTTAAGGATGTTAACTTGTTTAAGCAGGCTTTAACTAATGGCATAGGTCTAGAAAAAATTTTTGGCATGGGCCTCATGACAGTTATTCCTTTAGCTGAATAATATTTGAAATCAAAAAAGCAATCCTTTGAGGGTTGCTTTTTTGATTATTATTAATTTAATCAGCTATACGTTCTTGATGCCAATCAAGTACCATCTTAACAATCGCGTTAGCAACATTTAAGTTACGCAAAATTGGCCCATGAGAGTATGTTCCAATGAAGTTGTGATAATGCAAGCCCTCAAGCCCATCTTGAGGGTTATTACCATAACCAGTAATCATTTTACCCAATGGTTGCAGCTCTTGACTATCAAAATAGGTTTGTCCTGAATGATTTTCAAACGCTTTAACCTCGCCCCATTGTGTAGTGTAGTGAGTGTCGCCAATCATGCGCTTATCGGCTTTAAAAACGGTGTGGAATGGTAAAATATCTAATCCTTTAATTGTAGTGCCACCAATTGTTTTATAATATGTGCCAACAAGTTGGTAACCACCACAAACGCCAAGCATTGGATGGCCGGCATTAATATAATCAGTTAAAGTTTCTTTGTGTCGTGGTAAGTCTTTAGCAACAACGGTTTGCTCAAAGTCTTGACCACCACCGAAAAAGACAAAGTCATAATCAAAGGCATTGAACGGATCACCTAAGGAAACATTATCAACCTGAGTGGTGTAATTCTGCTTTTTTAATAGGTAACGAATAATTTTAACATCGCCCGAATCACCATAGGTGTTCATTAAGTCTTCATATAAATAAGCAATTTTAATTGTCTTGTCAGCCATCATGTCTCAACCTTTCATCTTGCTCTTAGTATAGCTTAAATAGCTTGTGTCCGGCAAAGGAAGATAGTAATTATTATTCGAATTAACTATTTTTTAAGATGTAGCAATTCGCACTTATTAATTCTGAACTTCGATAGATTATAATATATTAAAAATCATTGCTAACTTAATTTGTTGCAAAATTGCACACCAATTTTAATCATGTTACAATGTCGGTATAAATAAAAAGAAGTCCTACTACCAATAGAACTTCTCTACGTAGAGCCGTCTTCAAAGGACGGTGGCTACTGGATTGTATTTTTTAAAATACGCCCTGTAACTGTCAAGTTATTAGTCAGGGCGTTTTTGTTTGCAGTTATTTCTTGCGATTGTCGATGTACGTCAACAAATCAACGAGAAACGTGACTGACCTTTCTATTAAGAGATTGGAGTATTGGTCCATTAAATGCCATAAGCATCATCTTCTTTCAAACGGTAGCCACCGCCCTTTTTAACTTTTCTACGTTTCTTAATTATAACAAAAAGCGAATAGAATTTGGTTATTACTTTTAATAAATAATTACTTCGTGTCTTGCTGTGCTGCAAAATGATTGATTGGTCCATACTTGGAACCAACAGCGATTGGGTGAGCGATTGCTTCATAAGTAAAGTCTTTAGCGATTTTAACACTATCGATAATAGACTTACCTTTGGCTAGCTCGGCTGCGATGACAGCAGATAAAGTATCACCAGTACCGTTAATCCGGTTGGTATCAATAAAGGGCTTGGTGAACTCATAAAATTCGCCATCAGCAGTTAATAGAATATCAGTAACTGCTTCTTGAGTATTATCGTCATGGCGCCCCTTCATTAGGACATTTTTAGCGCCCATTTGTTGTAATTTGCGTGCACCCTGCTTAATTTCGTCTATATTATTAAGGTCGAGACCAGTCAACTTTTGTTGCTCATAGAAATTGGGTGTGATGATGTCAGCCATTGGTAATAATTCATCTAAAAAGGCTTGATATGCGTCATCGTCAAGTAGGGTATTGCCATGCTTAGTCATGATAACGGGATCAAGGACAATCTTCCCCATGTCGTATTTGTGCAAATTAGCGGCAACACAGCTGATAACTTCCTTATTAGCCAGCATACCAGTCTTTAATGCGTCAATTTTAAAATCTTCGTTCAAAACCGTGAACTGCTTTTGAATGAATGTAAGTGGCATAACTTCCTGTGCGTAAATACCGGTAGTATTGCCAGCAACCGCGGCGGTTAATAGTCCCATGCCATACACACCGCGGGCATAAAATGAGTGCAAGTCAGCTGTCATTCCAGCACTGCCGTCACTGTCGTTGCCTGCGATTGTTAATGCGATAATTTCTTTCTTCAATATACTACCTTCTTTCAGTCAAAACTTTACTTCACAGTATAACTTAAAAGGGTACCAATGATATAATTATTTCTTGTAAAATCACAGCTAGATAAGTAAAATTATATTAAAACCGCTTTCTTGAGAAAGGAATTGATTATGGCAAAAAAGTACGTTATGGCAATTGATGAGGGTACGACTTCAACTAGAGCAATGATTATTGATCATCAAGGTAAGAAAGTCGCGTCTTCACAAAAGGAATTTCCACAGTATTTCCCTCAACCAGGTTGGGTTGAGCACAAAGCCGAAGAAATTTGGCATGCTGTGCAAACAACGATTGCCAATGCAATTATTAATTCGGGATTACGGCCAGAGCAAATTGCTGGTATCGGAATTACTAATCAAAGAGAAACAACTGTTATTTGGGATAACAAGACGGGTAAACCCATTTATAATGCGATTGTATGGCAATCACGCCAGACGACAGATTTAGCAGAAAAGCTAAAAAAAGATGGTTACAGTGAGATGATCCATAAAAAGACGGGCTTGATTATTGACCCGTACTTTAGTGCAACTAAAATTCGTTGGATTTTGGATCATGTTGAGGGTGCTCAGGAAAAGGCCGAAAACGGTGACTTGTTGTTTGGCACGATTGACACATGGTTATTATGGAAGCTAACTGATGGTGAAGTACACGTGACGGATTACACCAATGCTTCCAGAACAATGCTCTTTAACATTCATGACCTGAAGTGGGATGACGACATTCTTAAGTTGTTGAATATTCCTAAAAAGATGCTGCCAGAAGTTAAGTCAAATTCAGAAATTTATGGTTACACCAAGTCTTACACCTTTTTTGGCGGTAAAGTACCAATTTGTGGGATGGTTGGTGACCAGCAGGCAGCGCTTGTAGGACAGCTTGCTCTGAAAAAAGGGATGGTTAAGAATACTTATGGTACGGGTTCATTTATTGTGATGAATACCGGTGAGGAGCCAACAGAGTCTGATAATAACTTACTGACTACGATTGCTTATGGCATTAATGGTAAGATTTCTTATGCCCTTGAAGGCTCAGTCTTTGTTTCCGGGAGTGCTGTACAGTGGCTGCGCGATTCGATGAAGATGATTAAGACGGCGGAAGAATCAGAGAAAGCAGCACAAGCATCTAAGTCTGAAAATGAAGTCTATGTTGTACCAGCGTTTACCGGCTTGGGTGCACCATATTGGGATTCTGAAGCACGGGGCTCAGTCTTTGGTATTACACGTGGAACAAGTAAGAATGACTTTATCAAGGCAACATTGCAGTCGCTTGCTTATCAGACACGGGATGTTGTGGATACAATGCAGCTTGATTCCGGTATTAAGATTCCGACTTTGCGTGTCGATGGTGGTGCCTCAAACAACGATTATCTTTTGCAATTCCAAGCCGATATTCTAGGAACTAAGATTGATCGCTCTAAGACGCTGGAAACAACGTCAATGGGAGCCGCATTTTTGGCAGGATTAGCAGTTGGCTACTGGAAAGATGTCGATGAATTGAAGAATATTTTTGTAGTTGGTAAGACTTTCGACGCCCAAATGTCTGAAGAAGAACGTGACCGTTTGTATGCTGGTTGGAAGCGCGCGGTTAAGGCAACCCAAGTTTATGCCCATGGCGAATAGCAAGTTGGCCTAAGTGAAAAGAAGTGAAAACTAATGGCACATGAACGAATTGTAGCTCTTGATGGCCCACTTAATTTTAGGGATGTTGGCGGTTATCAAACTGAAAATGGTCAAACAGTTAAATGGAATAAAATTTATCGCTCGGATTCACTGAGTTCACTTACGCCGCAAGACCAGCAAAAGCTAGCTGCGATGCACGTGACCGTTGATTGTGATTTGCGTTCGGCCTATGAAAAAGAGTCTTCCCCTGATAAGTCATGGCCTAAACGAGAATTTATTGATGTTCCCGTTTATTCTGAAAATATTGCGGATCAGCAAAATGACCGTAAGGTATACCGCTTTTTGCATCATATTCCAGATATGAAGGATAATTTTATCGGGCGCATATACCAGCAAACCCTTCTTAGTCCGCATAGTCAGGATATTTTTGCCCGCATTTTTGCGCAATTACTGGAATTACCACAGGATGAGGCACTTGTCTATCATTGCAGTGCAGGTAAAGATAGGACTGGCATGGTGTCTGCCTTAATTTTAATGGCTTTAGGCGTTGACGATGATACAATTGCCCGCGATTATTTATTGACCAACGAACTATACGATTTTGCTATTTCTAAGCAATTGCCAAGTAATGATGATATTTCGCAAATGGTTGCAAAGATGAACGTTACTAAGGGTGAGGGCATTGCAATTCGCGGCATTACAGAGACCATCCGCGGCGGCTGGGGCGACTTTGCTAGCTTCTTCAAAAAACAGTTGGGCTTTACTGCAGATGACCTACCTCAATTAAGGCAGATGTATTTAGAATAGAGGCAGATAATGGTAACTTTACTTGATGTCGCTAAAAAAGCTAATGTATCAAAAATGACAGTTTCGCGGGTGATTAACCATCCCGAGCAAGTAACAGCAGAATTGCGTAAGTTGGTGGATGATGCAATGGCAGAACTAGACTATCATCCGAATTACGTTGCCCAAGCGTTAGTTAATAATCGCACCAATGTGGTCAAATTTGTTACGTTAGAAGACATTGATACAACTGAGCCATATTATATGAATTTATTGTTTGGTATTGCTCGCGGTCTGTCTAAAAAGCAGTATGCAATTCAATTAGTGACTAATCGTAAGCAGATTAAGGATGGTAATTTTGACGGGTATTTGATTACAGGTGCTCGTTTTCATGATTATGCCTTGTTTGACAGCCTGCAGAAGCCGTTTGTTCTCTTTGGTGAGAATCATCGCGGCTATGATTTTGTTGATAATAATAATCAACTTGGCGGCAAAATTGCGACCGAATATGCATTATCACGCTTGTATAGCCATATTGTGTTTATTGGTATTGACGTGCAGGAGCCTTTTGAATATTCACGAGAAACAGGTTATATCAATACATTACAAAAAAATAAGCTAATCCCGCAAATCTTTCGGATTGCTAACCATAGCCACGCAGCCCAAAAAGTGATTCAGGATAATTTTCAGCAGTTCAAAAAAGACACCTGCTTTATTTGTGCTAGTGATCGGATTGCAACAGGAGTTGTCCGACAATTGCTCAATGAAAAGGCACGTGTACCTGATGACTTTGGTGTAATTGGCTATGATGGTGTCTTTTTGGATCAAGTTTCTAACTTGAAGCTGACCACAATTAAGCAGCCGATTTTTGAAATGGGCGAGTTGCTTGCCAAGATGTTGCTACAAAAGATTATGCAGCAAGGCTCACCACAAGGTGAGGCAATGCTTGAGCCGACTTTAGTAAGACGAGAATCAACGAGATAATAATACTGGTGTAAACAGCACCAGTATTTTTTTGAGCAAAATTTTGGTAACGGTAACAATAATTATTTTGTTGAAACCGATTTCTATTATTCGTTAAACTAGAGCTTGGAGGAGATTACTATGAAGCATTGGTATGAACATGCAGTAATTTATCAGATATATCCTAAGTCTTTTCAGGATAGTAATGGTGATGGTGTTGGCGATTTGAATGGGATTAAAAAGCGCATTCCTTATTTGCAAAAGTTGGGAATTAATGCGGTTTGGCTTAATCCGGTTTTTGTTTCGCCACAAGTTGATAACGGCTATGATGTTGCTGATTATTTGGCAATTGACCCGCAAATGGGAACAATGGCCGAAATGACGGACTTAATAGCGGCCTTTCACCAGGCTAAAATTCATGTAATTATGGATTTTGTCCTGAATCATACATCTGACCAAAATTACTGGTTCCAACAAGCGATCAAGCATCCTGATAGTTCATATCGTGATTATTATATTTTTGCCGGAAAAAACAATGAGCGACCAAATAATTGGGGGAGCTTCTTTGGTGGCAGTGTGTGGGAACCAGATCCAGCGCAAACCGGTGAGTCATACTTTCACTTGTTTGATAAGCACATGCCAGACCTTAATTGGCGGAACCCGCAAGTTCGCAAAGAAATGCTTAAGATTGCGGAGTATTGGCTTGATAAGGGGATAGATGGGCTGCGATTAGACGCGTTTATCCATATTGCCAAGGCTGATTTGAACCAGGATTTTCCGTTAGACAGCTCTGAGGACGACACAGTAGTAGCAGAACCGTTTTTTGCCAATTTACCACAAGTCCAAGAATGGCTGCGCCCATTTTGCCAGCAAATCAAGCATGATTATCCAGAAACCTTGCTCTTGGGCGAGGCAGCCAGTGCTAATGTCAATTTGGCGGTTGATTATACGGCTAAAGATCGGCAACTGATGGATAACGTAATTACTTTTCGTTACTTTACAGATGATGAAAGTCAGCTTGATCATAATTTACCGGCGCAATATCAACCTAAGCCGCTTGATTGGTTGAATTTTAAACAGACGCAGGCAGTATGGCAACAGACCCTAGGGAATATTGCCCAGCCAATTCTTTATTGGAATAATCACGACATGCCGCGTGTCGCTACGCGAATTGCTAAAACGCCAACTCAAATTTGCAGTCTGGCAATGCTAATGTACTTAGAGCGCGGCATTCCAATAATTTATTATGGTGAAGAATTGGGCCTTAAAAATTATGAATTTACTGCTCTTGCGACGTTTGCCGATGATTCGGTTAACGAATTTATCAAGCAAGCTGAACAAGCGGGTAAAAGTGAAAAAGAGGCTTTAGCGCTAGTTAGTCAAACGCATAAGATGCCGGCACGCTGTCCAATGCCGTGGACTGATGAAAAGTCAGGCGGCTTTTCAACAGTTAAGCCATGGCTCACGGGCAAAAAGTTGGATCATGCAAGTGTTAGTAGCGAAATTACAGATCCAAATAGCACGTTTAACTTTTATCGTCGGCTGATTGCGCTGAAAAAGACACCACTGTTTCAAGATGGCAACTTTAATCTTTATTCCACTGGTCAGGATAGTTATGTATACCAACGAAAATTGAAGAATGAACAGGCAATTGTGGCCGTTTCATTGAGTAGTGAAAAAATCAGAATTACGTTGTCTGAGGGCAATTACGAGGAAAAATTGGTCGCTGGACAATACCACCTGACAGGCAACGAGCTTTTGTTAATGCCGTATTCAGGTGTTGTCTTAAGTAATAATGGAGGAAAAAATGCAATTAGCAGCTTTAAAGCATAGAACAGAAAGTGAAGATTGTTTTGTAATTAGTCCACACCATGTACGTGTGAGGTTTCACAGTGCTAAGGATGATGTTAAACAAGTTATCGTGCACTACACGGATAATTATTTAGACACGAAGACCGATCGAACAATCGCAATGACCAAGATAGGTCAAGGGCAGGTTAGCGATCACTGGGGTGTCACTCTGACAGCACCGTATCGCCGCTTGAAATATACGTTTGAAGTAATTGGTCAAGACGGTGAACACAAGATTGTCGGTGATCGAGGAATTAGTACTTATAATGAGCAAAATTTGCTTGCAGATAGCAGCTACTTCAAGCTGCCTTATTTACATCAAATCGACATGGATGTGACACCTGCTTGGGTTAAAGATACAGTTTGGTATCAGATTTTTCCGGAACGGTTTGCTAATGGCGATAAGAGCAATGATCCGCAAGGGACTAAGCCGTGGAATTCCAGTGATCACCCTGGCCGAGATGATTATTACGGCGGCGATCTGCAAGGAATTTTAGATAAGTTAGATTACTTACAAGAATTGGGGATCAACGGCCTTTACCTGTGCCCCGTATTTAAGGCAAGCTCGAATCATAAGTATGATACGATTGACTATTTGCAGATCGACCCTGACTTTGGCGATAAGGATTTGTTTGCTAAAGTAGTTAATGAAGCTCATCGCCGGGGAATAAGAGTGATGCTGGATGCAGTCTTTAATCACTTGGGAAGTCAATCAATGCAGTGGCAGGATGTTGTTAAGAATGGCGCCAAGTCTCGCTTCGCAGATTGGTTTCATATTAATCATTTTCCAGTTAGTCCTTACCAAAATCCAACAAAGGGTGAGGGTGAGCCAAATTATGATACCTTTGCCTTTGAGGAACATATGCCAAAACTCAACACGGCCAATCCGGAAGTTCAGGATTTCTTGTTAGAGATTGCCACTTACTGGGTCAAGTACTTTGATATTGATGCTTGGCGGCTAGATGTTGCTAATGAGGTCGACCACCATTTTTGGCGAAGATTCCATGATGCAGTAACAGCGATTAAACCTGATTTTTATATTGTTGGTGAAATTTGGCATAATGCACGGCCGTGGCTGAATGGGGATGAATTTTCTGGTGTGATGAATTATCCTTACACACTGCAGATAGAGGATCATTTCTTTAAGCATAATAAGTCCGCCATTGAATTGACGCAGGCATTAACAGACCAATTGATGATGTATCGCGACAATAATAATTGGGCAATGCTTAATATGCTTGACTCTCATGACACAGCGCGGTTATTTACAGTTGCAGGTGATGATCAACAGTTAGGGATGCAAGCTTTGACGTTTATGTTTATGCAGCCTGGCAGTCCATGTATTTATTACGGTACTGAAATGGGAATGACTGGCGGTGAGGATCCCGATTGTCGTAAGCCAATGGATTGGCAACAAGCTGATTCGCCGATTTGGCAGCAGGTTCATGCGTTAATTAAGTTCCGGTTGCAGCACAAAGCAGTCTTAAGTGGTGGTCAAACTTCCTTGACAGTAACAGAGGACGGCTTAATCAAGGTAACACGGACTGGTAATGAGCAGTTAACAGCTTATTTTAATACAACGGATCAGGCTGCAACACTTACAGTTCCAGCAGCTTTAAGTCAAAATTATGCTAATGGCGTACTTGCACCAAAAGGCTTTGTTATTACAGTTAAATAGTTAATAAAAGAGATGATCGAAATAAAAGGTCATCTTTTTTAGTGGTTATTTTGATACCGGTAACAGCGTTTTTGGCATTGTCAATACTAATTATTTCAGTAATAATGAAAGCGTAAACAAAGAATACCTCACAAAAGAGGGAGCGAATTTAATGAAACGAATTTTTGAGGTTAATCCATGGCAAGTTGCTACGACAGACTTTTCTCCAGCCGATAAACGACTACAAGAAAGTATCACGGCAATTGGCAATGATTATATGGGAGTACGTGGTAACTTTGAGGAAGGATACTCTGGTGATAGTCTGCAGGGTAGTTACTTAGCTGGGGTATGGTTCCCTGATAAAACGCGAGTTGGTTGGTGGAAGAACGGTTACCCAAAGTATTTTGGTAAAAGTATCAATGCTCCGAGTTTTTTGGGGATTGGCATTACGATTAACGGCGAGCAGCTGGACTTAGCTAAGAATAAATTCAGTGATTTTCGCTTAGCACTTGATATGCATCAAGGGTTGCTGTCACGTAGTTTTATCTATGAAGGACAAAACGTTAAAGTAAAATTTGAATTTGAACGCTTTTTACATATTAGTTTAAAAGAAGCGGCTTTGATTAAAGTTAAGGCGACAGTTTTAGAAGGCACAGCACAAATTGCGTTTAATTCTACCTTGGATGGAACTGTTGTTAATGAAGATAGTAATTATGATGAGCAGTTTTGGCTTGCGATTAGCGAAAGTAAGGCTGATCGCACAATCCAAGTTAAGACCAAGCCGAATCCTTATCAAGTTCCTCAATTTACAGTTCTATTGAAGGCAAGTTTGAGACATGCTGACCAACTAGTAACAGGAAAAGTGACAACCTCTACTGCACAATTAAGTGAATGCGTGACCGCCAATTTGCAGGCAGGTGAAAGTTACGACTTAGAAAAGGACGTTATCGTTGTTACTAGTCGTGATGTTGAACCCGAAAGGCAGGTTCAGCGAGCTGACGAATTAATGAAGCAGCTGCAATCTAAAACATTTACGCAAAATCTGGCAGAGCATACAGCTGTTTGGCAAAAGCGCTGGGCTAAAAGTGATGTAGTTATTGCCGGTGACGATGCTGCTCAACAGGGAATTAGGTTTAATATTTTACAGCTCTTCATGACTTACTATGGCGAGGATAAGAGATTAAATGTCGGACCTAAGGGCTTTACTGGTGAAAAATACGGCGGTGCAACTTATTGGGACACAGAGGCCTTTATCTTCCCAATGTATCTCTGCGTGGCGCAGCCCAACGTGACGCGGGCGCTATTGCAGTACCGTCATGACCAATTGCCAGGTGCATATCATAATGCTCAAGAGCAGGGCCTAAATGGTGCACTCTTTCCAATGGTTACTTTTAACGGAACTGAGTGCCACAATGAGTGGGAAATTACCTTTGAAGAAATCCACCGCAACAGCGATATTCCGTTTGCGATTTATCAATACACTAAGTATACCGGCGATGAGTCTTACGTTAAAAACGCTGGTATGGATGTCTTAGTTGGGACAGCTCGCTTTTGGGCTGATCGAGTTCACTATTCTAAGTGGCGCAAGAAGTATGTCATGCACGGTGTTACTGGTCCTAATGAGTATGAAAACAACGTTAACAACAATTGGTTTACCAGTACAATGGCACGGTGGTTGTTACAATACACCCTTGAGCGCTTACCATTAGCTGATCCAGAAGCTCAAGAGCGGCTCAATGTAACTGAAGAAGAAAAGCGCAAGTGGCAGGACATAGTTGATAATATCTACTTACCTGAAGATCAAGAACGTGGTATTTTCTTGCAGCAGGATGATTTCTTAGATAAAGACATCAGACCAGCTACGGAAATTCCAGCTGCACAGCGACCAATTAATCAACACTGGTCTTGGGATAAGATTTTGCGCTCGCCATTTATCAAGCAAGCTGACGTTCTGCAAGGAATTTACTTTTTAAATGACCGCTATTCTAAAGAACAAAAAGAACAGAACTTTGACTTCTATGAGCCATTAACAGTTCATGAAAGTTCACTTTCAGCTTGTGTACATTCGATTTTGGCAGCTGAATTAGGTAAAAAACAGCAGTCAGTTGAGTTCTATGAGCGTACGGCGCGGTTAGATCTTGACAATTACAATAATGATACAGATGATGGGCTGCACATTACGTCAATGAGTGGCTCATGGTTGGCAATTGTTCAGGGCTTTGCCGGTATGCGTTACGATCATGACCAATTAAAATTTAATCCTTTTGTACCTAACAATTGGGATGGTTATAGTTTTATAATTAATTATCGAAACCGCTTAATAAAAGTTCAGGTTAATCATGATGAAACAAAGCTGACTTTGCTTCAGGGTGAAGACTTAACAGTTTTAGTTAGTGGACATAAAGTTAAATTAAAAGAGGGTGAAGCTAAGTGCTTAAAGGACTAATTTTTGATTTAGATGGCGTGTTAACAGATTCTGCCAAATTTCACTTAGCAGCTTGGAATAATTTAGCGCAAGAATTGGGGATTAATCTTACTTCAGCACAGCTAGATTCGCTGCGTGGAATTTCACGAATGGATTCACTTAATCTGATTTTGCATTATGGCAATCAGGAAGATAAGTATACTTCTGAGCAAAAAGATAAGTTCGCTGAACAAAAGAACGAAAAGTTTTTACAGCAAGTGCAAACAATGACGCCGCAAGATATTTTGCCTGGGATTTTCGAGTTATTAAGGGACGCCCAGGATGCAGGATTAAAAATGTGTATTGCTTCGGCTTCTAAGAATGCCCCTAAAATTCTTAATAAGTTAGGAATTGCAGACCAGTTCGATGACATTGTTGATCCGGCGACGTTACATCGTGGTAAGCCTGATCCTGAAATTTACGTCAAAGCACAGGAACTTTTGGGATTAGCAACAGATGAAGTGATCAGCTTTGAGGATGCTGCAGCGGGTGTAGAAGCAATTAAGGCAGCAGGTCAATTTGCTGTTGGCATTGGCAATCGGCAGCTACTTAAGCAAGCCGATTATATCGTGACAACTACAAAAGAATTGAAGTTGGATGAAATAATGGCCGTTTTTGCTAAAGGGCCAGAAGAAAGTAGGTAAAAGAATGGTTGAAGTTGATTTAAACCATATGTACAAAAAATATGAGGGTAATGATCAATATTCTGTTAATGATTTTGATTTACACATTAAAGATAAAGAATTTATCGTTTTTGTTGGCCCATCAGGGTGTGGTAAATCGACTACTTTGAGAATGATTGCTGGGCTAGAAGACATTAGCAAGGGGACGATGGAAGTTGATCATCAGGTAATGAATGATGTTGCTCCCAAAGACCGGCATATTGCGATGGTTTTCCAAAACTACGCGCTGTATCCGCACATGTCAATCTATGACAACATGGCCTTTGGTCTTAAATTACGTCATTATAAAAAATCCGAGATTGATCAACGAGTTCACCATGCTGCCGAAATTTTGAATTTGCAGGAATATTTGGATAAAAAGCCTGCGGAATTGTCCGGTGGTCAACGGCAAAGAGTGGCATTAGGAAGAGCGATTGTGCGTGATGCACCGATTTTCTTAATGGATGAGCCTTTATCTAACTTGGATGCTAAATTGCGGGTGTCGATGCGGGCAGAAATTGCTAAGCTGCACCAAGATTTAGGCACAACAACAATCTATGTTACTCACGATCAAACAGAAGCCATGACATTGGCAGACCGCGTGGTTGTAATGTCGGTTGGTAAAATCGAACAAATTGGGACGCCGCAGGAAGTTTATAATCACCCAATTAACCAGTTTGTTGCTGGCTTTATCGGCTCACCGCAAATGAACTTCTTTAATGTTCATTATCATGATGGCTGGATTTCGGATGGCAAGGGCTTAAAGATTGCCGTTCCGGAAGGTAAGGCAAAATTGCTTGAAGAAAATGGCTACAATGACCGCGATGTTGTTTTCGGTATTCGGCCAGAAGATATCCATGCTGAACAGGCATTCTTGGAAACATGGCCAGATTCAGCAGTTGATTCAACAGTAGTTGTTTCAGAGTTGCTCGGAGCCACAATTCAGTTATACCAAAAGGTAGATGAAACTGAATTTGTAGCTAACATTAATGCTCGTGACCTTTACCAACCAGGTGAAAAGGTCAGAATGGGCTTTGATGTTAATAAGGCGCACTTCTTTGATAAGGATACGACCTTGGCAATTGTTAATTAAGTTAATCAATCAATGATTTGGTAATCATTGGCTTTAAAAAGCATGTTATTTTTATTTAGGAGGTAACTAACATGAAAATTTGGAAGAAAGTTGCTTTAAGTAGTACAGCTATTTTGGCTGCAATGACACTAGCTGCATGTTCTAATGGCGGTTCAAGTTCATCAAGTAGTAAGGGAAGCGACAGCGGTAATTTAACCTTGTGGGTTGACACTAATCAGGTGCCATATTACAAGCAAATCGTTAAAGACTTTACCAAAGAACATAAAGACATTAAGGTTCGCGTAACGCAAAGTCCAACAGGTTCGGCTAATGCTAAAACTGATGTTGGTAAGGACCCATCAAAAGCTGCTGATGTTTTTGAAGCACCAAACGATCACTTAGGTCAAATGGCAGACTCAGGTTACATTAACCCACTGTCACCAACTGATACCAAGAATATCAAGTCTAATTATGTTGCTTCTGCTGTTAAGGGTGTAACTTGGAAGGGTAAGGTATATGCTTATCCATATGCTCAACAGGCACAAACGATTTACTATAATAAATCTAAGTTGTCACCTAGTGATGTTAAGAACTGGAAGACATTGACTTCTAAAGGTGTGGTTGCAACCGACTTTACCAATGCTTATGTTATGTGGCCAGTATTCTTCTCAGCAGGAACTAAGCTATACGGTGATAGTGGTGAAGACGTAAAGGGCTCAACCTATAATTCACAAAATGGTGTTAATGCTTTGAAATGGTTTGCTGAACAAAGAAACAACAAGGGTGTAATGCAAACTTCAAATGCGTTAAACCAATTGAAGAAGGGCAATGCTCAAGCAATCCTTGATGGACCATGGAACGCAGCTAACATTAAGAAGATTTTAGGTAAGAACTTTGGCGTTGCTAAATATCCAATGATTAATGTTGGTGGTAAGGATGTTCAAATGGAAGCATTCTTAGGTATTGAAGGCTTTGCTGTTAATGCACATACTAAGTATCCAAAGGCAGCTGCTGAACTTGCTGCATTTATTACTAATAAGAAGGCTCAATTAATTACACATAAGGCAGCTGGTCAAATCCCAGTTCTTAAGAGTGCAATTACAGCTCCAGAAGTTAAGAACGATCCTGTAGCTACAGCTGTTATTGAAATGTCACAACCAAATAATTCAGTTTTAATGCCAAAATTACCACAAATGGCTGAATTCTGGAATGGTGTTCCACCACTAATCAATGGTGCATACGACGGTAAAGTTAAGCCTGCACAATACAAGACACAACTTGCTAAATTGGAAAAGACTTCAGAAAAGAAATAGTTAATCTTGTAAGTAAAAAGGTTGGGATTGATGTCCAGCCTTTTCTTACTTAAAAAGAGGGGAAATTATGTTTAGAAAGAAAAAGCATGCAGCTCCTGCGGCAACTTTTCATGAAGTTTGGTCTAAAGGCAGTGTTGCCACAAAATTGTCGTTCTTTATTATGGGTAGTAATGCCTTAGAAAATAAGCAGTGGGTTAAAGGTCTTGCAATGCTAATTGCTGAAGTTGCCTTTATTGTCTGGCTGATTTTCGGTGGTGTTTCAGCAATGGCAATGATGACGAACTTGGGCCCTAATAAGACTAAAAAAGTTGTCTTTGATAAAGCTCAGGGAGTCTATATTACTAAGCAACCATCAAATTCTGTTTTGATTTTGTTGTTTGGCTTGCTAGCTTTGATTGTTTGTATAGGGATGATTTACCTATATATTGTCAATCTAAGGTCAACGAGAAAAAATTACGCTCTTAAGCGTGATGGTCAACATATTATGACCAACAAAGAAGAACTGGCTAATTTATTTGATGCTCGCTTGCATGATACGTTAATGGCCTTCCCACTTTTAGGAATTATTAGTTTTACAATCTTGCCAACAATTTTTATGATTTCGATGGCCTTTACTAACTATGATCGGCAACACGCAATTGCTTTTTCTTGGACTGGTTTTCAGGCTTTTGGCAATGTCATTAGTGGGGATCTATCAGGGACATTTTTTCCAGTATTAGGTTGGACGTTAGTTTGGGCAGTAGCAGCTACTGTAACTACTTTTTTCTTTGGTGTTTTATTAGCTTTATTAATTGAATCTAAAGGGATTAGACATAAAGGTTTTTGGCGGACAATTTTTGTAATTGTTTGGGCTGTACCGCAGTTTGTTTCCTTATTGATGATGGCGCAATTTTTGGATTATCAAGGTGCACTTAATGCAATCCTGACTAATTTAGGATTGATTGCTCATCCAATTCACTTTATTGATAGTCAGGCCTCACCGTTAGTTGCACGAATTACTGTAATTGTGGTTAACATGTGGATTGGTATTCCAGTTTCAATGTTAGTTTCAACTGCAATTATTCAGAATCTGCCAACTGACCAAATTGAAGCTGCTAAGATTGATGGTGCGAATGCAATTCAAGTCTTTAAGTCAATTACATTCCCACAGATTTTATTTGTAATGGCACCATCATTAATCCAACAGTTCATTGGTAACATCAATAACTTTAACGTTATCTTCTTGCTAACGGGTGGTGCGCCAATGAATAATAGTTACAATGGTGCTGGGTCAACTGACTTGCTGGTTACTTGGCTTTACAATTTGACTTTTGGCCAAGAGCAAAAGTACAACGCATCTGCAGTTTTAGGTATTCTAATCTTTATTATCAGTGCGGTCTTCTCATTGATTGCTTATCGTCATACTAATGCTTACAAGGAGGGCTAATGATGAAATCTTATAAAAATCAAAGACGCCTTTCGCTGATTTTCCGTTATTTACTATTAACAATTTTAGCCGTTGTCTGGATTTTGCCGATTGTTTGGATTATTTTGGCTAGCTTTTCATACAATGATACCGGATTTGTTTCAACTTTTTGGCCGGATAAATTTACGATAGATAATTATATTGGTATTTTTACTAACTCCCAATATCCATTAGTTAATTGGATTATTAATACGTTGGTTATTTCTGTATTGTCAATGATTATTTCCACATTTTTAACGATTTCTGTGGCTTATGTTTTGTCACGTCTACGCTTTTCATTTAGAAAGCCATTCATGCAGATTGCTTTGGTATTAGGGATGTTCCCTGGGTTCATGTCAATGATTGCTCTCTACTATATTTTGAAGGGCTTGAACATGTTAAACTTGGGCGGCCTGCTGCTGGTTTATGTCGGTGGTGCCGGCTTGGGCTTCTACGTTGCTAAAGGTTTCTTTGATACCGTACCGTTTTCGATTGATGAAGCTGCGGAAATTGATGGTGCAACCAAATGGCAAATTTTTACTCATATTGATTTGCCATTAGCTAAACCGATGATTGTTTATACAGCTCTGACTGCTTTTATCGGTCCGTGGACTGACTTCATTTTCTCAGGTATTATCTTATCGACTTCAGGTAACCCGAAGAATTACACTATTGCTTATGGTTTGTACAATATGGTACATAACACTAAAGGGAATGCGACGCAATTCTTTACGGAATTTGTGGCAGGATGTGTCGTAATTGCTATTCCAATTACAATTTTGTTTGTCTTTATGCAAAAATTCTACGTCAACGGGATTACCGCTGGTGCAGAAAAGGGATAAATATCTATTTATTAAAAGCGCAGCTAATATGGCTGCACTTTTTTGCATGGCTAGAGATTAAGTTGGGTTAAAATATAGAGAAAGGGGAGGTAAATAATGGCAACAGTTAAAATTATTCAAGCTGACATTACGACGTTAAAAGTTGATGCGATCGTTAATGCAGCCAACAAGACTTTACTAGGTGGGTTAGGCGTTGATGGTGCAATTCACAAGGCTGCTGGACCGGAATTACTTGAAGAATGTCGCACTTTGCATGGCTGCAAAACGGGTCAGGCTAAAATAACTAAGTGTTATCATTTACCAGCTAAATTTGTGATTCATACAGTTGGCCCGATTTACTCGGGGCGGGCAAGTGACGATTCGTTTTTGCGCACCTGCTATATTAACTGTCTTGATTTAGCTAAAGAATATCATTTGCATAGTATTGCTTTCCCAGCAATTTCAACGGGTGCCTACGGCTTTCCAGCGCGGCGAGCAGCGATGATTGCTTTTAGAACGGTAAATAGCTGGCTGCAAAAGAACGCATCATATAATATTGAAGTAATAATGTGTGCATTCGATGAAAAAACGGCTGCACTTTATCAAACGCAAATATAAAAAATAAGCCCCTCAGTAAATACTGAGAGGTTTTTTGAATGCAACAAAAAAGCGATCAACTGAGATCGCCCCATATACATAACAAGTGACTAACTTGTTACACATTCAATGTTTCGTGTTAGACAAAACATCATATTAATTCCATAAAAAGTATAACACAAGAAATTAGTAATAATTATAAATATAAAATAAACCATGAAATCTCATGGCTTATTTTTATTACTTAACACTGATAGCAAATGCTTCATAGGGTTGCAAGGTAATGTTTTGAAGAGTTTGGCGCTCAGGATAATTAGAAATTAACACTTCTTGAATTGTGTCGGCAGATGAAAACGCGGTTTCTTGATCACTGAAATTAGCAACTATCAGCCAGCGCTTTTTATTTAGTTGGCGGTAGTAAGCTAAGATATTGTCATTAGTAGTGATGGGCTCAAAGCTGCCGTTAATGACAATCTCATGTTCATGGCGCAGTTTAATTAACTTCTGGTAAGTATAAAAGATTGAATTAGGGTCAGCTAAAGCCTGTTTAACGTTAATTTCGCGGTAATTAGGGTTAGTTGCAAGCCACGGCTTAGCACTAGAAAAGCCAGCATTCTTCTCATTTAACCACTGCATTGGTCTGCGGGCATTGTCGCGCCCCTTAACATTAATTGCGTGAATTAATTCTTCTTTAGTGTAGCCTGCCTTAAGCCGCTCATGATACATATTGATGCTCTCAAGGTCTTCGACTTCACTGATGTCGTGGATAGGACAATTAGTCATACCAATTTCTTCGCCATTAAAAATATATGGTGTACCGTGCATCAGATGCAGGGCAATTGCAAACATTTTAGCTGATTGCACGCGGTACTTGTTGTCATTGCCCCAGCGAGAAATAACTCGCGGGATATCGTGATTTTCCCAAAAAAGACTGTTCCAAGCATGGTTATAATCAAGTTCAGTTTGCCATTTAATGAAGATTTTCTTGAGTTCACTGATGTTAAAAGGACGCAAGTCCCACTTGGACTTGCCAACTTGCTGGTCAATTCCTTGATCTTCAAATTGAAAGACCATTGATAGTTCATGCCTGTCAGGATCGGAATATTGCGTAGCGCCTTTAATGTCGGCACTCCAAGTTTCGCCGACAGTCATAACGTTGCGATGAGCTAATGTGTGTTCGTGCATTTCTTGAATGTAAGTGTGCAACTTGGGGCCATTTTCACGGATTTTCTTATCCGGGTCTTTCCCAATTAACTCAATAACATCCATGCGAAACCCGCCGATGCCCTTATCTAACCAAAAATTCATCATGTCATAGATTTTTTGGCGTAATTTAGGGTTTTTCCAATTTAAGTCAGGTTGTTGGGCCGCAAAAAAGTGAAGATAATATTGTTTAGTCTGCTGGTCGTACTGCCAAGCCGATCCAGAAAAGTCCGACTTCAAATCATTAGGTTCGTGGTTATCAACTGGATCACGCCAAATATAAAAATCGCGGTAAGGATTAGTCTTGCTCTTTCGCGCTTCAATAAACCATGGATGTTTATCTGAAGTATGGTTAACTACGAGGTCCATAATGATTCGAATGTTCCGCTTTTTTGCCTCAGCAATTAATTGTTCCATCTCAGTCATTGTGCCGTATTGCGGGTCAATTTTTTCGTAATCTGCAATGTCATAACCGTTATCAACACCCGGCGATAGGTAAATAGGAGATAGCCAGATGGCATCAATCCCTAACTTTTGTAAATAATCAAGGCGCGAGATGATTCCGCGCAGGTCACCAATTCCGTCGCCATTACTGTCTTGGAAGGATTTGGGATAAATTTGATAGATAACTGCTTTTTTCCACCACGGTGTCATGATATTTTCTCCTATAAAATGTAATCGCTATTATTGGTAATCATTATAGCATTTAACTAGAGGGTAAAATTGTCGTTACCGGTAACAGGAATGTCGTTAAGAAAAATAAGTCATGAAGCAGTTAAGCTTCATGACTTATTGTGTTAGCCGAGATTAATTAAAGTCCCAATTGTTCCTTTAACTTGGTTGCATCTGGGTCGTCACCCAACTCGTTTAACGCATCTGGTAAACCGTAAACAGGTTTACCATCGCAATTGATAAAAGTTTTACCGTGGGCTAATGAACTTAGAATGGCTTCATTAACAATGTCAACGGTAATTCGGAAGTAGCGGTCAATCTTGTCATCGGTGATCGCTTGAATCGAGCTTAACTCTGTTTCCGGGAAGTGACTTACACGATTGGCTGTTGAAAAGGCAAGGGTGATTTCACCGCTGCCGTTACCAGTGAAGGAGCCACTACGGGTAATTCCTACGCTTGAGCGGCGTGCAATTCGCTTTAGCTGCCGGGAATTAAACGGAATATCGGTAGCAATAATTGTGATAATACTGCCTTTTTCCTTATCCTTTCTCATTTGCGTGATTTTTTGACCAATATGTTCGCCGTAAATGTTTAAGTCTTCGCCAAAGCCAAAGTTGGACATTACAAGTGCCCCCATAGTAAAGGTTTTACCATCGATTTCAACTTGCCGTGAAGAAGAACCAATACCACCTTTTAGGTCGTAACAGCACATACCAGTGCCGCCGCCAACAGGTCCTTCTTCAAAACTTGTGTCAGCTGCCGCAAAGGCATCGTTAACGTCAGCTTCTGTTACACCTAAATCACGAATATGGTTGATGGTACTGTCATTACATTCCATAATAATTGGATTAACACTACCAGTTGTCGTTCCAATCTCAGGATTTTCGGCAAGCATTTGCTTAACTAAAGCAGTATAAGCAGTCCCGACACTTAGAGTGTTAGTTAAGACCAGTGGCGTTTCAATCGTTCCAAGTTCTTCGACTTGCACTAGTCCGGTACTCTTGCCAAAACCATTGATTACTTGAACAGCGGCTGGCATTTTTTCCCTGAAAATATTATCTTGGCAAGGTTTAATTACTGTTACACCCGTGTTCAACCGGTCAGTTTTTAATGTTTTGTGACCAACAGTAATGCCGGCAACATCAGTAATTAAATTTTGCGGACCTTGTTTGGCGTCGCTAAGTGCATTTAAAAGTGGTTTATTAAGTCCCATAATTTTTCTTCTTTCTTTAAAAACATTGCTCTACATAATTTCGATGGCCCATGTTCTAACCTTGTATGCTTGCATAAAAGCTGCCTTAGTCAGCCAGTAATGACCATCAATTGGGTCGGAAACATGAAACAAATCTTCGCTAAAGCCGTCTAATAAAACGGCGTGGTTATTTTTGTATGTTTTGCCCCACGGATAAGTGTCTGGATCTGGTTGAGTGAAATTAGTAGTGACATAGGTTAGGACAGGGTTGCCGCGTTTAATAGCGGCAATGAGGTCTGACTCGTGTGCGCCAGTTAAGTCACGCAAGTCTGTAAATTTACGTCCCCAATTTAATAAGGCAGACGGAAAGATTGCTTCAAAACGTCCCGTGACATTTTCGTAAGGTGAACCGCCAAAACCATGATACGGATTATAATCTGGAGCCAGCGGCATTTCATCGATAAAAGTTTGATAATCCGTTGTTTCCAACTTGTGCTGGTAATGAAGTCCCATTAATAAGGCGGCAGCTTCACAACCGTTTTGAACGCCCCAAAACATCTGGTTAATATTTTCGGTAATAAGCAGGTGTGGTTGCTGGGGGGTTAAGTGGCTGGGATAGTTATGCAAGATGCAATCAGTTGTCGGAATAAAAGTATCGGGAGCAATTTGAAGATATTCATTGCCAAATATATCCTCTTTGATTGCTTTAATCTGTAGCGATGTTGCTTGGTTAATTTTCTGCAAGTTTTGCCCTAAGTGATTGCACGCAATTGTGCCGCAAGGATTAACAATCAGCGTTTTTTCTTGGCATAAATCATGAGTACGTGTAATTAACGGCTCGCCGTCAAGCCAGATATCACATTTATTAACCCAAGTACCAGCTGAAGTTATAAGCCAAGTTTGCTGAAATATATCTTCTCCCTGACCGATAAATTGCAAATTACTGGTTAATGGTAACTTTTTAAGTAGTTGATGCTGCTGGGAATAAAAACTAGTTCCGTGGCAGTTTTTGACTTTTCCCCATTTAACTTGAGTAAAAAGTACAAGTTTATTAAAATAATTTAATCCTTTAAAATATGCATCGCTAAATAAAAGCAATCCTTGTGAAGTATCGAAGTAAATATTTTGACTATCATCTTTAACTAAATTATCGGTTAATAATTCTTGATTTAATTTACAAGGCACTGCAACTTGAAAATTAACATTAGTTAGAACAGCTGCTTGGTTACTAACAACAATAGGTTGTGCGTTGTGAAAGTGATGAATGATTTCCATGCAGGACTCCTTTCAAGTGATTAAATCTATCATAGCATATTATTTCTAATAAAATTGGAATAAGTTAAATAATTATTAAAGCAATGTATTGACAAATAATGCTTTTTGTCCTAATCTTTTTTTAAGTTAAGGAGCCAACATATTAGAGGTTGCGATAATTACTAACTTAGCAGGAGTACACAAAAGCAAAGATTGTTAATCGAAGAATTATCGCCGAAATCAAGAATTTGTTTGTGCAAGTTTTTGGTTGGGTTGCAGGACAATATCTTGCAAACTGTCTTGGATTATTGCCCAAGGAGCGCTATTTGATTTGTCTAAAATGATTAATTATAGCCTTGTTGTTTTTAGGACAATGAGGTTTTTGTTTGTGCAACTTTTTAAGTTGGCCTGATTTTTTAAGAGGTGTTATTTTGAAGGAAAAGAGTGAAGAGAACGCGCCGCAGCTGAAGAAGACAATTGGTGTGTTTGGTGGGAGTAATATTTTAATTGGGATTATGATTGGCTCAGGTATTTTTTACATTGGGTCGTATGTCTTGCAACGGTCACAAATGTCGATGGGCTATGCACTTTTGGCATGGCTAGTTGGTGGTCTAGTTACATTAATGGGAAGTCTGTGCTTTGCGGAATTAGGAGCAATGAATCCCGAAACTGGTGGGATTTACGTTTATTTGTCAGATGCATATTCACCAGTAATTGGTTATATGTTTACCTTTCAAAGTATGGTGATTGGTGGCCCTGGGTCAATTGCGGCGATTGCGATTGCATTGCCGATGGCTTTGACGACCTTTTTCCACTTTGATGATTTAACTGTAAAAACAGTTGCAATTTTATTAATTGTTATTTTCACAGTTATTAATTATTTTGGTGTTAATGTTGGTGAATGGGTGCAAAATTTCTTCACGGTGCTAAAGATTTTGCCATTAGTTTTAATTATTGGTCTGGGTGTCTTTTTTGGTCACTATATGCCTAATTTGTCACTGTCATTACCTGCTGGTCATGGTAATGTGATTGATATTATTCAAATGGTGGCCTTTGCGGTAATCGCATCTCTTTGGGCATTTGAGGGCTGGACTAACTTGAACACAGTTGCCGGTGAAATGAAAAACCCGCAAAAGAACCTGCCGCGAGCATTGATTTTATCGGTTGGTTTTACAACAGTTGTTTATGTGTTGTTCAACTTTGCGATTTATCGTTCATTACCTGCTAAAGCAATTGCTAAGTCAATTAGGGCTGGTCAATTGTACTTAGGGACTAATGTGGCCCAGACATTTATGGGCTATGCAGGTACAATTTTGGTTGCTGTAACAATGGTTTTGGCAATGATTAGTTCATTAAACGGAATGATTTTAGCCTTTTCACGTTATTACTATGCCGTTTCTAAAGATGGCTTATTATGGAAGACATTTGAGCATATTCATCCAAAATACCGGACACCTGATCACGGCTTAATTATGCAAATGATTATTTCAATTGCGCTCGTTTTAACACGAGACTTAAATGAATTGACTTCCTTAGTTGTCTTCAGTGGAGCAATTTTTAATCTGTTATCAATTTTAGCCGTTCCGGTTCTACGTCACCGCAAACCAAATGTCACAAGACCATACAAAGTTTGGGCTTATCCGTGGACAGTTATCATTGCTGTTATTGCCTTCTTAATTATTTTGATTAACAATTTCTTTGATGATCCAGTGACTTCATTGTTAGGTTTACTAATTCCAGCAATTTCTGTTGGTGTTTATTACTACTTTAGACATAAGTACCCAGTTAATGAGTAGAACTAGAAGTAAATAATGACTAAAGAAAAAATTATTGCAGAAGCCAAGGCGATCAAGCCCGACCCAAGTTTTTTGAATATAACTGAAACTTGAAAGCAGTAAAACTAGCCAAATCCTCTGTGAGATTTGGCTTTTTTTGTCCTAAATTATGTTTTATTTGCGTCCATCCAGCTGATTTTGGATAAATCTTGGTAGTAGCTTAATAAAGTTATCTATTACTTGCCCAATCTTTTTTGTAATTTCTTCTTTGACTGCTTTTAGCGCAGTTAGCAGGTAGACCAATGCTTCTTCGCAGGCTAAATCTGGTAATGCATCATTCATTAGATAGAACAAATCTCCGATTGTTCGTTCATCAACTGTCTGTCTTTGCTGCCATGCTAGTAACTCATAAGTTAAGGCGGTAATGGCAAAGTAGCCGCATTTTCCATCATAACTTTGAATCTGTGATTTATCTAAAGTTAGATACTGCTTAGCTGCTTTGAAGAAAGTCTCTATTTGCCATCTGCTGCCATAAAGCTGAATAATTTTTTTGACCGCAATTGATGTTTGGTAGTAGCCAAACAAAGTAATTTCTGCCGGTTGATCAAAACGGCATAAAGATTTTCTAGCAAAATGTGACTTGATCAGCCATTTGATTTACCCGAGCAAATAATTTAAAAGCGAAAACTACAAATAGCAGCAGGTGAAGGCTTAAAGATTATTACCCACAAAAAGTTGACACTAACACGCTATTCTAGGTAACTGCTAGCTTTCAAGTTTCAGATTTATAATAAAATTGAACTAAATTAATTATTAAAGTAATATACTGAAAAATAATATTTTTCAAATTAAGAAGTCAACATAGTGGGGCTTCTGATAATTTTTAACTTAGCAGGAGCGCTATTTTATTAGCTTAACTTACTTTTGATACTGCGAAATAGTTTTACAAGTGGGCCAACACAAAGAGCGGATATAATTGTTCCTTCACGAATACCAACTAAAGAATGAAAGTAGATTAGTGCAATTGCTAATGCAATAACGACCATACTAAAGTCAACAATTACTTTAGTAACTGCAAATTTTTTCTTTAATGACCAAGCCATTGCTCTGGCCAAACCTTCTCCGGGTAAAATAATTGAACTTGAAGATATCTCTAAGAATACACCAATTGCTAATATGACAATACTTAAGATTGTTAAACTAATTTGTTCTAAGTAATTATGTGGTTTAACAAAACTGAAAACTTTCATGAAAAAATCAATTAAAAAGCCAAAGCAACTTCCCGGAATAATCTGAAGTAAATTGAGAGTACTAAAATCTCTTCTTAAAAACAGGGCCTCTAATAAAACTAAGATTATCATAAAAATAATGGTTAAATTGCCGATCGATACTGGTAAAAGATAGCTGACAACATTAGGGATACTGGCAATTGGCGATGTTCCTAGAGCAGCCAGCTTTGACAAGGATACACCAATTGCCATGATACTTAGACCACAAAATAAAATTAATAGATTACGAGGGTGAAAAGCTTTGATTAAACTGTTTTCCAAATTAGCAACTTCCTTTATAATATAAATGATTAATTTATATTATAGTTTATCATCAATTTAGTGGATAAGTCCATTAATTGACTAGAGGTATGTATGAAATATTATTATTTAAGTAAATTTATTGCTGGTATTTATCGGCAATCCAAAAATGAATTTAACCAGCAGCTTGCAAATTTGAACTTACGAGCAACCCAAAGTGATTTGCTATTATTTATTGTTGAGCATCCTAATTTGATGCAGCGTGAGATAGCTCAACAAATGGTGATTGATCCTAGTTTGTTAGCTAAAGATTTGCAAGTATTATTGCACCAGAAATTGATTACACGTAATAAAGATAGTGCTGATGGACGTGTTAAGCGGATTACAGCTACAACTAACGGTAAAAGTGAAGTACTTAAATTAAAACAGGTGATGGAAACGTGGTGGCAGAATTTATTTGCACAACATCAAGAATTAAATACTACTGAATTTTTTAAACAACTAGAAATGGGGTATCAAGCTATTTGCTTTCGTGATACTAATGTATCATCAGTTGTTAATAAGCATAATTAATTTTACTAGAATAATTAATTAATAAAGAATAACGCTGATAAAAAATATGTAAATAACTATTGAAATCGCTTTAATACTGATTTATAATTTTAAGAGTAAATAAGCGTGTTACTGATTCGATCAGGCATAAACCTATAAATAAACAATAACTCATAATCTGCTATTGGTTATTTATAGGTTTTTTTATTAAAAAGAGGTTAGCAAAGTGAAATTTGTCAAGAATTTTAATAACAATGCTGCTTTAGTGTCTGATGAGTCGGGCGTTGATTGGGTGGTTATTGGTAACGGGATTGGCTTTGGTAAAAAAGCTGGTGATGAGATTGACGAGAGTAAGATTAGTCGCCGGTTTGTCGCAGTTGAGAAGAATATTGAGTTGGCCAATAGTATTAGTGATATTGATACGCGTACATTAGCACTGACAACTGAGGTCATTCAGATTGCTTCAGAAAAGTTGCAGACCAAGTTTTCTGATTATCAATATTTTGCTCTAGCTGATCATATTGATTTTTTGCTTAAAAGAGCTGATGAAGGCATTGACTTAGGACAAGAAACGGTCCGGTGGGAGATTCGTAAATTATTTCCTAAAGAGTACGATGTTGCCCTAACGGCGATTAAGTTGATTGAAAAAAAGACAGGCATGACTTTACCACGCAGTGAAGCTGTTTATCTGACATATCACTTTATTAATGCTGGTTCAGATCAGACTAAGCTGCAGGATACGATTAAGATTACTAAATTAATCCGTGGTGTGATTGCCATTATTGAATATCAATATGGGATGCAGCTTGACACGGAATCATTTAATTTTAACCGCTTCATGACCCACTTGCGGGCTTTTATGGTTCGCCATATTTGCGGTATTAATGATGAAAGTGGTAGTGAGCTTGATCGGTCGCTGCTGGAATTAATGAAGGCAAAGTATCAGACAGCTTATGAAACGGTCTTAAAGATTGGTACTTATTTACAAAAGCAAGCTGGTTGGCAGTTGCAGCCTGATGATCAGGTTTATCTGACCTTGCATGTCTGGCGGGTAACGCATAGACAGAATAGTTCAAATACTGATGACGAGACTAAGCAACTGACAACTGACAAATAACATAGTTTATCTGGTGTGTTACTGGTAAGGCAGGCATTAACCCGAGAACAATAAAAGAGCATACTTGTTAATAAGCAAGGGCAGACTCTTTATGTTCACGAGTTTTTATTTTGCTTAGTTTAGGAGGAAAAAATGGCTTACGAAGATTTAAGTCAAAAAATTATTGCCAATGTCGGCGGTAAAGACAATGTTGCTAGCGTTGTTCACTGTACGACACGGCTGCGTTTTAAATTGAAGGACGAAAAGAAGGCTAATGATGCCGCAATGAAAGCTACTGATGGGGTGCTTTCGTTAGTTAAAGCCGGTGGTCAATATCAAGTAGTCATTGGTAATAATGTTGCAGATGTGTACGATACTTTAATTAAAGTCGGCGGCTTTTCTGATGGCGGAACAGTTGCTGATGACTATGTTGATACCAGCAATATGAGTTTAATGGATCGTTTCATTGATTTGATTTCTGGGATTTTCAATCCAATATTAGGTCCCTTATGTGCAACTGGGATGATTAAGGGCTTCAATGCCATGTTTTTGTCTTTGGGTTGGTTAACAAAAACTTCTGGTACCTATATTATCCTAAATGCAATTGGTGATAGCTTGTTTTACTTTCTACCAGTTATTTTAGGTATTTCGGCTGCTAAAAAGTTTGGCATCAGTAGCTACCTAGGAGCAACAATTGGTGCAGCCCTATGTTATCCTACAATTGTAGCTATGACTACTAGTAAGACTACTTTGTATACTTTGTTTAAGGGAACAATCTTTCAAGCACCAATCCATATAACCTTTTTAGGACTTCCAGTAATTTCGATGAACTATACTTCATCAGTTATCCCAATTATTTTAGCTATTTGGTTTGCATCTAAGGTACAGAGATTTGCTAAGAAGATTATTCCTGATGTTGTTAAAACTTTCCTTGTACCCTTTATGGTATTGCTGATTACTTTACCAGTAACTTTTATAATTATTGGACCTGTTGCAACTTGGTTAAGTAATATTATTTCTTCAATTTGTGTGGGTGTTTATAATATTAGTCCAATTTTAGCCGGTATCTTAATGGGTGCGTTTTGGCAAGTATTTGTTATGTTTGGTGTTCATTGGGGCTTTGTTGCGGTTGCCATGGCTAATTTGGCCTCACAAGGATTTGACCCAATTATTATTTTGAGTCAAGCAGCTTCTTTTGCACAAACTGGTGTTGTTTTGGCAATGTTTTTTCAGACTAAAAATGAAAAAACCAAGAGTTTAGCATTTCCAGCTTTTATCTCTGGGATCTTCGGTGTTACTGAACCAGCTATTTATGGTTTGACACTGCCAAGAAAGCGACCATTTATTTTAAGTTGTATTGCGTCAGCCATCGGTGGTGGATTAATTGGACTGTTTGGAACTAAGAATTGGATGATGGGTGGTTTAGGTATATTTACTATCCCAGCTACTATTGGTAAAAATGGTGTAGATTCAACAGTTTATGGCTATATTTTGGCAATAATTGCTGCTACAATTTTAGGCTTTGTTTTCCAAATGCTATTTGGCAAAAAGAGCGTTGACGCTCCTCTTGATGGCGAAGCTGCGCCAGCTGTTGCTACTGCTGAAAGCAACGCTAATGCAGAAGTGAAAGAAATTGACAAGGATGTGGCTACCTGTGATGCTCCTAAAGCTTCTGTAACTCCGGAAGATGTTGTTGCACCATTAGCTGGAGAAGTTGTTGATTTAAAAGATGTTAAGGATCAAGTGTTTTCAAGTGGTGCGATGGGTCAAGGCGTTGCGATTGAACCAAGTGACGGCAAAGTTTGTTCACCAGTAGACGGAACGATTGCCATGGTCTTCCCAACAGGTCACGCGATTGGACTTAAATCTGTTAATGGTGCCGAAGTCATGATTCATATTGGGATGGACACAGTTGAGCTTGATGGTAAAGGTTTTAAGACCCTAGTTGAGAAGGGGCAAACAGTGAAAGCTGGTGAGCCATTAATTGAATTTGACATTGATGCAATTAAGAAGGCAGGTTATGTTGTTACCACACCTGTGATCGTAACTAACTCAAAGGATTATAATGAGGTTAAGGTAATTGCCGACGGTCAAGTCAAGATTGCCGATAAATTGTTGGCTTTAAATTAATATAAAAGAAAGGTTGCTAAGAGAATGACTACAAATAATTTCCCTAAAGGCTTTTTATGGGGCGGCGCCACTGCTGCTAACCAATTAGAAGGTGCATATCAAGAAGGCGGCAAGGGCTTGTCACTACCTGATGTTTTACCAGGCGGTAAAAAGCGGATGTGGCTTGCTAATGAACCTGATTTTGATTTTACGATTGACCCTAATAAGTTTTATCCAAACCATATTGGGATTGACCACTACCACCACTTCAAAGAAGATATTGCACTGTTTGCAGAAATGGGCTTTAAGTGCTACCGCTTTTCAATTGCGTGGTCACGGATTTTTCCTAATGGGGATGAAGCTGAACCAAATGAAGAAGGCTTGAAGTTTTACGACGCCTTAATTGATGAATGTTTGAAGTACAAGATTGAGCCCGTAATTACGATTTCACACTATGAATTGCCATTGAATTTAATTACGAAGTACGGTGCTTGGAAGAACAAGCAATTAATTGACTTTTATGAGCGGTTTGCGCGGACAGTCTTGACTCGTTACCACGACAAAGTTAAGTACTGGATGACTTTTAACGAAATTAACAGTGCTGCTCACTTCCCAATAATGGGTCAAGGATTGGTAGCTTCTAATGGTGCTAACGACAAAAAGAATATTTATCAAGCATGGCATAACCAATTTGTTGCAAGTAGCAAGGCTGTTAAGATTGGTCATGAATTAGACCCTGATTTACAAATTGGATGTATGATTTTATACGCAACTACTTACAGTTATGACTGTGATCCAAAGAACCAATTGGCTTCATTACAAGAAAACCAAGCCAACAACTTCTTCTGTGCTGATGTGCAAGTACGTGGTCACTACCCAACTTATACTAAGAGTCTGTTAGCTCGTAATGGCGTTAAGTTGAGTGACATTGATTACACGCAAGAAGAATTAGATCTGCTGGCTAAGTATCCTGTTGATTACATTGGCTTTAGCTACTACATGTCATCTGTAATTGATGTTACGCATGATAATCAGGAATCAGCTAATGGTAATATGATGGGCGGAGTTAAGAATCCGTTCTTAAAGAGTAGCGATTGGGGCTGGCAAATTGACCCAATTGGCTTACGGATCGCGTTAAACCAACTATCTGATCGCTACCAAAAACCTGTTTTCGTTGTTGAAAATGGTCTTGGTGCAATTGATAAGCCGGACGAAAATCACTACGTTGCTGATGATTACCGCATTGACTATTTGCGCGAACATATCGAAGCAATTTCTGGTGCAATTGATGATGGTGTTGATGTTATGGGCTACACTCCATGGGGTTGTATTGACTTAGTCAGTGCTTCAACTGGTGAAATGTCCAAGCGTTACGGCTTTATCTATGTTGATGAGGACGATCATTGTGAAGGTACTCTTAAGCGTTACAAGAAGAAGTCATTTGACTGGTATAAGAAGGTAATTGCGACTAACGGTCAAGATTTGGGATAAATGGTAATAATTATGAAAAAATGGCTCAAAACACTTATTTCATTTGTTAGCGTAATTACTTTGTTTTTAGTTGGTACAAATGTGACCGAAGCTAAGAGCACTAAAGCAGCTAATAAGCCAGTAACAATTTATTTGGCACGGCATGGAGAAACCACGGCTAATGTAATGCACCTTGCTCAAGGCTGGAGTGATTTCACTTTGACTGATAATGGTGTTAAAGGTGCACAATACCTCGGTTTAGGTTTAAAAGGAGTTAAATTTAGAGCAGCATATTCTGGTGATTTAACTCGCCAAGAAAAAACAGCACAAGGTGCTTTGGATTATTCTGGCAATAAGAAGATTAAATTACAGATTGATCCACGTTTGCGCGAATGTAACTATGGCAGTTATGAAGGTAGACAGGATATTGGCAAAAATGTCCCAGAAATCGCAGAGTACTATGGTTATAAGGATGTAGCTGACTTCCAAGCTAAAACGGGTAAATTGTTCCAAAACAAGATGCAAGACGGTTATTATGCTTTAGACAAGGCTAATAAATTGAACACGACTTTGCCAGAACAATATCGCGCTGAGCAATCAACAACTGTTCAAAAGCGAATGACTGCCGCATTGACTGCAATTGCTAAGAAGCAACAAAAGAAGGGCGGCAATGTTCTTGTAGTTAGTTCAGGGATGTCGATTAATATGTTCTTGTCAGCTCAAGACTACCCAGAATACCAAGGCGTTGGTATAGCTAATGATGCTGTTACTAAATTAGTTTACAAAAATGGTAAATTTAAATTAGCAGGACCTATTGGTGATTTGAAGTATTTCAATGCTGGTAAAAAAGCAGCAGATAGGTAATCAACTTATTAACTACCCCTTTCAGAAAGTAAAAAAGTCTGATCACAAATATTGTGACCAGACTTTTTGAATGCCATTAAATGTTATTTACTTTGCTTTTTCAGACTGAAGAAAATAATCAGAATGAAGTTGATTAATAGGGTAAAGCCCGTTGTCCAAAAGACAGTCGCATAATTGAAGACACCGGAAATAATTGATCCCATCATGGAACCAAAGACAGACCCAACAGCTTGGAATGACTGATTGTAACTAAAGATTCGGCCAAAGCTTTCCATTGGTGTATTAAGAGTTAAGACCGTTTGGGCTGCTGGCAGCATTGCGGCGCTAGCAATTCCAAGTAAGAATCTTAATCCGGCTAAGACCCATGGTGAATGGGTCAAGGCCATTGGGGCAAAGAGAACAGCACCGACAATTAAGCCTAAACGTAAGATCTTCAAAGGTCCGATTTCATCCATTTTGTGGCCCACGCTTGATGCAGCAAGCAAAGTCCCAAGACCCGGAGTTGCGGCAACAACCCCAGCAACGAAGGCAATATTCTTGCTATTGGGCATCATTGATTTGACATAAAGCGAAACAATCGGGTCGATTGACATGTTGGCAGCTTGAACCAGTAAAGTGGTAATGAACATTACGACAATCAACTTTAAATTGGGCAAGGTGTGCATGATTTCGCCCATTGGTTTCATTTCTTCACGAGAAATTGGTGTAAATTCTTCGCTAACAAGAAAGGTGGAACCAGTGAATACCAATAACATTAAGAATCCCGTAATAAAGAAGGGAATCCGATAGCCCCAAACGCCACCAAGCCAATTACCGAAGAAACTGGACAAAACGCCGCCGAGCAGAGGACCAACTAGGTTACCAGCGGTTCCGGCGGTCATCATTTGACTCATGACCCACCCACTGCGTTGGTGCGGAGTTTCACCGGCAATTAGTGCCGTAGCATTATTGATGTATCCGGAAAAGGCACCTTGGATAAATCGCATTACGATAATGTAAATAGCATTAGGTGCAAAGCCAGTAGCAGTAATTGTTAGTGCCATCACACCGCTTGCGCGCATACACATTAATTTGCGTCCCTTACGGTCAGCAAGGTTGCCCCAATAAGGAGAAACGATTGCTTGTGCAATGAAGGTCATGGCAAATGCTAACCCAGAATATAGGTTAATTTGTAGCTTGCTATAATGACCAAGGTCAGCAATGAATAAAGAAATAAAGGGCATCGTCATTGAGTAGCCCATACCTGTAATAAAGCAGCCGAGCCAGAGGGTATAGAAAGATTTATGCCACCCAGCTGGTAACTTGTAAGATTTCGTCAAAATGATCATCCTTCTATATGAAAAAATATTAATCTTTTCTATTTTAGCACATAAAAATTGCTAAGAATTTCCTAAAAACAAGAAATTAGGTTAGCAAACATGTTAGGATAGTGTTTCTGAAAGGATGAGGACATTATGGGGAAAGATCCGCGCATAACAAGGCGTGAATATCGTAAACAATATGTAGAAAGTAAGGCAGAGAAGAACAAAGTGGTGCAAAATTCTGACGTGCAATCGCGCCAGCTGCGTGTGCCAACGCGGACAAATTATCGCCATCTAAAGTTGAATTTCTGGGAGATTTTCTCTGATCGTCCATATCTTGCTGTCGCAATTATTGTCCTGGCAATTTTCTTCATTATGGCAAAATTGTGGTGGCTGTTGCTTCTATTAATGGTGCTGGTGGTGATTGGTATTTACTTTATTGGGCGCAGTCACCATCCCGATCGTGTTTTAAGTCTGGAATTTAAATTGAAGGCATCGCGCAAATTAAGTATGTTGCGGGCTCTGCAGTTTGGTGGGGCAATCATTATCTTTTTGGCGACTTATATGAAAAAAGTGGTCAACGTTGATTTTTCATCTGCTGGATCAACCGATGGTTTTCAAATTGTGCAGGGATTGTTGTCTGATCGCGGCGGTGTTTATGGCCAACAGGGGTCGTATTTTTTGAACTTGCTTAACACATTGACTGGTGGACAACTGTGGGGAACATATCGGTATGCAACTAATAGTGCACAGATGATGAACAGTAGTGCAGGACGCTGGATTGTGATTTGGGTGTTGTTGCTGATGATTGCACCAGCATTTTGCGTATTGGCTCAATTTTTTAGAGAACCATATTCTCGCAATACAATGCTGATTGCATCGGCCGTGACCACGATTAGCTTTGTCTTAACGCCAACTTTAATGCGCAAGTGGATTGTGGCTTACGCAATGGAAAACCAAATGTCAAACACGCAGGCACAAGCGGCGGTGAGCGTGGGACCAATGGCTTATGTGGCAATGGGCTGTGCGTTACTGGTTTTAGTAATTTCAATTTACCGCGTAATTAAAAAAGATCAGTTTGAATAAAATTTTTTGATATTAATCTGTCGGAGGTTAGTAAATGGACTTTGATGAAATGGTAGAGATGGCATTAAAATCGGATGGTAATTTAAAGTTAATTCTTAAAGGAAATGTGGGACAAAAAGAAAATAAGCCAATTGGCGTTGTTAGTGTAGTTTATGTGACAAGTGATGTTCAACTAGCCAAGCAAAAGTTTACGGAGTTAAATGAGCATAAAAGTGATGACGAATTTTACATGATTTATAGTTGCCCAGTAGATACTTATTTGCCAGATATGGGTCATTATCCGTCAATTGAAATTTCTCAAGAAGATTTACAAAACTAAAAAGACGAGGCTTGATGAAGTCTCGTCTTTTTTAGATTAATGAGTTATTCTGCTGGTTGCACGTTTGTTGTTGCCTTTTTTGTCTTATTCATCACGTAAAGAATAATGGCGAAGACAATTACACTAACAATGATTAAAGCAAATAGTGCGTAGTTGATGCCAAGTGTACTCGCAATACTAGTGAAAATGGCGGTCATTAATGGGCCAGCAATTTGTAAGATTGTATTTAAAGCGCCAACTGAAGAGGATAAAATCGTGCGGTCAACTGATGAAACGAGCCACTGCATCATTTTAGGGCTGGCAACACCAGCAAAGAAACTAAGCAAGGTAATAAAAATTAAAGTAGCAATAATGTTTTTGTTGATAATGGCCAATGTGGTCCCTGCACTAATTATCGTATCAATTAGTGAAATAACGAATAATGATGTTTTCTTAAAAATAATGGTGCCAATCGCGCTGCCAAGAGCAAAGCCAATTGAATCTACAGCCCCAATCAGGGCGATAGTAAAGGTATAAGTACCAATTAACATGCTCTTATTCCCAGCAACAACAATTGAAATTAGTGGCTCAAGGGTCATCAAGATACCGTTTAGTAAAGCAATAACTGAAATGACAGTTAACAGACCGTTGGCCTTTTTGATTTGACTAAATGATGACTTAAGGGTGGTGAAGAAGCCTTGCTGATTAACTGCAACGTCTTCTTGAGGATGAGTTTTAAGGTAACTATGACCTACACTGGCATAGAGCAAACCGGCAAATAGAAAGGTTAGTGCGTTGACGATTGCTAAGTTGGAATATGACAAGTATAGCAGTAAGACAGAGCCAACGAATTGGGCAACTGTTGAAATAATTTGTGAAATACCGTTAGTAAAACCTGTGGCTTCAGCTACCTCGTTTTGCCCAACAAGATTGACAATTAGCGGGGTTGTTAGACCACCAGAATACATTCCGGAAATATCAGAGATAAAGTTGATGCCAATAACAAGCAGAATGAGATTCCAGCCAGCAATGTTAGTGACAAATAATAAGCCAACAATTAGATAAAGAATAAAGCGAATGATGGCTAGCCAAACAATCATTTTGAACTTGTTCTTAGTTCTATCAGCGTAATAACCACTTAAACTTTCAATCAATCGCGGAATAGCTTCGGTAATTGAAATTAATGAGATAGCCAACGTGTAATTATGCAATTTGCTAGCATAGGTCATCAGTGCTAAGTAGAAGAGAATATCGCCAGCAGTTGATAGCCAGCTAGCAAATGATAGTTTACGGTAATTTTTGTTCTTTAAGAAAATGCCCATGATTGATAACTCCTTTTTTCATTTAACATATATTTAGTATATTTGAGTTAAAATAGGAGAAAGCAAAAGTGTCGTATTTGACACAAAATGTCGTATTCGCAAGTTGATCAATTTAGGGAGTATCTGACAGTGACGATTGGAGAGCTATTAAAAAAGTACCGCTTAGAGAGCTTAAAAACACAAAAGGAGTGGGTTGGCGATATTGTCAGTCCATCTTATTATTCTAAAGTTGAAAAGAATGTTCATCGGATTACAGCGGAAGATTTATTGCTGCTATTGAACCACAATAATATTTCACCGGATAAATTTTTTAAGCAACTTAATCAGAATCAAGAAACAGATAAAGAACGAGAAAATCAGCTGTTTAATTTTGCAGCGGAAGCAAATTATAAAAATTCAGTTGAAGATTTGCGTAAAATCAGACGAATGTTTAAAGAAAGTAATTTTGCGGATAAGGAAGATGACTTAGTCTACATTGATGCAGAAATTGCGGAAATGACGGATGAAAAGCTGCCGGCAGAAGAACAACAAGCCTTGAAACAATTGATTTTTAAGGTTGCGGATTTTGATGAAACAAGTCTGACTTTGTACTGCAATTACATGGGGCTATTTGATATTGATAGTAATTTGATTATCTCTAAGAGGGTAGTTAAGCAGTTCATTCATTCTCCAAAGGTGAAATTGCAGGCAATTACTCTGGGACTGATTACTAATTTAGTCATTCAGTGCATCGAGGAGCAACGTGAGGACGAGGCAGACTTCTTTATTGAGAATGCAGGCCAAGTTACAGTATTGCCGGAGACATTTTTTTCTAAAAATATCTTGCAATTCATGGTAAATATAATTATGTATCACCGAACTGGTGATGAAAAGCTGCTGGAGCAGTGTAAGGCAGTTATTGCCAATTTGGCATTTACGGGGATGACAGAATATAGTGAGGAACTGCAGAAATTTTATGTAAAGTATAAATAAGCATTCTGCTAGTTAAAGTCCGCCTTAAATCCTACGAATTGATGACCGCGATAGGTTTGCTTAGCCAACTTGCCAGTGATTGTCCGTTTATTTAAGACGAATGTAATTGACTTACCAGCAAAAAGCTGCCGCAGTTCGCGCTCGTTAAAAGTATGTTTGCCCCAGGTTTGGTTGATTGCGACAGTTTTGCCGCGCCATGTTCCCGTAACTTTAGTCTTCGGCATAAATGCGTGCTTGTTAGCTGGTTGCAGTTTAGCCAGCTGGGGATTTTTCTTTAAATTGCCCGCATTTTTTTGCTCGATTAATAGGTCATGCTTAACAATTTGATTAATCAAAAATGGCACGTTACGATAGTCAAATTTGCCTAGTTTGACCATTCTCATTGTGTTTTGTAATTGTTCGGTAACTTGGGGAGAGGCGATGTAAGTTTGGTCGCATAAGATTGACTGGACTAAGCCGGGAAAGGTGAGCGAATATTTTTCTTTAGTATTTTTAATTAGCGCACCTTTGCCAGTTGAGATGTTGGCTAAAGTTTGTTCTTGAGTTGCACCAGTACCAATTTTATCTTTTTTAAGAAAATCAATAATAAATCGGTGTGTTGGTGCCTTGGGCTTGGGGTTGTGGCCTTCGTAGACAAAGGGCTGCGCAATTGGACCAAAAGGTAAAACTTGCTTAGCGTGTGTGTCATTGAGGGTATTTTCATCAAAAATCAGCTTGTAATTCAACTTGCGGGGCAAATTAATTGTGCAAGTAAATTTGGGATAGTCAGCAAGGTGAGCTCGTTCTTGGTCGTAAAGATAGTCTTCGGCTAAAATCGCCAAAAAACTTTTGGCAACTGCTTCATAAATTGCTCGGCCACAGTTACCGAATTTTTGCTCAATTTCTGTTAGGCTTCGCGGCACATTCAGACCTGGACGATTAGCGCCGTGGGTCGCGTTTTTAGCTAAAAATTTCCGCCGAAGTGTTGTATGCGTTAGTAGTTTGGGGTCAATGTGAGTAACTTGAGCGATTTGCTTAACTAGTGGCAGCAATTCTGCGAACTGCTCCTGCGTGATTTTAGTATCTTCTGTTCGGGGATAGGATAAAATCCCGGCTTCGTACATTTTTTGGTAAGTTGCAAGCACTTCTTTGGAAGCATAACCTTTTTTGCCGACTAAAATTGCAAGGTGACTTAGGTCAAGTAGGTCTGGTGGCGCTTGGTGTTTGGCGATTTTATCGTCAACAATAATTGCGGAATTGTAGAAGTTTAATAATTCTAGTTTAGCTTGGTCTGGTGTCATGAATTTGGCATTTTTAACTTGGGTAAAAGTATTCTGGTTGGCATCACGAAAGCGCACTTCGTAATAGGATTTTTTTACGTAATTTTGCCGAGCTGTCTCTTGCTGGTAAACCTGATTAACAATGGTTGACTTGAGACGTCCTAACCGCAAAGTCTTGGGTTGAAACCCAGCTTGTCTAGCAATAATCAAGGCAATGCGCGACAGCTGCATTGAGGCAAAGTCGAAACGTTCGCGCCCAGTTGCTTCTAAGAACTCGCCTTGTTGGTATTGATTAGTAACGTCAACCTTTTGCTGCAAGGCCTTTTTGATGTTAGCTTTTGTTTCATCGGCAAAACGAATACGAAAAACTTGCTTGTGCCAGTTAATAGCGTTGACAATTTCCCAGCCCAGCAAATCACCTTCGCCCGACGGATCATCATCAGTTGCAATTACAATCGCATCACACTTTTGTGCTGCATGCTTAATATTAGTCAGGGTCTTTTGCATACCGGGGATGACCTCTTTTTCCCAAGTGAAGTCGAGTAAGTCCCACGGATAATTGCTCAAATCGTGCCAGTCGCTGTATTTGGTGGCCTTATCCTGAGTGACCATTTCGTGGGGCTCCTTGAATTGTAAAAGATGGCCGTGAGCGTGGACAATTTGGTAGCTGTCATGATTGAAGCTGCCACTTAATCCGCCTAATGCCTTGGCAAAATTCTTCGCCGCACTAGCTTTTTCTGTTAAAAGTAAAAGTTTCAAGTTAATCAGTTCCTTGCTAAAGATAAAATTGTGGGCAAACTCTTGTTTGGCCTAATTAGTATATCTTGTATTTGGCAAATGAACAAATTTATTTTAGGATAAGAAAATTGCAAAAGACACGGTTAACTAATAGTGAGAATAAATTGTTAAAGAAAAATTTGAGCGGATTATGGCATGAGGCTGAACACTTTGGTGTATTAGAAAACAAAAAAGCGATCCGTTAGGATCGCTCAGCCGGCTTGCAAGTAATTAACTTGCAGAGCCCGTTTTTGTACATGATAAATATGCACTTCTATAATTCTTATTTGTTTACTACTAACGGAGCTAACACCTGCTTTGCGGGCTTTAGGTGCGGATTTGGATAAATTAGCGAATTTGCTCGACAAAATAGCTGATTTACTCAAAGAAATTCTACGGATTTTCAGGTAAAACAAACAAAATAGCTCAGGTTTTCCTGGGCTATTTTTGGTTTTGAATTTAGTCTGTTTTTTCGATTGATTAAGCTGGACCCAATCCGTTTGCATACCGATTTAATGTTGCCAATGTTGGTACAGAATCTAACATTTCCAATTTAGCTAATTGTGGCTGCTTTATGCCAATTCTTTTTGCAAATACTGTTTGTGGAATATTACGCTTAATCCTTTCAGCACAAAGCTTAACCAGCGTGTCAATAATTACTTTTTCATCTTCTGAAATAGATGAAAAACTACTCTCAATATCATTAAGTTTCATCTAATCACTGTCTTTCTAGCCAATTTTCTAAAAGACTAATTGCTCGTTCAACTTGCTTCTTATCAGTTTTATTCTGCTTTTTTGTATAGTGGGTTAATAAAATAAATTTATTTGCGTCATAACTCGCATAAAAAATTCTATCCGGTAAAGTATGCAATTTCATAATAGGATATTTATAACCCTTAAGAACCTTAGATTGTGGTGGTCTAATACCAGGTCCTAAAGCTTGCAGTAATTTTAACTAGCTAATTGAAAAATGCCCCGTAACTAGTTTATATCTAACTATTATGGGACACTTCAAAGTATAAATTGTTTTTATTTTATAAAAAGCCAATTTATAAGGAAAAATGCTAATGCTATCAATACAGCTATTTTAAGTTCAATAACAAATGCATAAAAATTAAAAACTAGTGAAAGCCACATTACTATTGTGTATATAGCACATATGACTAAAAAGATTTTTTCACCAGTTATTTTTTTGTATAATTTCATTGGCTTCTTTATTGGTTTTTTCATTTTATTGATAGAATGTCTCTGGAAGCTGCCATTTGTTAGGCACTTCTTCAGTACATTAGGTACTACTTTATTTTATATATAAATATATTATCATTTGCTATATTAAAATCAAGTAGATTTTTAATTATTTTTTAATTAACATTATTTATGGACAATTTATTTAATTTATTCAGCCGTTACCTCAGCTTGTTTGTTATTTCTAGTTTTAAACATAACAATTAATGTAATTAAAAATGTTATAGCACTGAGTGCTATTAAACCTATTAAGGCATAATTAAGACCGGCTGTACCAGCAATACTTGAAAAAATTGCATTTGTTAAAGGACCGGCGATGACAAGAATAGTACTAAGTGCTCCCATAGTAGATGCTAAAATTTTTCGATCAACTGACTGTACTAACCATTGATACAATTTTGGACTAGCAGTCCCGGCAAAAAAGCCAAGAATAGCACCGAAGATGAAGCAGGCAATTGAATTTTGCATAAGCATTGATCCGAGCATAAGGATACCTGAAATCGTATCAAGTAAGATGATAATAAATAATGATGTGTCCTTTAGTAGCTTAGTACCGATTGCACTCCCCAGTGCTGTACCAATAGAAACGACAGCTCCAAAAATTGCAATGGTAAAACTGAAGGTACCAATTAACATGTTTTTATTAGCTGCAAAAGAAATTGAAATTAATGGTTCTAGTGCAGACAAAACGCCATTTAGCAATGCAACTACTATAACGATTGTTAGCAAACCGTGAGCTTGCTTAGCCTGATTAAATGAAGATTTAAAAGTTGCCAAGAAATTTTGATCATTAACGGTTTGGAGTTCATCTTTAGCAGGTGTCTTGGCAATATTTTTAGCAATATTAGCGTAGATTAAACCAGCTACTAAGAAGGTTAGGGCGTTAACAATGGCTAAAGAAGAATATGACATAAATAACAGCAAGGCTGAGCCAACAAATTGTGCACCCATTGAAATTAATTGGGAGACGCCACCTGTGAATCCTTCGGCTACAGATACTTCTTTTTCCCCAACTAAACCAACAATTAATGGTGTTTGCAAGCCACTGGAATACATGCCAGAAACATCAGAAATGAAGTTAATAGCAATCACCAGCAATATTAAATTCCAACCAGCAATGTTAGTGACGAATAATGCACCTACGATCATATATAGAATAAAGCGGATGATTGCTAAACGAATAATAACTTGAAATTTATTTTTGGTCCGGTCAGCGAAGTAGCCGCCGATACTTTGAAGTAAATCAGGAACGGCTTCCATAATTGAAATTAATGACAAAGCTAAGGCGTAATTTTTAAGTTTACTAGCATAGGTCATTAATGCTAAGTAGAAAAGAATGTTACCAGCACTAGATAGCCAACTTGCAATTGTGAATTTTCGATAATTTTTATTCTTTAAAAAAATGTCCATAATTTTTCTCCTTTATTTAATCTTGTATTCATTATATTTTGGCTATAATAAAAGTAGAGAAAAGTGTCATATTTGACAATTAGTAATCATGTCTGACAATTTAAGGGAGAAAATAATAATGACAATTGGCGAATTACTTAAGGATTACCGTATTCAACAAAAGAAAACGCAAAAGGAATGGGCTGGAGATGTAATAAGTTCATCATTTTGTGCTAAAGTGGAGAAAAATTTAAGTAGAATTTCAGCAGAAGACTTGGTGGATTTGTTGCATGCTAATAAAGTTCCATTAATTAATTTTTTTAGCAAATTAAATCAGGGAGATCAATCATTACATCAACAGGAAGAAGAAATAGATCAATTTATTACAGAAGCATATTATCAAAACTCGAAAGAAGAATTACAGCAAATTCGAAAAATTGTTTCGGAAAGTGATTTACCCGATAAAGAAGATAAAATACTTGCAATTGATGTATATATCGCAATAGGCAGTAAAAGTATTGATAGTCTAGATAAAAAAACAATAAAAAAGATAAAGGAAAAAGTATTTAATATTTCAAACTTTAATGAAGAAAACTTAATTGTGTATTGCAATTTTATGAGCTTTTATGATTTGGATAGTAATTTGTTTATATCAAAGAAGATAATAAAGCAATTTCGAAGTACCAATGAAGAAAAAATACAAAAAGTAATCTTAGGTATAATTGTGAATATGCTTGTTTTTTGTATTAGAAATGGGCAATTTGAAAAAACTGAATTTTATATTAATAGTGCAAATTTGATCACTATAAAGCCAGAAATATTTTTTTACAAGATGGTAATATCAGCCTTGAAAGACATCGTTAAGTATCATTTCGATCAAAATGAACAACATCTTGATGAGGTAAAAGAAATAGCAAAGACTATAAAAATTGTTGGAATGGAAAGTTATGGTAAGGAGCTTGAAGAGTTTACAAATAACTAAAGAGAGTATTACGCGTTCATTCTCAGGTTATGCAAAAAGTGAAAAGTGATTGGAACTTAAATTGAATTTGTATAGATAATAAAATTTAGAAGTGTCATATTTGACAATTAGTAATCATGTCTGACAATTTAAGGGAGAAAATAATAATGACAATTGGCGAATTACTTAAGGATTACCGTATTCAACAAAAGAAAACGCAAAAAGAATGGGCTGGAAATATAATAAGTCCATCATTTTATGCTAAAGTCGAAAAAAAAATAAGCAGAATCTCGGCGGAAGATTTGGTTGATTTATTGCATGCTAATAAAGTTCCATTAATTGATTTTTTTGGTAAATTAAATTATCAGGATCAATCTGTCCACGATGAAAATCAAGAAATTGATAAAATGATTGACGAAGCCTATTTTCAAGATTCTGTCCATGATTTACAACAAGTACGGAATTTTGTTGCTGAAAGCAAATTTCCAAATAAAGAAGATAAGTTAAATACAATCGATATTTTAATTGCAATGCTTAATAAAGATCTTTCTAGTATAGATAAAAACATTATAGATAAAATGAAAGAAAAAACTTTTAATATTTCGCATTTTAGTTCTGACAATTTAAATATGTATTGCAATCTTATGAGCTTTTATGATTTAGATAGTAACTTGGTAATTTCAAAAAGACTAGTAAAGCAATTTATTGGATCAAGTAGTATAAGAATTCAAAAATTGGTCTTAGCTGTAATTATTAATATGATGATTTTATGTATTCGTAATAAGAGATTTGAAGAAACAGAATTTTTTATTAATAGTGAGCAACAAATAAAAACTAAACCAGATGTATTCTTTTATAAGGCTATTGCTCCAGCCTTTGAAGACATCATCAAGTATCATTTCGATCAGAATAAGCAGTATCTTGATGAAGTAAAAGGAATCGCTGAAACTATCAAAATTGCCGGCATGCCAGAGTATGGTAAGGAACTAGAAGAGCTGATAAACAGCTAAAGAGAGTATTACGCACTTATTTTCAGGTTATGATGAATAGTTTCTTTTTAGAATGCAAGAATATTTTGTTGAAGAATATAAATAAATGGCGAATATGACTAAAATTGTCAAATTTGCCATTTTTTATTTAAATTGATTTTCTTTAATATACTAAGAATGTAAGTGATAAAGGATTATGGAAACAGTAAGAATGATTGAGAAGGGGAAAAGATTGAGTATATTTTTAATTATCATTCTGGCTTTAGAAGTATTACCGATTGAAAATTGGTTAGCAAAATGTAATTTGGAAATTATAATTCCGATATTTTTTAGTATTAGTTTAGCTCTAGTTTTTATTCTACCTGTACTAGGGTTTACTAAGATTCTTCATCTTTATGACTACATAATTGCATTTTGCGCATTTGTGTATGCTTGGCATCACTTCTTGAAGCGAATATAAAATAGCTAAACTTTTATGTATTGTGTAAAAATAGGGGAGAGATATTTATGAAAGATAAAAATAATTCTAAGAAAATGAAACGAATTATATTTTTTATATATCTTGTTTGCTTTGTACTAATTATGTCATTGTCAAATGTGTTTGATACTCAAATACTGAAATTAATTCGCAGTATAACTATCTTTAGCAAGCTTTCAGATCGCGCAATAAGATCTGTTTATCTTTTGGTTCCCATTACTGTTCTTGAGATGATTTACCAAAAAAGCATTAAATATTTTTCTGTAAAATAATTTGTACATAAAAATGCACCTCCAATTTAGCAGGTGCATTTTTTAGTTGAGATGTAATTTATTTAAGTATTATTTACTTCTTCGCTCTAAAAAAGATTACTTCACGAGAGGCAACTAGTGGTCCTGAAGCTTGATAAATTATTAGTCGAATTGCCTTTGCACGGACATCACGTAAGCCGATGACCTTATTTTTGCTATCAGCTTTCCACTTGAGGTGGTCGGCATAAGTAACATAATTAAAGCCGTCAGTTGATACGGCGACACTGATGTCAATCGGATCACAACAATGGTCAATATTATGAGGTACGAATGCCATTCGGCTTAGTTTTTCAACCTGATTAAAGGTAAAGGTCAATTCCAATGGCTTATCTGGAGTTAGTGCCTGTGCTGTTTGCCATTCACTTGCCAGCTTCAAGTCAGTTAGGTAGCTGAGTGGTTGTGCAGGATTACTAGGATAGTTGCTGGTAACGTGAATGTCGCTAACGGCGTAATCAATTGCCGCATGCTTAGTGATCACACCAAACGGGTCTGACCATTCGGAAACCTTATTACCTGCCGCATAACGCATGCGGATAATATAGCGTGTATTAGGTAATAACTCATGGAAGGTAAAGCAGTTGCCAGTAATCCCTTCATACAAAAGACCATTGATTTCAATTTGAACAGCACCTTGTTTGGACCAAGCAAGTTCAAACGAATGCGCCGAGATTTTACTTGGGTCAACAGCCGGTAATTTAGGTGAAGGCAGTAATCCATCGGTAATGGCATGGACCAACACATTTTCACCATAAGTATAATTGTGAATTGTAATTTTAATCTTGCTGTTAGTAACATCGCGATCCGCCAACTTAATTTGCAATGTTGTTTGCTTAGCATCGTGATACTGATTAAATTCGGGGACAGGATTGTAATTTGTGTTGAAGAAAATACCTTCGCGAGCGTGGTTGAAGGCATCAATGGTGCCGTACTCCTGCAGCTTAATTATTTGATCATTGATTTTGACTTCAATTTGGTCAGGATAGGCATCACACATAATAGCTAAGTTAGTTGGCTGCTCAACGTCAAATCCGGGATAGTTGCCCTTGACCGGATTAATAGTAATTGTTAAATTCCCGGCATTTTGATTGGTATCAATGCTGGTTTCACAATAATTATGATTAAAATCTGTCAAATCATCGTCATCATAAACAATTGTTCTGCTTTGTCCTTGTGGATACAGAACGTAGTCACGTTTGCCGAGGTCGAATACACTGCCACCACGAACAAAGACGGGCAAGTGCCAAACTGGATAAGATAGATTATTGTAGACACGACCGCCAGCATACTTTTTACCAGTAAACAGGTCAAGCCACATGGTTCGACTATCAGGTAGGTAAAGATTGTCCTTGCGTGAGTCGCCGTTTTCATCTTCACGACCGTTAGTAATTGGAGCAATTAATAGATTGCTGCCCAACATAAATTCGCTGCTAAATTGCTCGGTATAATTACTGCGCTCGTCGGGGAAGGCGATAAATAGTGGCTGCACAATCGGATTACCAGCCTGAGCTTGATGATTAAGGGTATAGAGGTAGCTTTGCAATTGTGCTCGCAGAATTGAATAGGAACGATTGATTTCCGTTATTTTTTTGTTATAAGCAAATGGTGTTTTACTAAAATTACCCTGATCGTCAAGGCTAAATAATAGCGGCGTAAAACTCTTCCACTCAAAATCGCGAACGCTAATCTGAGCATTGCCACCGCCAGTGGTACCGTCAACGGCAGCACCAACAAGTGGTTGACCAGAAAGATTACTGCCGATAAAGCCGGCAACTTGCGTAGCAATATTTTCCCAATTACCACCAATGGCACCAAAGGTTAAGGCTGCTGTTTTTTGCATCCCTTGGCAACCAGTGCTTTGCAAAACAAGCGGCTTTTTGCGTTGTAAAGCACTACTTAAGAGAGCACGGTCGTTAGTTGCGTGATTGCCAGTTAGAGTAAAAGCAGCCTGCTCTGGTAATACTGACAAACTTTCATCATGCCAAAATCCGGGTGCAACATCTTGGTTTTGCGCATACTCGTTAAAGTAATTAAGAGCATCAACTGGTGGAGTAGCCACGCCGTAGTTCGGCACAAACCAGCTGAGTGGAAAGTGCAATGCCTTGTACTGCTCAAGCATGGCTCGCGCTGAAAAATGGTAGTCTTCTTCGCCATTAAGTGAAGCCTTGCCGGCAGCTTTGTCCGCGTCGCTTGTTCGGGTGTAATAATTATTGCCGAATTTGTTGGCATTACGTTCTTTGGTTTCACTAGGCTGCCATAAGGTTGTACAGAAGTTGCCAACGTGCCCTAAGCCCAACGTATATTTTGGTAACATCATTGGCTTACCAGTTAGCGTATAGTATTTAGCTAAAATAGCTTGCGGCGTATCGCCAATAATATAAAAATTATCAAAAATACGATCTTGGTGACTGATTGTGGTTAAGCCGCTGTTATTCACGCCAAAGTCATAGCTGCCGCTTGAATAAGTGTTGCGCAATTCCCCGTAGCCAGCATTAGACCAGAAGAACGGCACTTGAGTAATAACGCCGCCCTTGCCGGTAATGTGATCACTCTTGATGGCGATTTTACGTCCCTTGTGACTAAAGTAACCATTTTGCAGACCGCCGCCAAAGTAAAATTCGTTTTTGTTTTGCTTTAAAAATTCACGGGTTTGGTTAGCTGCTAATTCAAGCGGTTGTGCCTGCTTCATCCGGGTGCGGTGCAGTGTTTCATCAAAGATACTCATCACAGCGGGTTTTTGCGCAAAAATAACTTGGTAATTGCCCGCTTGGATAATTAGTGAGTCGCTGGTTGCGCGTACTTGTGAATGCTCAAAAGATTCATTACTAAAATTAAGCTGAAGCGCTGACGTTTGCTCTGCTGCGGAATCGGTATTTGGATTAAGCACAAAGCGAAAAATACCGTCAGCTAAAACATAAAATTGCGCAACTTCGCCGGTTGCGTAATGCAATTCATAATAATTTTCACATCTATTGGCGCCAGTTAATGCACCTAGTAGGTGTTTGCTTGTTTGCATATCATCTGTCATAATTTTTGCTTCCTATTTAATTTGCTTAATACCTATTATAACTAAAAAAACAAGTTTTTCTGTAGTATTTGTGATTAAACTGGTTAATACCAATTTAATGGTTTAAAATAAACTTATTATGACGAAGTGAACTTTGGTAAAAAGGGAGGAAATAATGTCTTATTATATTCACGCTGATAAATTTTTTATGGAAAATATAACTACCCAAGGAGGCTATCTTGAAATCCAAGATAACGGGCAGTTTGGCTTTTATTATTCAGAACAAGAAAAACCGGAGGGCAAGATTGTTGATTATTCTGGCAAGTGGATTGCTCCGGGATTAGTTGACACTCACGTTCACGGCTCGCTTAAAGAAGACGTGATGAAGAGCGACTGGGCAGGAATTAATCGCTTGTCTGAAGGCTTTTTGCAATCTGGCGTTACCAGTTGGCTGCCAACAACTTATACTGCTGGTGCTGATACCTTAAGTCGCATTTGTCGGATGTTTGGCGACCATCAGGGCGAAGAAACGGGCGCTAAAATTCAAGGTTTGCACTTTGAAGGGCCTTACTTTACTGCTGAGCATGCTGGTGCTGAAAATCCAAAATATTTGCTTGATCCGGATATTAACCAGTTTAATAAGTGGCGGGATGAGTCACATGGCATGCTTAATAAGATTTCTCTTGCGCCTGAACGTAAGGGCACTAGAGAATTCATCCGCAGTGCGGTCAAAGAGGGCGTTGTTGTTTCTTTAGGACACTCAAGTGCTAACTTCGAGCAAGCTGCAGCTGGAATTGAAGACGGCGCAACCATGTTTACTCATACATTTAACGGGATGCCAGATCCATCGCACCACGCGCCATCAATTTCTAACGCGGCAATGGCAATGCGCAATGTAACCGATGAATTAATTTGCGATGGTCACCATGTTAAAAAAGAAATGGTGCGCGCTTTAGTTCAATTAAAGGGTGCTGAACATGTTGCCCTGATTACTGACTGTATGGAAGCTGGAATGATGCCTGATGGTGACTACATGCTAGGTGAATTACCGGTTTATGTTCAAGATGGAATGGCTCGATTAAAGAGCAACGATAACTTAGCCGGCAGTATTCTGCAATTGAAGACAGCCGTTAAAAATGTTGTTGACTGGAACGTGGCAACTCCTGAAGAAGCGATTATGATGGCTTCGTATGTTCCAGCCAAGAGTGCCCACATTTTGGATAAGTGTGGTTCAATTGCACCAGATAAGGATGCAGACTTTATCGTGCTTAATCCAGACATGACTTTGAGCGAAACTTACTTAAGTGGTAAGTCACGCTACAAGGCATAATTTAAATAACAAGATAAAAAGGATTCTCAGTCGAGAATCCTTTGTTAGTAATATGTGTTTTAGTAAACAGCACCGTCATAAAAGTTGAAGCGTGGTTTATTAAAGTCGTAATTTTCTAGTTCGCTGAGCTTAATGGCGTTGTCGCAAACACCCCAGCTCATTAAGTTAATTGGCTTACCATAATCTTCATCAGGAATAACCAATAAAATATATTTGCCTTGACTCAAAGCGTAGCCCAGTTCCATTCCCAAGCCAACGTCTTCTTCTTCTGGCAAGTAAACACCTATCATGACGTCACTGGCTTTAATACCAATTAAGTCACCATGATAAGTTGCAGTTGCCCATTCGCGATCATGCAGATATTCTGGATGTTCTTCAACATTGATGCCTTTGTATTGGTGGTCCAATGGAACATAACTGTTTTCAAGGTCAATGGTTGGGTTGGCAGCTAAGGCTTTCATTGCTGCCTGATAAGCGTTGTTTTGCTTTTCGTTAAACCAGCCTGCACCAAAGTAAACGGTCTTTGTTTTAGTCATAAAAGGTCTCCTTTAACTATTATTTTAAGTAAATTTTACGTAACTTACTGATTTCCGCATCAGTTAATTTCATAATATCACGTAAGTAGTTATTCACGCTACCGTATTTTTCATTAATAGTTGTCAAGACATGTTCAATGTACTCTACGTGAACGGTTTGGAAGTCTTTTAAAATATTTAATGTTGCATCGTCGGCGCCATCTTCCTTAGCTTTTTCTAAAAAGCCTTTAACGAAGTCAGCAGTTGCAATATTAGTTAATAAATAATCCTTTTTGATAGTGTCAAGCGGAACACCGAGAGCAGTTAAGATAAGTAGTGCACCAACCCCAGTTCTGTCTTTACCGGCAGTACAGTGGAAGATCAAGCTCTTGCCGTCTTCATCGTTTGCTAATAATAAGTCAAAGAAGTGGCGGTAAGCTTTTTGAGCAGCTTTACTGGTAATCATGTCGTCATAAGCAAACAACATGTGTTCAAAGCCTGCATGAGGATTCTTTTGCCCCTGCTTCATGACGTCTTCAATACTTCTAGAAGCATTGGTTAAGTCCTCGCTGAAGACAGGATCATAATCGTATTCTGCACCTTCAGGGATGCGGTCAGGTTCATGGTCAACTTCGGCTTGACTTCTGAAATCAACGATGTATTTAACGCCGTAGTCGTGTAAGAACTTAAGGTCAGTTGCATCTAAAGTACCCAAGTTAGCAGTTCTTAATAACTTGTGCATTTTAACGGTTTTACCATCAGTAGTTTTGTAGCCACCAAGTTCACGGAAGTTGCGGCCGCTTTTAACGCCGATTAATTGATTAGTTAAATTTTCTGTCATAAATTCCACCCTTTATCTTTTGACATTTACGTTCTATTTTAGCAATAAACTAAGGCGTAAACAATTATAAAAAAAGTAATTACTATCGAAAATATGTTAAAATTAGTGTTAAATAAAATAATATATTTCTAGAAGGTGAGTACATGAGTACGAAAAAAGACAGTATTTTAGTTCCAGTTGATGGTTCAGAATCAGCTGAAAGATCTTTTGATAAAGCAGTTAAGATTGCAATGACGGAAAATGCTCATATTGATGTTTTGAACGTGATTGACACTAGGCAGTTTTTGGGTGAGATGCAGGATACGCTAATTTCAGGCGATACTGTTTACCAGATGACGCAAGACACTGGTAAATATTTAAAGAGTTTGAAGCAATGGGCACATGATAACTTTGACTTTGATGATATTGATTATCATATTCGTTATGGTAGTCCGAAGGCAGTTATTTCCTATGACTTTATCAAGGATCACCACGATAATTTAATCATTATGGGTGCAACTGGCTTGAATGCAGTTGAGAGAATGTTGATGGGGTCAGTTACCGAATATGTTAACCAGCATGCGCTGGCTGATGTGTTAATTGTTCGCACTGATATTGACAACAACCCAATTAGGCAAAAATAACGGGTTGTTAGATAATCTTTTAATGATTACGCTTTTATTTTGCTTAAATTTCTGCTATTATTTTTATGAATTAATTTTAGGTGAAAGAGGGCGACACATGATGCAAGGCAATTCTATGACAAGACGGATTAGTTTAGCGTTATTTGCGTTTGCGGGAGCTCTTTTACAGGGAAAATTCATTCATTTACATAGTATGCTTATGAGGCTTAGCGTCAGTTACGTTTGTAATTAACGTTAAGTCTTTTTTATTCATGACACTTATAGGAGGTAATCATGAAGAAATTTAAAAAAGTATTAGTTGGTGCAGTGGCCGTGATGGGAATGTTTGCATTGACTGCTTGTTCAAATAAAAAAGAAACTAAGAGCAGCAATAATATGCCGAAATCACTGAATGTGCAGTTTGTTCCTAGTGATGCCTCTGGCCGAATGGGCGGTGAAGGTAAGCCACTTGAAAAGATGCTTTCTAAGAGACTGGGAATTCCTGTCCACGTAACAACTTCAACTGACAATAACGCTGAAATTGAGGCAATGAAGTCTAAAAAAGTTGATGTTGGCTTCTTAGCAGCTGGTGCTTATGTTCAAGCTCACCAACAAAAAGCCGCCGACGTTATTTTGCAATCAGAACGTTATGGGATTAAAGAGCCAGGTGGTACTTGGACTAAGAAGCTGGTTCACACTTTGCGTGCTGAAATTGTTGTCCGTAAAAAGTCAAACATCAAATCATGGAAAGATTTAAAGGGTAAGTCAATTTCGATTCAAAGTCCAACTTCGACATTAGGCTACATTACCCCAGTTGCAGAATTAAAGCAAAAGGGTTTAGACGTTACTAAAGACTGTAAGTTGGTAACGGTTAACGGTCATGATGCCGCCGTGCTAAATGTTTTAAGTGGTGATACTGATGCTGCCTTTGTGTTTGAAGATGCAAGAAACAAGGTTCTGCATGATGTACCAAATATCAAGGAAAAGGTAGTGCCGATTTACTTTACAACACCAATTCCTAACGATACGATTTCAGTTCGTCCAGGTATTCCACAAGCATTCCGGAAGAAGTTAGCTAAGGCCTTTATGGACATTAGTAAGACTAAAGACGGTCAAAAGCTGATTCAAAAGATGTATGACCAATATGGCTATCACTCAGCTAAAGACAGTGACTACAATATTGTTCGTAAATACAATAAGATTGCACAATCACTTAAGAAGTAATAATTTACTATTAAAGTACCCACAACTCTGGGTGCTTTTTTATTCAATATAGCTAGCTACTAATTTAATAACATTCTCATAAAAATATTATCAAAATTCTCTTGTCTGAATGTATTTTTCTGTGCTATGCTTTCATATAATGAACATAGTATATGATGACTGTTCGCTTTTATTTAGGAATATTAACAAGGGCATGATGTGATATGGATACATTATGCCCTTTTATATTCAGTTAGTTTTAGCCGTGGAGGGCAAGATGAAAAAATTAAAACGGGTGTTGTTGGGCATAGCCGTAATGCTAGTTGCAATGGTAGCAACGGCTTGTTCGAATAAAAGTACAGGGGCTAATAGTAAGGACTATACGCCTAAATCATTAACGGTTGAATTTGTTCCAAGTATTGCAGCCAACAAGCTGGAAGGCCGAGCCAAACCATTGGAAAAACTGCTGACAGCCAAACTTGGTATTCCGGTTCACGTGCTAGTGTCAACTAGTGACAATGCTTTAATGGAAGCAATGAAGTCTAGGAAGGTCGATGTTGGCTTTTTACCACCAGATGGCTATGTAGTTGCCCATAAGCAGGGGGCAGCCGATGTATTACTGCAGTCTGAACGTTTTGATATTAAGCAGCCCGGTGGTCGCTGGACTAAAACGCTGACCAAGTCATTTAGAGCAGAAATTGTTGCTAAGAAGGATTCGAAGATTAAGAGTTGGAAAGATTTGAAAGGTAAGTCAATTTCAATTCAATCACCGACTTCAACTTCAGGTTATATTTATCCAATTGCCGAATTAAAGGAAAAGGGCTTGGACGTTCCTAAGAGCTGCAAGTTAGTTACTGTTACCGGTCATGACCAAGCTGTTTTGAATGTGTTAAATGGTGACACAGATGCGGCATTTGTCTTTGAAGATGCGCGTAATAAGGTTTTAAAAGACTATCCCAAGATCATGAGCCAAGTTGTGCCGATTTACTTTACTAAGGCTAGAATTCCGAACGATACTGTGTCAGTAGTTCCAAACATGTCAAAGAAGTTTAGAAAGAAACTTGCCAATGCATTTATTGAGATTAGTAAGACAAAGAAGGGGCATGCTTTAATTGAGAAGGTTTATGCTCATGAAGGCTATGCTCCTGCCAAAGATAGCGACTTTGATACAGTCCGTAAGTACGAAAAAATTGTTAAAGATATGCAAAAATAGTTGTTAATTAAAGTTAAGCTAGATTAATTTAACTTGGCTTTTTTTGTTAATAAAAAGTTATCTAATTTCTTGCAATAATCCGAATATTTGTGTTAATATTTTTCCATAACGATCATGATTTTATTTAAGTGCTGTGATCGCTGCATTTTGTTAACAATATTCAAGGGCATATTATGACTGAGTCATACTATGCCCTTTTGTATTTTGGGGAGGTACTGATGAAAAAACTGAAGCAAGTGTTGATGGGTCTAGTATTAATGGTCTTAGCGGTTGGGGTAACAGCCTGCTCGAATAAGAGTACGAACAAAAGTGAGGAACCTAAATCAATTAACGTGCAATTTGTTCCAAGTGTAGCTGCTAATAAATTGGAAGCTCGTGCAAAGCCAATGGAAAAGCTGTTATCTAAGCAATTAGGCATTCCAGTTCATGTTTCAATGTCAACTGACTACAATGGTTTGGTTGAAGCTATGAAGTCTAAAAAAGTTCAGGTTGGTTTTTTACCATCTGACGCTTATATCATGGCGCATAAACAAAAGGCTGCTAACCTGTTACTTCAAGCAGAACGTTACGGTATTAAGCAGCCGAATGGTAAGCAGACTAAGCAGTTAGTTAAGTCTTATCGCGGTGAGATTGTTGTTAAGAAGGATTCTACAATTAAGAATTGGAAGGATTTAAAAGGAAAATCAATTTCAGTTCAAAATCCAACTTCTGATTCTGGTTATGTCTTTCCTGTAGCTGAATTAAAGCAAAAGGGACTAGATGTTACTAAGAAATGTAAATTAGTTACTGTTACTGGGGCAGATCAAGCTGTCCTTGATGTCCTAAACAGCGATACTGATGCTGCCTTTGTTTTTGAAGATGCACGTAATGATGTGCTAAAAGATGAACCGCAGATTATGAGTAAGGTAGTGCCAATTTACTTTACTAAGAGGATCCCCAACGACACAATTTCGGTTATTCCAAGTTTGCCTAAGTCTTTCCAAGAAAAATTATCTAAGGCATTTATTGCAATTAGCAAGTCTAAGGAGGGTAAAAAGATTATCGAAAGTGTCTACAATCATGAGGGGTATGCCCCGGCTAAAGATAGTGATTACGACATTATCCGGCAATATAATAAGATTGTAGCGTCAACTAAGCAGTAAAAATAATCCATTCGTTGAGGAAATAGCTAGTAATTTTTAGGTTGAAAATAGTTTTTTAAATAATTTTCTTTTCTAAACAACCAATTTCTGCTATTATTTAATAGAATGAATGCAATACGGTTGAAAGGGGAGTGAAAGTCATGCAAAAAGATGAACGGCGCGTAGCGTTCATTGGTGTTTTTGCAGCTAAGACTTTTTGCTTTCTTGTAAATAGTCGCATTGTTCGTTTTTTAACCAAAAAAGTTATTGAAAGACTTAATATAATTCCCGTTTGTGTTGTTACATTAAGTCTTTTTTTGATGTCTAGGAGGACATAATGAAAAAATTTAAGAAAGTGCTAGCTGGTGCTGCCGTTTTTTTAGTAGCGCTGATGGCAACTGCTTGCTCAGGTAAGAGTAAGAGTCAAGAAAGTTCCACCCCGAAATCTTTGAACGTTCAATTTGTCCCCAGTCAAGCTGCAACTAAGCTGCAAGCTCGAGCTAAGCCGTTAGAAAAGATGCTTTCTGATCGTTTAGGCATTCCGGTTCATGTTTCAATGTCAACAGACTACAACACTGTTGTTGAAGCAATGAAGTCTAAGAAGGTTGATGTTGGCTTTTTGCCACCAAACGGTTATATTTTGGCACACAAGCAAGGTGCTGCTGATGTTTTATTGCAAGCCCAAAGATATGGTGTTAAGCAACCGGGCGGGAAACCAACTAAGAACCTTGTTAACTTTTACCGGGCAGAAATTTTAGTTAGAAAAGACTCAAAGATTAAGAGTTGGAAAGATTTAAAGGGTAAGTCAATTTCAATCCAAAGTCCAACTTCTTCAGCAGGATACGTTTTCCCAATTGCTGAATTAAAGGAAAAGGGCTTAGACGTACCTAAGAGTTGTAAGCTAGTTACTGTTACTGGTCAAGACCAAGCAGTTCTAAACGTTTTAAACGACGATACTGATGCTGCCTTTGTCTTTGAAGATGCACGAACAATCGTTCAAAAAGACAACCCGAAGATTATGAGTCAAGTTGTGCCGATTTACTTTACTAAAAATATTCCTAATGACACGATTTCTGTAGTTCCAAGTATGCCAAAGGCATTCCGTAAAAAGTTAGCTAATGCCTTTATTGATATTGGTAAATCTAAGAAGGGTAAGAAGATTATCGAAAGTATTTACACTCACGAAGGTTACGTTCCTGCTAAAGATAGTGACTTTGCCGTCGTCCGTAAATACGAAAAGATTATTGAGTCAACTAAAAAGTAAGATATATAAAGGAAGTATATAATGGCAGATTCTTCAGTTAAGCCAGTTATTGAATTAAAAAACGTTAAAAAAATTTATGGTAAAGACGTTGTTGGTTTAAAGGATGTCAATTTAACTATCAATAAGGGCGAATTTGTCGTTATTGTTGGTCTCTCTGGTGCTGGGAAGTCGACACTTTTGCGCTCCATTAACCGCCTGATTGACATTACTGATGGTGATATTTTAATCAATGGTGAGTCAATTACCAAGGCTAGAGGCAAAGAGCTGCGGACTCTGCGGCGCAATATTGGGATGATTTTCCAGAGCTTTAATTTGGTCAAGCGTTCAAGCGTTTTGCGCAATGTTTTAACGGGACGCGTGGGTTATTATTCTACTTGGAAGAGCACACTTAATCTGTTTACTAAGGAAGATAAGCAACGTGCTTACGAGGCTTTGCAACAAGTTGACTTAGCTGATAAGGTTTATTCACGTGCTGATGAATTATCAGGTGGACAGCAGCAGCGGGTAGCGATTGCGCGAGTTTTAACTCAAAATCCAGACATTATTTTGGCTGATGAGCCAACTGCCTCACTTGACCCACAGACTTCACGTCGGGTAATGCAAGACCTCAAGATGCTAAACGAAAAGCATGGCATGACGGTTGTAATTAACCTGCACAGTGTGGAATTAGCTAAAGAATTTGGTAAGCGAGTTATTGGCGTTCGTGCTGGTGAAATTATCTATGATGGTAAAATGAGCGAAACGCCGGAGTCAACCTTTACCAAGATCTACAACGGTGGTGAGCAAGATGAGTAACACTGATAAGGAAGCACTCATGACTTTACCTAAGAAAAAGTTTAAGTTTTGGAACTTGATTTGGGTAGTTGTCTTTATTGTTGGACTATTTGTCTCAACAGATGTTACTCATACCGATCTTGGTGCTTTATTTGCTAACTTTAATCAATTTACTGACATCTTTTTGCAAATGCTACATCCAGATTGGGCGTACCTTGGACCGATTATGCCGCTATTGCTTGAAACAATTAAGATGGCAATCTTGGGAACGGTAATTGGTTCTATCTTGGCCTTTATCTATTCGCTATTAATTGCGCGTAATATTGTTAAGAATAAGGCCATTACCGGTATTTTACGGGTAATTATGAATATTGTTAGAACAGTACCGGACCTTTTATTAGGGGCAATCTTTGTTGCAATTGTCGGAATTGGCCCTGTTGCTGGTATCTTGGCCCTAGCTATTTGTACTTTTGGGATTGTTGTTAAGCTCTTTTATGAAGCAATCGAAACAATTGATCCGGGTCCAATCGAGGCTTTGACCGCTGTTGGTGCTAATAAACTGCAAATCATTGTTTTTGCTGTTTTACCACAAGTCATTACTTACTTTATTTCTTATTGCTTGTATGCATTTGAAATTAACGTTCGGGCTTCAACTGTCTTGGGGTATATCGGTGCCGGTGGTATCGGACTTTACCTGCAACAGACTCTGCAAGTCTTTGACTATGCTAAGACGGGGACAATCATCTTAGTTATCATTGTGGTCGTAGTTTTAATCGACTATGTTTCGTCTAAATCACGGGAGGCGTTGATGAAATAATGGATACTAATATTAAAAAATTACCTCCTCGCCCAGTTGATATGCAGAAGCGAATTATGCATTGGGGCTTAGCCATCATTACTATCGTTCTTATTGCTTGGTCATGCACGGGAATGGATTTTGGCGGTATTAAAGCAACTGCTGGTCAGATTGCTGGTGCGATTTTCAACGGGATTTTCCATCCAGATTGGTCATATGTTTATAACGGCAGTGGTGAAGACTTAGTATCGCAGTTATGGCAAACTGTATGTATTGCCTTCTTAGGTACGTTCATTTCAGCAATTATTTCATTGCCGTTTGCCTTTTGGGCAGCTCACACCAAACATAAAAAATGGTACATTTCACGGACTGGAAAGATTGTCTTGGCAATTATTCGGTCATTTCCTGAAATTGTCTTGGCCTTGATGTTTATTAAGGCAGTTGGCCCTGGCTCTGCAGCCGGTGTTTTGGCGTTAGGATTTCACTCAGTTGGAATGCTTGCTAAGTTGTTCTCAGAAGCAATTGAGAACTTAGACGATGGTCCTAACGAAGCTGTAACGGCTGTTGGTGGTTCGAAAACTAATATTACGATGTTTTCAACTTTGCCTAACTTGATGCCAGCTTTGATTTCAAACACTTTGTATCGGTTTGATGTTTCAATTCGGTCGGCTTCAATCCTTGGTTTGGTTGGTGCCGGTGGTATCGGTTATCCGTTAATTATTGCATTGCAATATCGGCAATGGAACCGTGTCGGCATTATCTTGCTCGGAATTATTATCATGGTAATTGTGATTGATTGGATTTCCGGGATGATTCGCAAGAAGCTAGTTTAATAAAAAGATGCTAAAAGAGTAGTGAACAAATATTGATTCACTGCTTTTTTTGTTATTTTGAATGAATGATAACTCTTTGAAAATAGGGTACCTTTGGTAGGATCTTTTTTGCTATAATATTTAAGATTTAGAAAAAGCGACCTTTTTAAGATCGCTCAACCGGCTCACGATTGAATAAGTCGTGCGCACATTTATGCAGAGTAGCTCAGGTCTCCCTGAGCTATTTTTTATATTTAAAGTACTGTAACTGCTGAAAAGTTTTAAAACTGAGCAAAAAACATATTTTTAATTGGAATGCTAATTTATAATTTTTGATTTTACCCGTGATATTTAAACGGACAGGTTTCCAAATGGTCATTAATCAGACCAATACCTTGTAAGTAAGAATAAATTACAACAGGACCAACAAAGGAAAAGCCATCCTTTTTTAATTGCTTGGCTAGTTGCTTAGCAACGTCATTAGTTGTTGGTACATCGGTCATTGCCTGAGGGTGGTGGATTAGCGGCGTCCTGATAAACTCCTGCAAATAGCGGCCAAAGCTGCCATATTTTGCTTCGATAACTAGAATTGCCTTGGCATTTTTAATGGCAGCGGTAATTTTTTGGTGGTTACGAATAATGGACTTATCTTGCATTAGAATTGCAATGTCTTCATCGGTCATTTGGGCAACTTCTTCAGGAACAAAATTTTTGAAGGCACGCCGAAAATTTTCCCGTTTATGCAAGACAACAGACCAATTAAGTCCAGATTGAAACAGTTCCAAAACTAGCATCTCATAGAGATATTGTTCATCTAGATTGAGTTTGCCCCACTCACGGTCGTGATATTGCTGCATTAAATTATCTTGACTGTCGCCCCATGGACAGCGTAAATGTTCTTCCATATTAATAGCTCCTTTGAACTTTATTTTACTTGCTTAATATTAAGTACGCAAAAAATGGTGGAAATAATAATGCAGATTTTATGGTACTAATAATTAATTTGCCATTGAGTAGTAAAAGTAATATATTAATGTAAGCGAATACAAGAAATAAATTTTAGGAGGATAAAAATGAAAGACGTACATGGAATAATTAGTGAATTTGACGAATATCAGGGTCATAAAATTCAAAAGTTGAGTCTGACAAATGCTAACGGGGTGACATTATCACTGTTAACTTTAGGCTCAACAATTTATGAAATCAAGGTGCCAAGTAAGAAGGGCACACACAATATAGTTTTAAATTACTATCATAGTAAAGACTATCTTGCCAACCCATTTTATGTTTGCATGGCGATTGGTCGAACAGCTGGGCGAATTATGAATGGGCAAATTGTCCTTGATGGTCAGACAACGCAATTACCACAAAATGAGGGGACAACAACTTTGCATGGTGGACCAACAGGCTTTAATAGTCAAATTTGGCGGGGCAAAATTATTTCAACTGCTGAAGGTGATGCAATTGAAATGAGTCATTTACAAAAAGATGATGGTTACCCAGGCGAATTACAAGTAAAGATTATTTACACCCTGTCATCTGATGATATTGTTGGTATCAAGTACAATGCTACGAGCACGGCTGATACGGTCTTTAACCCAACGCAGCATGTTTACTTCAATTTAGGTATTGATGATACGATTACTAGGCAGGTACTGAAGGTAAATGCGGCGCAAATTCAGGAGTTAGACAATAATAAGATCCCAACTGGTAAGCAAATTTCAGTTGGACATACTCCGTTTGATTTTCAGCAACCAACAAGTTTGGGCAAAGCAATTGCTGGAATGAGTGATACTGCTGAAAAAGGTTTTGATGATATTTTTGCAGTTAAGCCAGACGATGACAATTTGATCGCCAAGTTAGTAGACCCAGAAACTGACACTAGTGTGGGTATTGAGTCCGATAGAAACGGCTTGGTAATGTTTACTGCTAATTCATTTACTAAAGATGAGATGAACTTGATTAGAACTAATGGTGTGGGTCAACCATACGAAGGAATTGCGCTTGAGCCGCAGACTTTGGCTAAAGCTGGCAGTGCGCGAGACTTTTCCGCAATTGAATTGAAAAAGGGCGAGGAGAAGTCATACATAATTAAGTATCATTTGCGTTATGAAAAGTAATACTATATATATAGCTATTAGCCTATTAATAAGAGCAATACACAAGTTACTAGCTGAAGCCAAAGTATAGAAATTTCAAGGGCGCTTTTGGTCAAGTCGGAATAAGTTAAAAATATTGCTGAACAGATAGTTGCCAATTTGAAATAAAATTAAAGAATTTATCGTTGAGAAGTGATAAAGGGACTAGTTTAATAACTATTTTTGGTATAATATAAGTTGAACTTTAGGAGGATACCATGGATAAGTTAGAGACAATGACTTTGGCCGATGACTTGGCCGCGAACCAAGAAAAGATTTTGAATAAGGAAATAGCGTTTGATGCAGATGCTGTTTATCGTGCAGTTGATAGCTTGCATATTTTAAACAAGCCGCTTAAAGACTACTTTGATATGACGCAAGAGCAATATTACGAGACTGAAAGTGATCATAAGCTGACCTTGATTAAATTGTCAGAGAAGCTAACAGACTTGCATGATCGGATTTTAACTAATCATGTGGATGGTTTTGTGGATAAGGATGAAATTAATCTGACTTATAATCATGAAGATCCTTATGAGGATAATTTTTATAACAGTACAGTTGATTATCATGTTGTCGCATATAGTCTTAAGGTAATTAGTGCGGTTCAAGCAATCGCCTTTAAGGACTTACAAGGGGTATTGTCAAAGGATGCGGTTTTGTCAATTGGCTTGGCAGCACATGCTTTAGCAGAAAATGCATAATTTTTAAGCTGGACTATTATTGGTTCAGCTTTTTTTGTTAGGGGCCAAAATCATGAATGTGTTTAGGCATGCAGAAGGATTATTTGATCGTTTAATTGGTGTTAAAAAGCGGGCGGCTTTTAAGAATAAAAGTACAGAACTTGATCCAATGCAGGAGTATATGACGGTTGGCGAGTATCTCGTTGATGGTAAGCAGGGGACGCCGGGAGGTCAGCCGTATAACTTGACTGTTTATAAGGATGAGAACGGCGTTTTACATCAGGCACTCAGCTTAGAGAGTACGGAAAAATTGGCGCCGGAATACGTGCGGGAGTTTAATCAAGAGTTAGGTCGCTATCGCGCGTTTGCTAATCGTAAGACTGGGCGGCGCTATGTGACGGAACAGTACCTTGACGAATTTATTACTCGAGTTCACGATCACGTGCGTCAGGGTAAGAATTCCGTTAATGTTAGTGTGATTTCTGATACCCACTATAAGGATCGCAATAGCAGTGATTTTTATGGTTGGAACGGATTAACCCATGTTAATGAATTTTCTTATCTGGATGATTCTGGCATGCTTGACCTTAAAGTTCATCTGGGTGATTGGATTGATGGCTCAGACACAGGATTTTTAAGTGAGAGTGAGCTGATTAGGCTGCGTGATTCCTTTATATCTAACAAAGTTCCATCAATCATGATTAAGGGCAATCATGACGAAAACGATAAGTATGATGAACATCATGATTTAAAGGCATCTTTTCCCGAAAATGAATTTGAAAGTATTATGTGGCCCAAAATGTATGCCCAACAGGACATTCATTTTATTTCGCACCAGCATGGCGTCTGCTACTACGATGTTGATGATTTGCGCTTTATTTCCGTTAATACTTCGGATGTTCCTTATGAGCTCGATGCCCAGGGGCAAAAGAAGTATGATACTAAAATAACGCTAGCAGTTAGAGAAGACCAGATTGAAGAAATTATTGAAATTTTAGAGCAATCATCAAATAAAAAAATAATTTTAATGAGCCATGCTAATCCGATTAACCGTAAGGGGACTAATGCTTTAAAGTACAATGGTCGCTCGCTGCATGAGCTTCTTGTTGCGTTTAACCAATGTGAAAAAGGACAGATGCATTCTAGTCGCGGAATACCACCAGAATTTCGCTTGGCAAATGATTTTGACTTTACTAATATTAAAAATGCGCGAATTATTGCCTACTTCTGTGGTCACCGCCACCGTGAAGACCAATATCGCATCAACGGCATTCAGTATATTTTGTTTAACTGCTCGGCTTTGATGGGACCTAACCATGTGCTGACGACCAAGTACAATAAGAATTGGAATCGCCAGATTGACCACCATACTGAATTTGCTGGTTATATTGTAAATATTGACTTGCACCGCCATGCTATCCAAGTATTTGGTTATGGTGCTGCATCTAAACGCAGAATCTTTTATATTTAGTAAAATTGAGCCGGACATCTTGGTAATCGTCCGGCTTTTAGCATATAATAAAACAGTTAAAATAAAGAATTTAATAGATTAAGAAAACTAATTAAGGGAAGATAAACTATGTGCGGAATTGTCGCATTTTATGATCCAGAAATAAATGACAAACAAAAAGCCATTGGTAAAATGATGGCAACGATTAAACACAGAGGTCCAGATTCTGACGGAATGTATACTAATGACAAGGTTGCACTGGGCTTTAGAAGATTATCAATTATTGATTTACGCTGTGGTAGTCAGCCAATTTTTAATGAAGATAATACACGAGCAATTATTTTTAACGGGGAAATTTACAATTTCCAACCATTAAGAAAAGAACTGATTGATGCTGGACACACCTTCACCACTGAAACTGATACAGAAGTATTACTGCATGGTTTTGAAGAATGGGGAATGGATGGTTTGCTCAAGCGTGTGCGCGGAATGTTCGCCTTCATTATCTGGGATGATAATACTCAAACAATGTATGGTGCGCGGGACTTTTTCGGAATTAAGCCACTCTATTACAGTGACGAAAACGGACATTTGCTCATGGGTTCAGAACTGAAGAGCTTCTTTGCTTTCCCGGGTTTTAAACGGCGGTTAAATACAGAAGCAGTTAAACCATATTTAATGAACCAATATAATGACCTCGAGGAAACCTTCTTTAAGGGAGTTCACCGCTTCCCAGCAGGTCACTGGTTTGAATACAAGGACGGCAAGATGACGACCCATCAATATTGGGATGCCGAATACAAGGCTAACAATTTGAGCTTTGAAGAAACTGTTAAAAAGATTGATGACGATCTTAAAGAAACGGTTGACTTGTACAGAATTGCTGATGTGCCAGTTGGTGCCTTTTTATCAGAAGGTGTAGATTCTAGCTACATTACCAGTATTTTGGATCCCGATGATGTCTTTTCAATTTCATTTGATGATGCAACTTATGATGAGGCATCGAAGGCAAAGGCCTTGGCTGACATTAAGGGATGGAAGTTCTTCTCCGATAAAGTAAAGTCGGATGAAGCAATGCATGACTTCCCCGAAATGCAGTACCACATGGATGAGCCGGATGCGAACCCGTCAATTATTCCGCTATGGTACTTGTGTAAAATGGCGCGTAAGCACGTGACAGTTGCTCTATCAGGTGAAGGTGCCGATGAGTTATTTGCTGGTTATGTCAATTACGGGATGCACACGCATAACAACATTATTAAGGTCTTTACATCACAATTAACCAAATTGCCGAAGAAGACCAAGGTTAAGTTGGCACACACAATTAAGAAGATGCCAAACTTCCCAGGGAAAGTGCATCTGTACACTAATTTAGCTGAGCCAAGTGAGTTTTACGTTGGTCAATCTGTTATTTATGATATGGATTACCCGACAATCTTTACTTCCGAAGATGCCAACAGCATTTTGAAGCCGTCATACCGCAATAAGTTGACGGTTAACAGTATTTACCAGTCTGACTTTAAGAAGGTCAAGGACCTCGATAATGTTCGCCAAATGCAATACATTGACTTGCACCACTTTATGCTGAATGATATTGAGCAAAAAGCAGACAAGATTTCAATGGCCCACTCACTAGAATTACGGGTACCATATCTTGACCGCAAGATTGCTGAGCGAGCAAACGCGATTCCAACTGAATATTTAGTTAATAAGCATGACACCAAGTATGCTCTGCGTAAGGCTTCTGAAAGAGTTTTGCCGGATGAATGGGCTAAAAGGCCAAAATTGGGCTTCCCAACGCCAATCAAAGAATGGCTGCAAGAGCCACGATTTGATAAGCAAGTACGAGAAATGTTTAGTGAAGACTTTGTTAGCGATATTTTTGAGCAAGATAAAATTTTGCAATTACTTGATGAAAACTTCAATGGCGATGGTTCTCACCGCCGTCAGATTTGGACAATCTATACCTTCCTTGTTTGGTACAAATTATTCTTTGTTGATTATGAGGGCACTGTTGCCAAGTACCAACACGTGCAGCCGGAAGTAGCTAGCTTGATTGAACAAGGCAAGCTAGTTTAATAGGAGCAAGATAATGAATCAAGAATTTACGCCGATTTTATTGGGTAGCGATATTAATGTCTATGGTATGGCACGCTCGTTTAATCAAGCTTATGGCATTAAGGTTAAGGCGCTAGCTGACAGTCAGCTTGCAGCAACGCGTTATTCAAAAATAATTGAAGTTGAGTTGCACCAAGGCTTTAGTGAAGATCCAACTTTTATGACGGTGATGCGTGAGCAGATGAAAATCTATCAAGACCATCAAGAACCAGTGATTCTGATTGCTTGTGGCGATGGCTATGCAGAGCTGCTTGCTAAACACAAGGACGAACTACAAGACGTATTTGTTGTTCCGTATATTGATTATGACTTGCTTGAAAAATTGATTTCTAAGGAAGGCTTCTATCAAATTGCTGAAGAATATGGCTTGCCATATCCTAAGACCAAGATTATTACTAAGGCTGACTTTCAGGCTGAAAATTATTTGCAGCTGCCGTTCGATTATCCAGTTGAATTAAAGCCGGAAGATCCTGTTTCTTGGCTTGATGTTCACTTTGAGGGGCGCAAAAAAGCTTTCACGATTCATGATGAAACTGAATTAACAGATATTGTTGGTAAAATCTACGGTAATGGCTATGAAGCCGACTTGATTCTGCAGGACTTCATTCCCGGGGATGACTCTAACATGCGGGTGCTAAATGCTTATGTTGATAAGGATCACCACGTTAAGATGATGTGTATGGGTCATCCTTTGTTAGAAGACCCAACACCCCAATCAATTGGTAATTACATGGCAATTTTGCCGGAATATAATGAAAAATTATACGAGCAAGTTGAAGCTTTTTTGGAAAAACTCAATTATACCGGAATGGCTAACTTTGATATTAAGTATGATGAGCGTGATGGCCAATACAAGTTCTTTGAGATTAACTTGCGTCAGGGCCGGTCGAGCTTTTATGTAACTTTGAATGGCTATAATTTGGCTAAATGGTATGTTGATGATTACGTTAATGATAATTTGAAGGAAAAGTCGACGGTTTACGGTAATAAGTTAAAGTCCAAGCATGTTCTATGGCTGGGCGTTCCAGTTAAGATTTTTAAGGAATATGCTTATGATAATGAAGCTAAAGAGGCTGCCGAAGAATTGATTCATGAGGGTCGCTATGGTACCACTGTCTTTTATGATAAGGATCGTAATTTTAAGCGCTGGCTGTTAATGAAGTATATGTTCCATAATTATTATGACCGTTATAAGAAGTTTTATCAGATAAACAAGGGTCAATTTTTTGAAAAGAAACCACAAAAATAAAGTTATTTGTGTTGTAAAAATATTTTGAAGAATAATAGGATAATTTTGATTTTTTTGATAAAATTACTTTAGAAAAGGGTGATTAACATGCAAAACATTGAAAAATATGCTGAAAGAATTAATAAAATAGTTTTTGGTGATTCAATAAATTATGAAGACTTAGAATTTTATTTAGAGCAACAGGGTATAGATGTTAGGTATGTAAGTAATCCTGCTTTAGATGGCTATTTAAGATGGGATCAAAATGAAGGATGTCCTGTTATTACAGTAAGTATTTCTAATAATGCTTTAGTACGTCAAAGATTTACTATGGCGCATGAATTAGGACATTTGATTTTAGAACATGATTGGATACCAGGAGCAAATAATGATGCTGCTGAGTTAAAATTACAAAATAAGAATGTATTGAATACATTAGCTTATCGTGGAAAAGCTAAATATACGAAAGAAGAGTATGCTAAAGAAAGAGAAGCGAATAAATTTGCTGCTTCGTTTTTGATCCCTATTTCAGGGCTTAAGATTATGGTTCAAGAGGCAATAGATAATAAGCAAAGTGGAGATCAATTAATTAATGATGTTGCGAGAAAATATAAAGTATCTACTCCTACTGCTAGATTTAGAGTAAAACATTATTTGGAGAATTTTGTTGGATGACGGTAGATGATAAATCTAAAGAAGAAGCTAAAAAGATATTACAAGAAATATCTGAAAGCATAAAAAGTGATGGGCGGAGTACGTTAGGTTTTGACGAGGCTTATAGGAATTATCAACAAAATATTCGAAAAACTACAGCACCTTCAACAGAACAATTAAATAGTGTTAGTGAAGAAACTTCATATAGTGAACGTGATACTTTTGAAGAAGCTTTAGAAGCCGAGAAAATAAAAACTAGTCATTTAATAACCCACATAGATGATTTTGTTGAGAAAGAATATAGAGAAAAAGAAATTGCTAAAAAATGGTTCACTATAGGACTTACAATATATTTTTTGCTTGTTACAGGTTTTACAGCTTACGTACTATTGAATAATTTTTCTGATAGTGTTAAAAGTACTTTAATTGGTGGATTTTTTGTAAATTTAATAGGTTTGTTTGCTATTGTATTTAAATATATTTTTTCATCTAGTAAAGAATTGTATGACCTGTTAATAAAATTGATCGAAAAAAATCATCATAAAAATAATGAAAAATAACTTTTTGGAACACCACTTTGCTAAGGGGTGTTCTTTTTTGGTACTTCTTGCTACACTGGTAATTGGAACTTAAATGGGAAGGACTGAATAAATGAAACTTACACATGGATCTAATAATGAAACAGAAATTAAATTACGTTGGTTGCTGCTAGGTGAATTGGCCACGTGGATTGGGTCAAGCTTTGTTTGGCCGTTGACGTCTGTCTATTTAAACAAGCAATTGCACATTAGCCTCTCAATGATTGGGGTTGTCTTATTTTGCAATTGTGCAAGCAACGTTTTGGGATCACTTGTGGCCGGGCGTTTTTATGACCGCTGTAATCCTTATCCCTTAATTGTGACAGGACTAGCTCTTGATGCAATTATCTTATTTTTGATGGCCTTTTTCCATGGCTGGCCAGCTTACTGGATTTGGCTAACGTTAACTGGATTGATTAGCGGCTGGAATGGTACGATGATTAATTCGATTGCGACTAGTCTGCGTAAATATCCGGGACGCTATGTTTTTAATTTGATTTATTTTGCTCAAAATGTGGGGACAGTTACAGGTACATTATTAGTTGGTTACCTATATGACTTCTCAATTGAATTCCTGTTTATTTTGGCTGCTAGCTTGTTTGCGATTGCTGCAATTAATGCCGCAATTAATTACCGGCCAATTATTAACTTTCATAAAAAACGCCAGGCTAAAACGGTGGCAGCTGGTGAGCAGCCAAAGGCACAACCGATGCCGAAATATAATATGATGCTCACTGTTGGCTTTTTAACATCCCTAGCTGTAACTTGGTTAATGTATATGAACTGGGAGTCTAACCTATCCGTTTATATGGTTTCATTGGGGATTCCATTCCATATGTACAGTTTGCTCTGGACACTAAACGGCGCGGTAATCGTGATTATCCAAGTAATCCTAGCTCGTTATCCGCACTTGTTTAAGAACCTGTTTCACCAGATTATCTTTGGGACATTGATGTTTGCCATTTCTTTTGTGACATTAATTTTTGCTCGCGATTTTGTTCATTTTGCCTTGTCAATGTTAATTCTGACTTTTGGTGAAGCCACAGCTTTTCCAGCTGTGCCAGCTTATATTAATGATTTGTCACCGTTATCGAGCAAGGGAAAGTATCAGGGATTAATTAATATGGCTCGTGGGATTGGGCAGGCATTTGGCCCACTATTTGGCGGCTTAATTATTGATCGTTCCGGTTATATTTCGTTTTTTGTCGTTGCGGCTGTCGGAATTTTCTTAATGGTAGTTTTGCTAATCCCATTGCATGCAAAAATGCGCAAGTATCTGACAATGTACAAGTAATTTTGTAAATATTTTTTAATAATAGTTATTTAATTAAAATGATATGATTAACTTAACTTATTTTAATCTAATACTAGAGGAGGATTATATGAAAAAACTTATTGCGGTTCGAGGTGGCAGCGGTAATATAATTGAGCCTAAAGTGGGTACTAGACCACAGGACAATATGTATTTAGCTGTTAACTCTGAATGGTTAGAAAAAACTGAAATTCCATCCGATCGTTCGCGGATGGCATCGTTTGATGGCATTGATGTTAACGTTGAGAAGCACCTAATGGCTGACTTTGCGGACTTTGCTGCAGGTAAAAAGGATATTCCTAATGTACCGAACATGGCTAAGGCTGTCGAATTATATAAATTGGCTAAGGACTTTACTAAGCGTAACGAAGATGGTGCTGCACCAATTAAGCCAGACTTAGAGCTATTAACAGGAATCAGAGACTTTTCTGATTATAATTTAAATGCTCCAGACTTAGCTACTTTTGCTTCAATCCCATTCGGCTTGAGTGTTGAACCAGATATGAAGAACACCAAGGTTAATGTGTTGAACTTTGCTGGACCAGGAACTTTCTTACCAGATACAACAACCTATGAGACTTCGGATGCTGCTAAGTTATTAGCAATCTTGCAAAAGCAGTCTGTTAAATTGCTGGAAATGGCAGGGATTGAAACTGCTGATGCTGAAAAGTATGCTGCAGATGCAATTAAGTTTGATGCCAAGCTTGCAAAAGTAGTTAAGTCGGCTGAAGAGTGGGCTGATTATCCAGCTTGTTACAACCCAATGAAGATTGCGGACTTTGAAGCCAAATTCAAAGACTTTAAGATTGCATACTACTTAAAGGAAGTTATCGGTGAGGAGCCTGATCGAATTATTGTTGAGGAGCCACGCTACCTTGACCACATTAACGAAATCATCAACAAGTCCAACTTTGATGAGATCAAGGGTTGGATGATCGTTAACTTTATCAATGATGCAGCCTCAGACTTATCGCAAGAATTCCGTGAAGCTGCCTTTCCGTTTAGTCAAGCTTTGTCAGGTCAACCGGAGCTGCAATCAGGTGAAAAGCAGGCATACCATATTGCTAATGGCGCTTTTAGTGAAGTTGTCGGCGTTTACTATGGTCAGACTTACTTTGGTGCTGATGCCAAAAAAGACGTTGAAGACATGATTCACCGGATGTTAGCTGTTTATGAGGAACGCTTGCAAAACAATACTTGGTTGTCAGAAGCAACTAGGAAGCAGGCAATCGTTAAGCTGGAAGCTTTAGAATTAAAGATTGGTTATCCAGATAAGATTGAAGAAATTTACGATCGCTTGCAAGTTATCCCAGCTAGTCAAGGTGGCAGTTTGTATTCAAATGGTCGCGCCTTTGCTGTTGAGGAACAAAAGTACAACATTGAACAATTGCACAAGGAAGTTGACCGGACAATCTGGGCAATGCCGGGTAATCTGGTTAATGCATGTTATGACCCTCAAAGAAACGATTTGACATTCCCAGCAGCTATTTTACAGGCACCGTTTTATGATTTGAAGCAGGACCGTGCAACTAACTTTGGTGGGATTGGTTCAGTAATTGCCCATGAAGTTTCTCATGCCTTTGATAACAATGGTGCACAATTTGATGAATTTGGCAATATGACTAATTGGTGGACTGATGCAGATTACGCCGAATTCAAGAAGCGGACACAAGCTGAAATTGACATTTTTGACGGGATTGAATACGGTCCAGTTAAATTGAATGGTAAGCAGATTGTTTCCGAAAATATTGCCGATCAAGGTGGCTTGACTGCTGCAGTTGAAGCCGCTAAGAATGAGGGCGACGATTTGAAGAAATTGTTTGAAAATTTTGCTCGCATTTGGGCTAATAAGCAGTTGACTGAATCAATCAAGACACAAACTGCTGTTGATGTTCATGCACCGGGTCCTGAACGGGCTAATGTCCAAATTCAATGTCAAGATGACTTCTATGATGTCTTTAACGTCAAGCCTACTGATGGGATGTGGCTTGATCCAGACAAGCGAGTTCATATTTGGTAATTGTGAATTTATGCAATAAAAAAGGAGCAGCGCGACTACACAACTCCTAAATATTAACTAAAAGAACGCTAGTATCGTCAGGTACTAACGTTCTTTTTTGTCGATATTTTTAATTTTCTTCATTCTTTAAATTAGAATAATCGCGTGTTGCTACCCGCTTAATATGTAAGTTGCGTTCAGGTTTACCTAAGATGAGTGGTACACGCTCGACAACAGTATCTGTATATTCAAGACCAAACCATGTTGCTGGGTTAGATGACAAGTTTTGTAACCAGACCCGTGCTTGGACAATCCACTTGTCAAAGCCCTTAAGCTTCGTTAATGGACTGACAACGTCGTTAACAATAACGAAGGAGAAATCACCGACTTCGCGTCCGGGCATTGTAGTGTATTCTTGTGGCTGAGCTTCAATTGTCCCGTCTTTGATTAAGTCATGGACGATTTGTCGTAAGTAGACGTTAACGCTAGTCTGCTTTTTAAAGCCAAGGAACAACTGGACGTTAATCACGTTTTTAGTATCGTAAGTATTAACGGCGTATTTTGCCGTGAACGGCTCGTTAGTAATGTTAACGGAAACAAACCAGTAAGCATGTGCCCGTTTAGGACGCTTATCCAAAATTGAGTACAAAATTTCGCGCTTAATAAATTTATTGTATTTAACTTTTGCCATATAAACTAGGTTTGTGGCGTAGACTGGGAAGTCATCGTCATGGCTCAAGTCGGTTAACATGTCGGTAAATTCGTCAAGACGTACATAAGTGTTGGCACCTTCGTGCTTATCGCGCACCTTGTTACCAAAGTACCAGATGAACATGATAACACCGATAAAGCCAGCAATTAAGACAGTTACGTAACCACCACGCATGAATTTAGTTAAACTGGAAATCAAGAACATGCTTTCGATAAAGCCAAATACCAGTAAGAAGCTTAGTCGCAAGACTAGCGGTGTCTTTTTGTTACCCAAATATTCAAACAATAACAATGTAGTCATCAGCATTGTTACCGTGATTGATAGACCATAGGCAGCTTCCATGTGTTCAGAAGTCTGGAAGAACATGACAATGGCAATGGTTGCCACACAGAGCATTTTGTTCACGGATGGAATATAAATTTGTCCGTGTTCAGTGGTTGGATAGTCAATATTCATTCGTGGCAAGAATTTTAACCCGCTGGCTTCAGAAACTAGGGTAAAGGAACCAGTAATCAAGGCTTGCGAAGCAATAATTGCGGCGATAGTTGCCAAAATAATGGCAAATAGTCGTAAATTTGCTGGTACAGCTTCAAAAAAGGGGTTTAATTCAGTCCCGTGAGTTTGGTAATTAGGATTTTGCAAAATCCATACCCCTTGTCCCAGGTAATTAAGTGCTAAACAGATGAAGACATACGGCCAAGAGCCACGGATGTTGCCCTTACCAACGTGCCCGACATCTGAATATAGAGCTTCAGCACCAGTAGTTGCCAGGAAGATTGACCCCAGGATAAAAATACCGACCTTGTTGGCAGGACTAAACAAAATTTTAATTGCCCAAAATGGATTAAGTGCTGCCAAAATTGACCAGTCGTGTGCCATGTTTAACACGCCGATTGCACCCAAGAAGGTAAACCAGACAAGCATAATAGGGCCGAATGCCTTACCAATACTGCTGGTGCCGAGCATTTGAATTGAAAATAGCAGCAGCAAAATTACGATAGTAATGACGATGACCATCGTCTGGCTGGGGACGGGGATACTAGAGCCGAACCGCATATTTTTTAACCCCTCAATTGAGGTGGTAACTGTTACTGCTGGCGTTAGTGTCCCATCTGCCAAAAGCGCCGCGCCACCAATCAAGGCAGGAATAACCAGCCATTTGGCGCGCTTGCGTACCAGCGCGTAAAGGGCAAAGATACCACCTTCACCGCGGTTAGTTGCGTTAAGTGCCACTATTACGTATTTAACCGTGGTTAGTAAAGTAACCGTCCAGAAAATCAACGAGATTGAACCCAAAATTAATTCGCGATTAGCACTTGCCAGTCCGCCATTACCGGTTAAGATTGATTTCATTACGTAAAGAGGACTCGTTCCAATATCACCGTAAACAATCCCAATTGTAATCAGCATTCCAGCGGCTGAAATGCGCTTTTTCTTTTGATCCATAGTTATGAATACTCCCATAGACTAAAATAATATTTACTTTTAAGTAAAAAAGAATGTCCAACAAGGCATTCTCTTTAAGTATCTATTTTGTTCTTTTTTTGTTGGTAGTACAAGTAAATTATGACAAAGAATTTTCGATTTTACTGCGACGGTCTTCATACCAATTGTCCCAGTCAATGTAAGTTGTCATTTTACTTGGGTCAACTTCGTCCTTCTTGGCAATTTCGTCAATCAAACTTTGGAAGTTGGCTGCATGATATTGTAAAACGTGTCTGATTAATTCTTTACGTGAAAATTTGATGTTGTCAAGCAAGTAGTGGTTAATGTCAACCATGTTGGCGTTGGTGTCATATCTGTCCATAATTTCCAAATCACGTTGATTGAATTGAGAAATGTAGAAGTCAGTGAAGACTTGTAAGTAGTCAGGCTGCTCAGCAAATTCTTCTTGTGTCATGGTAGACCAATCGGCATCTGGCATGACAACTTTAAGTTCATCATTTTCTTGTTCAGTATCTTTAGTGTTATTTTCTTGTTCAGTCAATGCGGACACTCCTTTAATAAAAATAGGAAACGTGAAAGTCAATAGTCATTTTACCGAGTTTAAGCGGTAAAAGCAACTATTGCGGTAAATTACGTTAAATATAGTTGTTATTATCTATTAAATTATATCATGTTTTTGCTCTTAAATTAGACTAGCAAGATAAAGCTCGTCCTTATAATAAGGACGAGCTGAGAATTAGTTACTTTAAAAGTTATGGTTTTAAGTATTTTTGGACATCTTGCTTGGTAATTTGGCTTGGGCTAGTGTGACCAGTACTTCTGTACATGTCGATTAAGTCCTGCGGACTCCATGACATTGAGTCAAAGCCGAGGCTCTGTAATTTTTTGCGTAATTGTGAAATTTGGCTGGCGCCAACGGTCTTGCCATTAACCTTGTGGTCGCCCATTGCACCTTCACCGGTTTTACCAGCATTGCCAGTGTCACCAGCAGTCGTTTTTGCAGTAGCTACACTAGTGCCTTTTTCTTTAGCGGCGTCTTTGTTATTAGCGATGCCTTTTTGAGCTTGTTCCTTATATTTAGCATAATATTTGCCTTCAATGTAAGGCAAATCAAGAATTTTTTGGTAAAGGTCAACAGCTTGCTGGTATTGCTTGTCTTGCTCAGCCTTTTTGGCTTGGTCAAAGAGCGGCTTCAATTCGTGCTCGTAATTGTCTTTGACATCTTTAATTGTTGCCTGTAGCTTTTGCCCTTGCTTAGCAAGCAGTGCATAGCCGTTATTTGCATTAATTACGTTATTGACATTGTTTAATGCATCAGTATATTCGCCGTCTTTAGTGGCGGAAATGGCAGTAAGCATCTTGTCAGCTTGATCTTTATATACCTTAGCTGTCGCGGTATTCTTGAGTTTGATGGCTTTAGCAAAATTGCTGCTGGCCCGGATGTAGTCCTTGTCCATTACCGCGTCCTTACCATTGTCCATTGCTTCAGTATATGCGGCGTTGACTTGATGACTGCTGGCTTTTTGGGTACCATAAATGGTACCCCCGCCAAGCACAATGATGACAACTGCCACAATTGTCCAAATCGTAGTTTTTTTCATAATAGGAAAAATCCTCCTTATTAACTTACTCTAATTATAATTGCTTAGGGCATATTTGACTACTGTTGGTGCTTTCTTAAATAAAAAGCAACTCTCTAATTTGATTATTCAATTTATTTAAACACAAAAAGTGTAAGATTACTGTATGATAGAAATTAGTAAAGCATTTTGAAAGAAGGCCATATTATGCGCGTTAATATTCTGCAACATACACCTAATGAAGGCCCGGGCTCAATCATCGATTGGGCTGAGAGTTACCATCATGAAGTTTATACGTATCATCCCTATCAGTTTGGTTATTTGCCAACTGCAGACGAGACAGAGATGTTGATTATTCTGGGCGGACCAATGAGTTCTAACGATGACTTGTGGTGGATTAAGCAAGAGCGGCAGTTAATTAAAACACTGCTGGCGCAAGATAAGCCGATTTTTGGTGCCTGCTTTGGCGCTCAACAAATTGCTAAAGCACTGGGTGCTACTATTAAAAAAGCGGCGGTCAAGGAGGTGGGCTGGGCACTCGTTCATTTGGAAACAACTGCAATTTCTGAGTTACCAACCGAATTACTTGCTCTGCACTGGCACGAAGAAATGTTTGAATTGCCGCAGGGTAGCCAATTATTATTTTCAAGTAAATATCACCAAAATCAGGGCTTTGTCATCGGTCACCGTGTGCTTGGTCTGCAATTTCACTTTGAACCTAAGGCTAATAATGTTCGCGAAATGGTCGTTAATGATTTTCCTTATATTGAGGGGTCAATCTTAAAGCAATCGGCAGACGACATTTTACGCCAATCGGTTCCGCAAGAGAACAAGGAAGTCATGTTTAAATTGTTAGATTATATTACTGAATAATAAACAAAAAGAGCAACCCGCAGTCGAGTCGCTCTTTTATTTTATTCACCCTTGAAAGTGCCAGCTTCAACTTGCTTGATGAAGTCAGCCAAGTGCTTGTAGTAAACGGCAGGGTTGTCAACCATGTGGTGGTGACCGGCATCTGGCGTTGTAACAAGACGTGAGTTAGGGATTTCTTTTTGCATTGTCTTTGCAGTGGCAATTGGCATGGTTTCGTTCTCGCCAAAAGTCAACAGCGTTGGCACCTTAATGTTCTTGAGTTGATCTCTAAAGTGCCAATCCTTTAGCTTACCCGTGATTACAAACTCGTTATCACCTTGGAAGGCATTGTAAACAGCAGTGCCACCAATGTCTTTTAGATGATAGAGCTTGGATGGCTGCTTACGGTCGACAAAGTTAATGTTTAAGATGTTAACGTCAGCTTGGTAGCGGTCGTTGTCGTAATCGTTATTGGCTTCACATTCGTGCATGAAGTCAATCTCGGTTTGTGGGAGGACTTCCTGCCGGCGACGGTTAACGGACGCAACGTATTCGTCAATTTCGTCAACCATTGAAGAGATAATGGCCCCCTTCAAGTGTTGGCCATATTTAACGGCATATTCTTGAACCAAGAGGCCGCCCCAACTTTGACCGATTAAATAAATATTGTCCAGACCTAACTTAGCCCGAACTTCGTCAACTTCATCTAAGAAGTATTCGTAAGTTAAATACTTTTTAGCAATTTCGGGGTCGGAATAATCAGGTTGGTCAGAATAAAGGGATCCAAGTTGGTCGTACATTGTTACTTGGATGTCCAAGCCCTGCTTCTTCAATTGTTCAGCAGTATCTTCCCAGTATTCGTGGTTACCTCCAGGGCCGCCGTGCAAAGCCAAAAGGTGAATGTCGCCGTGGCCTTGAGTGTTGGTCCATAAATGGTAACCGTTGTCTAAAGTGATAATTTTAGTACCAGTTTTCATATTTTCTCCTTTAATGTAATGATTACACTTTCATTTTAGCTCATATCTATATGAAAGAAAAATTACAAACGCGGTAAAAAATATTTTTTGGATTATTGGTGTTACGAAGATCACTATCTTAGTAACAATTCGCGTTAAAAGATACCGCTTACTTCTGATATAATAAAAAAAGTACATGAGAAATCATGTACCCCAAAGTTTACAATGAAAGGAAGTCTTATTTTGACAAACCTTTTGGTGTTTGGCACTGGCTATGGGGTACACTGGCATGTACCTTGAGACGCAGTGCCGAAGTCCAATCTAATAGCTTCGTCTCACTATTACTATCTTTACCATCAAGGTAATAATAGCACGGATTTGACGTTTAGTGAAGCAGCTAAGCCATCAGGGTTTAACTGCTTTTTTATATTGTCAAAGTAATAAAAAATATTTTTTGGATTGCTAGTGCAAATTAAGCGCTTTTATAATACAATTATACTATTAGTAAGTTACTTATTGAACAAGGAGATAAATATGGCAGAACCACAATGGCTGAAGGACATGAATCCTGACGAATATATGCAAGAAGACTTCGATGCTACAGGCAAGAGCCGCTACACAGTTACGGGAATTAATAAGGAAGACCCCGACTGGTTAGATCAAGCTGCTAAGAAGGTCCATGCCGCTGAAGGTGACGATTACGTTAAACTCGACAGTGGTTTGTTAACAGTTAATCAAATTAACTGGATGTTGCGCGACACGATTGGTGAATTATCGTTTGTCGATGACAATAACCAATTCTTGTGGTACAACCGTCCAGTTGACCCAAATGCCAAGATGAAGGCTAAACGTGTTCCAGAACAAGTTGGTGATACAATGAATGATGTTCATCCGCATGTTGCCAATGTCATTCAGGAGACCAAGAAGGTTGTTCATGCACTGCGTACAAGACAAGATGGTCACGATGATGTTTACATGCCAGTTCCTACTGGTAACTTGAAGGAACTGGTGCTTCATTACTACAAGCGGGTGGTTGATGATGAAGGTAACTATGCCGGCATTTATGAATGGGTTCAAGACCTATACCCATTGGTAAAATATTTCTGTGAAACTACTGGTCAAAAGCTGGTAATCGATGAAGACGCAACAACTGGCGCAACTTTCAGACGTAATTCCGATCCTGATGCAAAAACCGGCGCTTCTACTAAGGCAGAAGCCGCAAAAGAAGAAAAACCTGCAGAACCAGAGCCAACAACTGATACAGCTAGTGGCGCTTCTGAAAACTAAAAATCACTAAGTAGTGGTCAACTAATAGTTGGCCACTTTTTGTTATACTAAAAGCATAGATTGTAACTTGAGTTTGTTAGGACAAAGGATGACAATGTGATGACTTTTTATACACTTAAATATATTGAGCAAAATCAAAGCACGAGCAAAACCATTCTCTACGTGTTAATTGCGGCGGCGGCACTAACGATGATTGTGTTTGCAGTTTTGTATTTGCGCCATCGATTTGATACGCGTTATCGTGATTTGGGGATTATTGCGCTGCTGTTTTTACTATTGTTTGTAGGCACGCAGTACGAAAAGTATGTGGAAACAACGCTGGTTAAGTCGCAGTCGGTTCAGATTGTGCCGTTTATCAAGTCAATTGCGCGCGATCAAGGCGTGACGACATCCGATGTTCTGGTTAATTCGACAACGCTGCAGAATGGTATAATTGTGCGTATTAATTCTAAAGACACTGATTATCAACTTAACTTAAATGAGGATAATAACAGTTATACCTTGAGTAAAGCTCACGTTATCAATCATGATGTTAATGTGAAGAATTAGGAGGCAGTCTCATGGATTATTTACAACTTTTTATTAAATTTGCCCTTGGTGTGTTAACCCTGATTTTTCAGATTAATGTCTTTGGCAAAAGCAACTTGGCACCGACGACGGCTCTGGACCAATTACAAAATTATGTCCTTGGTGGCATTATCGGCGGCGTGATTTACAATGCCAATATTTCTGTCTTGCAGTTTTTGCTGGTACTGATTGTTTGGACGCTGGTCGTTTTCATTCTTAAATATGCGCGTGAGCACAATAATTGGGTGCGCAACGTGATTGATGGTAAGCCAATTCAGGTAATTAAAGAGGGTAAGGTGCTTGTGCGCAACTGCTTAACTGCTGGAATCTCTGCCAATGAGTTAATGTTTAAATTGCGCAGCCAGGGGATTTATTCGGTTGAAAATGTCAAAAATTGTATTTTTGAAAAGAATGGCCAATTAACTGTCATTCAAAAAGATGAGACAAATGTCCGCTTTCCTATTATTAATGATGGTCAAGTTAATCAAGATGTGCTTGAATTAATTCATAAGGATAATGAATGGCTTACAGAAGAAGCCCGAAAAGCCGGCTTCAAGAACGTGAGTGATGTCTTTTTAGCCGATTTTAATCATGGCAAGCTATCGTTTACGGGTTATCATGATAATTAGAAAAGGAAACTATGGAAAATTTAGACAAGGCAAAGCAGTTGTTAGCAGATGCTGAGGTAGTCATCGTAACTGCGGGCAATGGTATGGCGCAAGTTGAGGGGCTGGACATTCTAGCTCAAGGGACGTTTGACCAAGACTTTCCGGTAATTGCGCAAAAGTATGATGTGCATACAATTGGGGATGCTCTAGACAAAAGATTCGCGTCATGGCAAGAGCAGTGGCTGTTTTGGAGTAAATTGGTGCAAAAATATACGCTGGCTTATCAGCCGAGCAAGGCAATGCGGCAATTAAAGCAACTGATTGGTCAGAAAGAGTACTTTATTGCTACGTCGACTTTTGGGCATTTCTTTGAAACTGCAGGCTTTAATGAAAACCGAATTTTTAATGCCTTTGGTGATTGGACCAAGATGCAATGTTCAAGTGGGATTAACCACGGCCTAAAAGATAATCGCGCAATTGTTGCTAAACTGGCAACTAAGGAAATTGACCAAGTTACGGCGGCAATGGTGCCTAAATGTAAAATTTGCCAGCAGCCAATGGAATTGCACATGCCGTTAAACGCGCACTTTTATCCCGATACTGCTGCCAATACCCGGTTTCGTTGGTTCTTGACAGGGAACGAGGACAAGCGTGTGGTTTTCTTGGAACTCGGCGTTGACGCGACAAGTCCGCAGCTACTTGATCCGATCGTGCATTTAGTCCAGCAGTTTCCGCAGTGGTCGTATGTGGCAGCCGACTTAACACCGGAGCTGTTGCCGGATGATTTGCAAAAGCGTAGTGCGGCAACTGGGAGTGGTTCTGCGGCATTAATTGCCGGTTTAGTACAAAAATAGTGGGAAGTAAGGATGAGTATTTTTATTAAAAATGGGGTGCTGCATGTTTCTGGTGCCCAAAATAAGTTGCGTGGTAAGGGACAAGAGCTGCCGAGCTTTTTGCCCGACTACACAATGCTGGATATTGAAACCACAGGTCTTAGTCCTTACCGCGATCACGTGACGGAACTAGGCGGCGTGAAGGTGCGGAATAATAAGATTGTTGCTCGATACAGCAACTTGGTGACTTATCCCGGGTCTAATAAGGTGCCAGCCTTTATCACTAAGCTAAATGGGATTACCGAGCAGCAGCTGCTTGATGAAGGTATCCCTGTGAGACGGGCAATGACCGAATTTCGCGAGTTCATCGGGGATGATGTGATTATTGGTTATAACGTTAATTTTGACCTGAACTTTTTGTATGATTTAACTAAGAAGTTCAAGCTGGCTGAGTTGAACAATGATTACGTTGATGTCTTGCGACTAGCGCGGGTGTATTATCCCCGCCAACATAATCGCTTGCTTGACTGCATTAGACGTGCCGGGATTGCACAAGTTGAGCAGCACCACGGCTTAGCAGACTCGATTGATACCAAAAAGGTCTACGATGATTTTCGTGAGCATTTTACTGATGAATTGCTGCAGCAGGCTAAGGATAAGGTAAAAAATCTGGATTTGTTGGCAGATGGATTGGAATCGTGGCAGTTGGGTTTTCGCAATCCTGTTAACAACAAGAAGATTGTCTTTGCGGGCAATTTGGGGATGGCTAATGAGGAAGCAATGCAGCTGGTTAATAACCTCGGTGGTCAAGCACAGGTTGAAGTTACTCCAGATACCGATTATTTGATTATGGGCGACCATGATTTCTTTGATAAAAATAATGCGGCAAGGCTCAAGGCTGAGGAGCTTAATCACGATGGCAGTAAGATTAAACGCTGGTCAGAGAAGTTCTTTCTTAACATGCTCGATGAATGGGCAAGAAGTTAAAACTAAGCACGATGACAATCGCGCTTTTTTATTGCACATATTGCAAACAACAGTTCGATTAGTTATACTTAATTGATATTAATTAAGGAGTAATTTTATGGCGCGCAAGCGAAGTAAACGAACTAGCAAGAAAAGCAGCAACTTTTGGTCAGTTGTGATTATTTTGATTGCTCTCGTGTGGGGTGTCTCGACTAAGGGTGGCAGTGACTCCAGCGGCAATCATTTGGTCGACCAATTGACTGGCAAAAAGCCGCAGACTACTGATGTGGGTAAGGCACAAAGAGCAGCAAAAGTTTATGGTGGTCTTGCTCAAAAGGACTATCAAAAGTTGGCGCAACTGAATTTTAAGAGTGGTAGTAAAGCCTATATTACGGTCAATCATGACCATTCCACGTTGATTAAGAATGCATGGAAGGTCAACCGGGTAATTTATTCTGATTTGGACAGTTTGAACCGCACGTCACATTCCAACACGGCCTTTTTGGAAAAGCGGAACGTGGCTAATGATAGCTTGCGTGTGCGGCAGTTCGTTGAGCCAACGGCGTGGCATTATAATCATCGAGGCAGCACCCAGCTCTATAACCGCGGGCACATGATTGCCTATTCCGTGTCAGCTGGGATTGATCAGGAGGGAAATTATAACCCTAATAATAAGTCTGGCGACCAAAATAATCCGAAGAACCTTTTTACACAGACGGCATTTTCTAATCAAAAGATCCAAACGATTTTTGAAAGTAAAATTAGGGCAGCGTTGCGGGCTAACAAGCGGGTAATTTATCAAGCAACGCCGATTTTTCGTGATAATGAGTTGATGGCGCGCGGGATCAATCTGCAGGCTGTAACAACTGACGGCAGTCTGGACTTTAACGTGTATCTATTTAACGTACAGCCAGACTATATCTTTGATTACGCCGATGGCCGCGCCAAGGTTAATCATGAGTTACAGGTAATTGAATAACTGAATGGGGGACTATTGGGGCATAGTCCTTTTTTCTTGAGCTGCTGTTGACTTTTTGGCTAATATAGAATAGTGTATTAGTTGGGCAATACAATTAATAGAAATGGTCCGAGCATCATAATTATTGCTTTGCCTAAATGATACGAGAGTAGGTGCAAGCAGCAGAAAGTTATAATGAAAAAATGTCATTAGCAGTCAAAAACTTTGGCTGCTTGGATAAACAATAAATATACTACTAAAGGACTACTGTAATGCAGTAGTCTTTTGGTATCTCACACAATTTTGCTCCGTTTTTAAATAAAAATGTTACACTTGGCGGTTTCAATTCGTTAGTAATAGTGTAAGACATCTAGCGCGCAGGTCGATTACACAAACGCTATTATTAATTACTAAGGAGTAACAATTATGAACTTTGAATTATCAGACCAATCAATCCAATACACTTTTTTGAATGAAAAATACACCGGCGGTGCCAAAAGTCGTATCTTAAATAATGTGAAGGAGGGCGTAACGGCAGCTGGTCTAGCAGATGTTGGGGCAGCCTTATCAACATTGCAAGGTGATACACTTGGCGCGGCGACTTTAATTCAAAAGCAAATCGTACCATTGGCAGATTAAGAAAAGTAAAGCAATTACTAGAAACGAATAGGAGTAAATAATTATGACTAAGACAACAAAGACTCTTCAATTGGTATTTTTAAATGGTGCAAATAAGCGTTCCAGCTTATCTCTGCCTGATGCAGCAAATGACTTAGAACCAGCTGCAGTTAAGGCAGCAATGGATGCAATCGTTAAGGCTGATGCCTTCCAAAAGGATGGAGTTGATCTGTATAAGATTCCTCAATCTGCTGCATATATTGAACGAACTGTTACTGATATGTTTGACGATACTGCAAGTGAGCCAGAACAGCCTGCTAATCCTAGTCAGGTTGGCTAAGATAATTAGGACAATTAAGCAGTTCTTTAACAGATAGAGATTAAAAGGGGCGTGGATTCCGTTGAGGGATGCATGCCCCTTTAATTTTATCTATAAATTTGTTCTTTTTTGAATAAACCATGCTATAATAAACTCATAGCGAATATTTTCCGTGTTATTCCTCATTGGGGTAACCCAAAAAGCCATATCAAGGTGCGACTTGATATGGCTTTTTTTCACTTAAAGAAGCGTTTGGGTTATACTATCATCGCTTACTGCGGTTACGTAGATAGCATATAACTTTATCTACTAACAGATTGACCAATTGAATAATCAATTTAGTCAGAACTGCGATCGCAATTTGTGCGAATATTTTTCGCATTTTCCTCACCTCCCTTCGTATTAAGGAGGTGCGATGGCAAATAAAATTATGTCAAAATAAGTTAATGATTGATATATGAAATTAGCAAATAATTGTTCTTTTTTGAATAAACCATGTTATAATAAACTCATAGCGAATATTTTCCGTGTTATTCCTCATTGGGGTAACCCAAAAAGCCATATCAAGGTGGATGCTTGATATGGCTTTTTTTTCACTTAAAGAAGCGTTTGGGTTATATGACTTACGTCATCGCTTGTTGCGATCTCGTAGATAGCATATAATTTTATCTACTGACAGATTAACCAATTGAATAATCAACTTAGTCAAAACTGCGATCGCAATTTGTGCGAATATTTTTCGCATTTTCCTCACCTCCCTTCGTATTAAGGAGGTGCGATGACAAATAAGATTATACCAAAATAAGTTAATGATTGATATATGAAATTAGCAAATAATTGTTCTTTTTTGAATAAACCATGTTATAATAAACTCATAGCGATAATTTTGCGTGTTATTCCTCATTGGGGTAACCCAAAAAGCCATATCAAGTTGTGCCTTGATATGGCTTTTTTTTCACTTAAAGAAGCGTTTGGGTTATATGACTTACGTCATCGCTTATTGCGATCTCGTAGATAGCATATAATTTTATCTACTAACAGATTAACCAATTGAATAATCAACTTAGTCAAAACTGCAATCGCAACTTGCGCGATAATTTTGCGCATCTTCCTCACCTCCCTTCATGTTAAGGAGGTGCGATGACAAATAAGATTATATCAAAATAAGTTAATGATTGATATATGAAATTAGCAAATAATTGTTCTTTTTTGAATAATCCATGCTATAATATACTCATAACGAGCATTTGGCGTGTTATTCCTCATTGGGGTAACACCCAAAAAGCCATATCAAGTTGCACCTTGATATGGCTTTTTGCATGTTTAAATTCGGGCTGTAATTATTTAAAATGAACTGGTTTATTCAGTAAATAATGCTATAATATACGTGGTTATGCTACTCATAAATTTTCTTTTCTAGCACTTTGGGATGATCTCGCTTGAGTAGTACAACCTTCTCTAACAGTTTATCTTATACAACTAACTTCGGGGTCATCCATATACATATAAAAGAGCACTGCTTTGATGAGCAGTGTTCTTTTTGTTTGCATTACAATAGGAAATGATCCGACAGTTTAACTTAACTTGTTAATTACATAAACGAATAGTTTTCAAATAATTTTGTTATTATTTTGTAAAATTTATGCAAAACTAGAGATTTCTTATGTGAAGAATAGTGAGAAAATACGCTAAATACATTGCTAAATAAGGTTTTACCATTTGTGATGAAATTATACTTTCAAAAAGTTAGTGAAAGCGTTTATTACAAAAGTGTGTAAAATTGCTTAACGCCTTGCATTTTCGTTAAAAGGTTAGTACAATATGAAGCGTGGTAAGTAATAGCTATGCTTCAGGTTCGCAAACCTGTACGCATGCGGGTTCTTCAGTCAGATAAGCTACCTCATAAGAGTTATAAACTTATGATTTTGACTTGAAGGATGTTGTAACAATGTAGGCTCAATGCGACTGAACCTATAGTCTATTACGATTTTGTATATACACAAGGAGGAAGACCACATGAAGAAAAATTATAGATTTGTTAGCGCTGCTGCTGCTGCATTATTAACTGTAGCTCCAGTTGTTGCTGGTGCTGTTTCACCAGTATTCGCTGATACTACAAACACTACGAATGGTAGTGTACCAGTTTCTGTAAATGGTAATGGTACTGCAACTAGTACAGCTAAAAGTATAGTTGTAACTTTGAACATTGATAATGCAACTAGTTTAACTGAAGGACCTGCTTCAGCAGTTAAAGCAAGTTTAACTACTAATGCTGGGAAAATTGCTATTCCTAACGACAAGAAAGCAAATATTTATAAAGCTTCAGATGTTAATAAAGATGGCACAGTTAAAGCTGGTGCAACACCTGTTCAAAAGATTGAAAAAGGTGGAACATATATTGCTGTCTTACAACAAGTTCAAGTTGGTAACTTAGATGCGAACGCTAATGTTACTGTTAATGGACAAGCTAGACAGACCGATGGATTTGGTAGTATTACGCGTCCTGTAACTGTAAATAGTTCAGTATTTACTGTTCAGGATTCATCAAAGACTGGTACTCCATATTTCTTGGATGGTAAGAATAAACAAGTTTCATCTATTAAGGTTCCTATTGTTAAAGGTGCAAGTGATAGTGTTGATGGAATTACTAGCTATATTGTAAGTAATTTTAAGATTTCTTCTACAGGTACTGCTAGTGTTTCAGAAGCAGCTTATGAATCAGCTGTGAAATCTGCGATTCAATCAGCATTGGCAACCAATGGAATTACTATTAAGAGTGACGGTACTTTTGATGTTCCTGCAGCAGATTTTGTTGCTCCAATCACTGTGACTGCAGATAATGGTAAAACTGCTACTTTAACTGCTAATATGAAGGTATCAAGCAACAGTAATGACAAGTTGGTATATCCAGTTATTTGGTTAAATCAAAAGAGTTACATGGGTCAAAATCAAACTATTGAATTGACTAGTGCAAATAAGAAAGATTTTGCTTCGACTAGTGTTAATGGTACTGTTGATGAAAGCAAGATTGAAAATGCTTTTGTAGCTACAGTAAATGGTCACACTACTAATACTTTGTCAGTAAAAGCTGATATTAGCAAAGTAAATACTAAAGTAGCGGGTGTATATCCCGTAACTGTTACTGCAACAAATGCTGATGGATTAACTTCAAGTGTTGTATTTAACTTTACTGTTGGTGACCCTAATGCTGATTATAAGACTGTTCAATCTGATACAGACATTCCAGTATACACGATTAACGGTAATAACGTAACTAAGACTACAACAACTGTTGCTAATGGCACACAAGTTGCAACTTATGGACAAATAACTGCTAATGGTACGAAATATATGCGTATCAATAGTGCTGATTCTAATCAATATGTTGAATCTAAATATGTTGATGGTTCATACAAGCCACAAAAGCAATCAACTGTAACTGTTATGCATAATGCTTATATCTACGACAAGGATCACAAGCGTGTAGGTACTAAGAAGATCAGCTCATACACCAACACTACTGTTTACGGTGACAAGACTAAGCTTAACGATGGTACTGACGCATACATGATTGCTGATGGTCAATACATCGATGCTGGTAACGTTGATGGTTACAAGGTAACTTTGAACCATAATTCATACATCTACAAGACAAGCAAGAAACGTGCTAACCACAAGAAGTTATTGAAGGGCTCAACTGTAACTGTTTACGGTTCTTCATTCACTTTCAAGAATGGTCAAAAGTACTACAGAATTGGTAAGGGTCAATACATCAAGGTTGTTAACGCTGATATCGTTAAATAATTGATTTATTGAATCTAGTCTAAGAAAAAGCGATGGGAAACCATTGCTTTTTTTGTTGTGTAATACAAGATAGTAGGTAAGCTAGTGTTAAATATAAAGAAGATCATAGAAGAAGACAAGTATGAAAAAGAAAATATAAATAAAATATTGGAGAATCAAGAAAAAATAAGTAGGCAAATTGAAAATGTTAATAAAACGAGTGAAACTAATTTTACTAAACTTAGCAAACAGATTAAAAATATTAAACAAAATAGTGAGCAATTTCTGGATACTAAGATATCAGATATACCCAAAACAAGATTCTTAAGAAATCCAATACAATGGTTAAAAGAAAAATTAGGATTTAATAATGTATTAAAATATGTAGCTATTATGCATTATGAGAATACTGATAATGGTGTAAAGCAATATAAAGTAGAAATTTTGAATAATAAATATCAGACTTTAAAAGAATTACCCAAATTTAAATGTTATGAAAATTCTAAAAGTGTGATAATTAGTAACTTTGAAAATGAAAGTAATTATTTATTTGATACGAATAGCTTGGCAATGCCCGTTGTAGATAAGAAGTTAATTAATGCTAAAAAGAGAGGTAAAAAGTACTAGAAAAAAAGGAAAATTTAGTGAAAGAGATAAAATACTAAAAATATTTATTACTAAAGAGGAAATAATAGAACATGTAAATAGTGATGGCACTACTAAAAGAAATATTGCGTGGTGTTCAAAGTGGCAAGAAAGAAGTTCTGTGTTTTCTCTGTGTATTAGTTTTTTAAGTTTAATATTATCAAATGTTTTATTAAATATTCCATTCAGTAATAGTAGAGATCAAAAAATAAAGTTAACTATCAAAAAAGATATTGCAAAGGGAATTATTTATAATAATAAACTTCAAATTGATACAACTTTTTTGCTGTCAGCAATCTGCATTATTGGAGTATTGTATGGCATAGTGATAGGTATGATTTGGTTTTTCTCTCATGCAAAATATGAATTAACTTTAAATTCAGATATACAATTACATTTGACGCGTTCATTATTTTTACCCATTATTTCTTTTATTATAATGATCGCTTATGCAATTATTTCAATACGCGTAATTAGAAAGCCAACTACTAATTATATTGGGGTTATAATAGCTTCTTTTTTGTTTTTGCCTTTAATAGTAATTGTTCCTTTTTCTAATATTTGTTGTTATCTATCGTATAAGATGCATATAAATAATATGCCAGTTTTTATTAGGATATTTTGGTTTGTATTATTGATAATTACTATCTCTTGTTTTATAATTTCTCAATTTTACAAAAATTTTCTAGCTGAGATGTTTTTTATAATAATTGGTATGATTGGTATTTTTATTGAAATCTTTATTTATGACTATTATTGTGATGATATGAAAAATATTATTTAATTGCTAAAATAAAGTTTTTAATGGTAAAGTTAATGAAAAGAAGTAGACAGGTATAGATACGTACAAGCAAGATTAGAGATACATGAAGGCAATACCTTATGGTTAAAAGTTAAGTAATATACGTAAATTAGCTGGCCTCTCTGATGGAGAATCAACTTACTTAAGTGTTTTACTTTAACAGATAGTTTAATATGATGTTGCCAAGCATTCAGACTTTAAGGGAATTAAGCAGTCTATTTCGTGTAAAATCAGCATATTTTTATTAGCTGAATATCTTAGGGATAATTTTTCAGATAAGCAGCTAGAGCACAAATTTTGATCACGTTTTTTTAAAATTCGGGACTAATATTCTTCCAAGTCATTGACTAAGTATATATTAAATTGTATATTTATTAGGTATAGACTTAAGGGAGGAAATATTTTATGAATTTGGATACAGTATCTAATTTGGTTGAAGCGATTGTAGCTATAATCGCACTTTATTATGCTTATAAAGCATACAAGGCATCTACAGATGCAAATATAATTGCGAGTCAGCAGTGTAATAAAGAAATAGAAAGTATAAATAATCAGCTTAATCCAAAACCAAACTTAAAATTTTTTGTTGAGTCTAGAGTTGAAAATGATGAACTTAATGGTGTTAATTTAATTTGTATGAATGTAGGTAACCAAGCTGCCATTTTAAAAATAAAAACTAATGGTAATGAATACTTAAGTCCATATGAGAATAATAAAGAATATAGTGAACTTGGGCATTATAATTATGATATATCAAACAGAAAAGCTATATTACCAAATAAAGAAATCAAACTTTATATAGGTGAAAGATTGTTATATGGCTCTAATACGAAAAAGTTTGATAAAAAAATGTGTTTCGAAGATGAAGTGGATCATAAAGATTATATACTTAATTGGACAACTACGGATGGTACTCCTAAGCCTACAGTAAATGTTAAAACGGTAAATGTTGAAAAGCATCCTATAAATTAATAGATCTAAAATATTTAATAAGCTTGTATTTTTAATTAAGATTATGATAGAAATTAACTTTTAATTAAATACAATGAAAGACAGCGATTTAGTCGCTGTCTTTTTTGATGGAGAGTTAAGCAGATTAATGTTAGGTAATTAAATATAGTCATAAAATTAATCACTTGTTTGTTAAGGTATCAGATGGTACCATACTGTTAGAGCTGATTAAATGACGAGTCAAGTGCATTTCAGAATGGATTCTGAAGATAAGGCTAAATTTGAAGTAGTTCTCAAAAACATTGGTTTAACACCAGGCGAGGCCTTTAGAATTTTTGCAAAAAAATCTATTGAAGCTGGAGGCATTCCGTTTGAAGTAACTGAGCCAGCTCCAGAACTTCAGCGTTCAATTAAGAGTCGTGATTATGTTGACTTTGATGATCCAGAAGCAGGGCTTAAGTGGCTAAATGAGTGATTTTGTCTATAAACCTGCTTTTGAAAGTCAGTTCAAAAAGCATTACAAGAAGATGTTAAAAGGTAGCAAATATCAAGCGAAGGATTTTGAGCGAGTTTACCGCAAATTATTATGTAATAAACCGTTAGAAGCAAGATATAATGACTACCCGTTAATTAACCGTAGACCAGAACGAGACTTACATATCAAGCCAGACTGGTTGCTAATTTATAAATATGATGGTGAGTATGTAGATTTTATTAATACTGGTTCACGTTCAGATTTATTTAAGTAAGTTGATTTGCGATGATTTTTCATCGCTTTTTGTTATGATTATTTATTTAGGATCTTTGTTAAATATCCTGAAACATATAGTTAAATATAAGTATTAATTGAAAGGAGAATGCATATGTGGGCAACGACTAATAAAAAGAGAATCCAGGTTCAAGTTGATCGCCATCTTGCTTTAACCAATGCTTTTAGTAATTTGCCAGCTAAAGAAATAAATACGGATCAGGAATTAGAAGATTGGATTAGCGAGAGTGAAGAATGACTAACTAAAAAATCATATAAATATGATTCCTTAATGGTCACTCCTCGAAAGTAAGGCTAGTCTTGTCTTTATAAATTTTAGTTTTCATGTTACACTTATATGTGTAATAAAAAAGAGCTGTGCTCCAACACAACTCCTTAACGTAGAACCACTAAAAGTGGTTTACTACCTGAAATTATAATTTCTTTCAATACCGTCATTCCAGTCAGAGGTAGACGGTTTTTGCTTGTTCAAAATTAATTGAACAAACTGTTTAGTAGTTCAACTACAAGTGGTATTGTGTTCATTATCAATATCGCTACTAGTTGATACTGCTTGATTTTAGCTAAATAAAATGCTAATCCCACTAAACTAATAGCAAGAAGTAGCATTAGCGCCAAAATGATTTCCAACTACCTGTCCTCCTTTCTGATAATCGATTGGAGTATGAATCCACTCATGCTCATAGGCATCAGTCCCTTCATGCACAGGTAGTAAACCGTCTTTTAACTTTTTACGTCTTGGATACTATGACAAATTGATTGTTCGGTTGTCTTTATAATTTTACACTTTCGTGTTAAACTAATTCTGTAATGAAAAAGGAGCTGTGCTGTCACACAACTCCTTGACGTAGATCACTTAAAAGCGATTTACTACCAGAAATTTAAAATTTTTCAAAACCGTCAAGTTCCAGTAGAAAATCTGACGGTATTTGTTTGCTCAAAATTAATTGAGCGAACTTCTTAGCAGTTCAACTACAAGTGGTATTGTGTTCATTATCAATATCGCTACTAGTTGATACTGCTTCATTTTAGCAAGCTTAAATGCTAATCCTACTAAACTAATAGCAAGAAGTAGCATTAAAGCCAAAATGATTTCCAACTACCTGTCCTCCTTTCTGATAATCGATTGGAGTATGAATCCACTCATGCTCATAGGCATCAGTCCTTTCACTTACAGGTAGTAAACCGTCCTTTAACTTTTTCTACGTCTTAAATATTATAGCAAAATGATTTATCGCTTGTCTTTATAAATTTCAGTTTTCGTGTTAAACTATTTTTGTAATAAAAAAGGAGCTGTGCTGTAACACAACTCCCTGACGTAGTTCCACTAAAAGTGGTTTACTACCTGAAATTATAGTTTTTTTCAAAACCGTCGTTCCAAGCAGAAGTAGACGGTTTTCGTTTGCTCTAAATTAATTGAGCAAACTGTTTAGTAGTTCAACTATAAGTGGTATTGTGTTCATTATCAATATCGCTACTAGTTGATACTGCTTCATTTTAGCTAAATAAAATGCTAATCCCACTAAACTAATAGCAAGAAGTAGCATTAGCGCCAAAATGATTTCCAACTACCTGTCCTCCTTTCTTACAATAGATTGGAGTATGAATTCACTCATGCTCATAGGCATCAGTCCCTTCATGCACAGGTAGTAAACCGTCTTTTAACTTTCTACGTCTTAAACATTATAGCAAATTGATTGTTTAGTTGTCTTTAATTTTTTTAACAATATGTCCTGCGACTAAAGATAAGTATTGCTATTATTTCATTAAATAATAGGTAGTGATTTTAGTGGCTGCTTTTTTTGATAGGGGAATTATAGTAACAAAACGATAAAAATGTTTAAAATTAGACAGCTTGAACTACAATACTTGATTATTAAATTAAAAATTGTTCGTACTTAATATGTACAATGTGTATAATTATTCATATAGAATATATTTTTCGTGCCAGGAGAGAATTATCATGACAATGACAGATTTAGCAAATCATATTCTTTAAATGATGTTGCTGATGGGCGAGTTTTGTAATTGGAATCTAAAATTTGAATGTCAAAAGAGAAGATGTACTTGAATATTTAAATCCTAAAAAAACAGTAAGGAATAAATTTTGTATAATTGGAGCTTGTTTAACCCAAGCACTCTAATAGCCCAAGCATAAAAACTTTGGCTATTTTTTATTTTGCTCTATGAAAGCGATAACAGTTTTAGTATAATTATATAAGTCAACAAATACTAAAATATATTATCATGGAGGACAGTAATTTGCCTGAAACGACAAATCAAGGTTGGTGTTTACCAACTGCTAAGAAGTACCGTAACTGGTCGAAGGCTAAGTTGCAGGAGGAAGTACAATCGCCGGCATTAAGCGGGTATCTGGTGGATGATGCTAAATATCGCGTGAATGAAAATACGCTTGCCATTTATCAATTTCAAAAGCAGCCACTGTTAAATAAGTATAAAAGTGCAATTTTTGACCTACAAAAAGGAATTGTTTTGTGCACCAGCAGCAGTCGGTCGTTAATTAACTCATTTACGCAAAACAACTTACTAGGTGGGTTGGAGTTTCAACGCGAGTTTGCCAATTGGCTTAACCAGAGGTCACATTATGTGATTGCGACTGGCAAGCGTGCCTACTTTTCGATGCATGGCTACACAACTGGCGATACTGACTGGGTGGCGTTGCATCACATGGCTAATTTTCGCTCTCTTGGCAAGTCGACCATTGCCTTTAATACGGTGACGTGCCGAGGGTTGACGTACACTTTTACATTTACAGATTGCACGCGTTATATCAGTACGCAGGTCTACAGCAGCTTGTACTACAACCATGCCATGTACAAGCTTGGGAGTAATCACTTGGAGTATTCTTTAGGTTGGCAGGTGCGGCGAACGCAGGGTAAGTCACTACTTGATAAGCGTGCCTACTTTCACCCACATCCAACGCTAAATACATCGTCTCTCAAAGATATTTATCAGGCTGTCTTGGATAAGAGTCATGCGCGTTATGGCCAATGTTTGGCAAAGCTGCTTGAGCAACCGTTAATTCAAGATGACCACCATACTGTTTATCTTTCGAGTAGACGGCCGAACACATTATTTTAATTGTACTGCACGAATTAACTAATTCGTGCTTTTTTTCTGACTTTTTTACCCAAAAGTAGAGGCTAATTATACGATAGTTATTCTTAAGTTGCGAAAATTCTCATAAATTGTATGCCTTATTTATTAATTGGTATCGCTTACTTTATTTGCTTTTTAATCATTACTCAATCTTGCTAATCTAATAGTGCACAAGCGCTTGTGACAATATCGAAACCGAGGAAATGTCACAGATGAAGATTAATAGAGAGGCTTTTATAGCCGCTTGGGAGAATCAAAGATTAGTTCGGGGCGCATTAAAAGCCGCCCACGTTAGACAGGACTATACTAATTATGATGACTTGTTGCAAGAAGGAATTTGCGTTTACGCACAAATGTTAGATCAGCCTGGGAGTTTATCTCCAGAAGAAGTTGATCGGCGGAGTTTTCGCAAGATTATCTGGCATACGATTGACCAGCTGCGCAAGGAACAAAAAACGAGTGAGCGGCAGACTGAACTTGAGCAAGCACGCGATTTGGGCATGATGAATAACTGGGACAACTATTTGATCTTAGAACGAGAAGTTGCGCAGATGTCAGAATTAGAACAATTGTTATTTTTTCATAATTTAATTGCTGGTGAACCAATTAGTGCGTTAGTCCAAGAGGCCCGTGTCACGCGGGTACAGTTGCAACGGATTAAACGTCAATTATTGGCTCATCTGCGTCAAGTTCTGGATGTGCAGATTACTAATTTGTAATAAAATGACGGGCAATATTACTTTTTGACTACAATTAAATGGAAACTATTGTCTAGTCGAGGTTTGCCCGATACAATAAAGATGTCGATTAAGGAGGACACATACTTTATGAAAAATAAATTTATCACTGGTTTTGCTGCCGCGGCTTTATTATCGTCAGCCGTTATACCAGTTACCAACAACTTAATTGCTACTTCTCCAGCCAAGGCTGAGAAGGTCAAGGCTGCTACGGATAATCAAAGTGCGTTTTTAGCTACTGCTGCTTCACAAGCAAAGAAGGTCGCTAAGAAGTATGGTTTGTACCCATCAGTAATGATTGCGCAGGCAATCATTGAGTCTAACTGGGGCCAATCAGGGCTGTCTGTTAATGCCAACAACCTGTTCGGGATGAAGGCCGACGATAGCTGGACAGGTGATGTCTACAGCAGTAAGACGCGCGAGGTCGATAAGAACGGCAAGAGCTATTATGAAACTGCCAAATTTAGAAAATATTCAAGCTATCAAGGTTCATTTGATGATAATGGAATGAAGCTGCGTGAAGGTGTCAGCTGGCAGCCAGATCGCTACCAAGGCACTTGGCTTGAGAATGCGGCTAGTTACGGCGCTGCCACTAAGGCTCTGACGGGAACTTATGCCACTGACCCTAATTACAACACAACCTTGAACCGTCAAATTACAACCTATAACCTAACGCAATATGACCCTAAGATTTCTAACGCCAGTGCTGCCTACACGGTTAAGAAGTCCGGTGCAACTTATGCTTGGCCGACAGACCATTCGGTTTCCGCAAAGACCAACTCAATTACTAAGGGCGATAACGTTACTGTTACTAAGACCATCACATTTTATAACGGTAAAAAGAGAATGTACATTGCTGGCAAAGGTTGGGTTAATGGCGCAAGTCTAAATCTCGGCAGTGCTTTGCCACCAGCATCTCAAGCTCCTAAAGGTGAAACCAAGGTTAAGAAGACCTTGATGCACAATGCTTATGTTTATACTTCAAAACTAACGCGCGTTAAGGGCATGAAAGCTCTTAAGGCGGGTAGCGAAGGCAAGGTCATTGCCACTTATGGTACCAAGAAGATCAACGGTAAGAAGTATTACCGGATCGGAGACGATCAATATGTTGCTGCCGGCAATATTGATGGTACAATGCGCATTTTGAAGCATAATGCCTATGTTTACAATGATTATGGCAATCGTGATAATGAAACGACAGAAAAGAAGGGTACAGCTGTAGCTACTTACGGTTCTACCTACACGATTGTTGGCCAAAAATATTACCGTATTGGTATCCATCAATATGTCAAAGCCGGTAATTTTAAATAAATCATAGTAATAAGGAATGAAATTTTAGATGAAGATAAAGAAACTAATAACTACTATTGCTATCGGAGTAGGTTTAGTTGCGCCTGTTTTTGGAATGAGTCAAAGTGAGACAGCGGAGGCTGCCTCGATTAATTCGCTTGCGAAAGAGAACGATTATGTGGGTGTGACCTACCTATACAAATTGCTCCAGACAGAGGGGATTAAGTATAATAAATTTTATGCCAACGGTAATAAGATTAAGTATCGCTATGGTAAGCCTGAAGGAATAGTGATCCACGAGACAGCAACGCCTAACGCGACTGCTTATAACGAAGCCATTTACTTCAACCGTGAATGGATGAAGATGTACGCTTATGTTCACGCCTTTGTTGATCACAAGCAAGTTATTCAGATGATGACCCCTAAGTACGGTGTTTGGGGTGCCGGTGCAGTTGCCAACAACCGCTTTTTCCAGATTGAATTAGCTGAGGAAAACACGCGGGATAACTTTGCTAAGAGTGTGAACAACGATGCGATTTATGCAGCCAAGATTTTGCACCGTTATGATTTAACGCCAAGTAATGCGGTTAATACTGGTAAAGGGACAATCTGGTCGCACCATGCTGTTTCTAAATATTTAGGCGGCACCAATCATACGGACCCTGACGGCTACTTTAGCAAGTGGGGCTACTCGATGAGCAAGTTTTACTCCTTAATCAAGTATTACTATAACTTGCAGGGTGCTGACACTGATGTGAGTGCGACCGATACTGATACTTCCACAACCGATGGAACAACCGCTGATACAGCAACAACAGTTTCGCAAGCACCAACTGGCAAGCAGACTTTGATGCACGATGCCTACACTTATAACGGCCAAGGTGAGCGCACAAGTGCAGCTTTGAAGACCGCTGGTACTAAGGTAACAGTTGGTAATTCTAAAACTATCAATGGTAAAAAGTACTTGCAAATTGGTACCGACGAATATGTTGTTGCCAGCAACATTATTGGTAAGACGCGGAAGCTGAGTCATAATGCCTATGTTTATGATACGGCTGGTAAGAGAACGAACGGTGTTAAGCTTTATCGCGGCAGTCGTGTTCGTACTTACGGTGGCAAAGTTGTGATTAATGGCATGATCTACTACCAAATTAATACTACTGAATTTGTGAAAGCCGCAAATTTTAATTAAATAAAATCACTTTAGGAGTTTAGCTTATTCCTAAAGTGATTTTTTCGTTAGTCTTAAAATGTTCTGCAGTGGTTGCCTCATGAGTTTATAATGTAAGTAAATTTAAATTACTGAATGAAGTGAAAATATGAAAACAAAGCAGAAATTATTACTCGTGGAAGATTATTCGGCAATTGGCGGTATTTCTACGACCACGGCAATTAGTGTTATGAGTGCATTGGGAATTAAGTATGGCAGTCTGCCGACGCAGGTTTTATCAACGCAAACTGAGGGCTTCGGCACTCCCCGGATAGCTGACTTAACAACGTTTATCCCACAAGCATTTGCACATTGGCGACAGATTACTGACCTGGACTTTACAACAATATTAACGGGGTATCTTGGTAGTCGGGCAACTTGTAAATTGCTGGCTGAAGAATGTCGTCAGGGCAAGTTTAAGCAGGTAGTTGTTGATCCGGTGCTAGGGGATGACGGCGAACTTTATCCTGAATTAGTGCCAGCAGATATTGCGGCGGTCAAGGAACTAGTAACGACTGCGACCGTGACAACGCCAAACTTAACTGAATTAAATTTTTTATCTGGAACTAAATATAAGTTGCGCGCAACGGCTAGTGATGCAGAGTTGGTGCAGGCAATTAAGGCAGTTGAGGGGCAAAGCAAGCAACATTTACAAGTGGTAGTAACTGGTGTTCGCCGTGGTGAACAGATCGGCTGCTGCTGGTTAATGCAGGGGCAACTGCACTATTATGGTCAGGAATATGCTGCAGGGCATTTTTATGGTGCCGGTGACTTGTTTGCGGCTAGTTTGGCCGGGTTACTTAATTTGGGGTGGACGTTACCTGCTGCCGTTAAGACGGCAGTCACTGCCACACATCTGGCAATTGCAGCCAATAAGACTGAGAAGCAGGAAGAACTACGCTACGGGATGGACATCAGCCCGGTGCTAGCGTATTTAATCGCACAAACGAAGACAAAATAAAAGCTGCAGTTAACCCATTAGTGGTTAACTGCAGCTTTATTTGATTATTAAACTGACTTAACGGCGGCAGCCAACACATCCATAACGGTCATGCTGTGGTCGTATAATTCGTTGGCAGTATCTACGTCGTGATTGTCGATAATGTTGACAAAATCGGTGAATTCACTGGCCATTCTGTGATCGAATTTGTTTAAATTAACTTTCTTCGTTTCACCGGTGCGTAACTCAATGGTGAAGTTGTCAATCACTCCAGTTGAACCATCGAAGTAGATTGAACCCTTTTCGCCCTCGATGAATGACCGCGGCGTCGTATAACAGTCCTTGGCTGCGACCAAGGTTGCCTGTTTGTCCGCGTATGTCAGGTTCAAAATTCCGGAAGTGTCAATGTTTTTCTGCATTACTGGGTAATATTGAACGTGGTCGGGCTTGCCGAATAAGCCAACGGCGAGGTGAATGTTATAAATATTTAGGTCCTTCAAGGTACCGCCATCTTTTGCTGGATCAAAGACTGGCTCAATGATACCTTTTAGGAAGTTGTCATAGCGACTTGAATACTGGGTGTAATTGAGCGAGACAATGTGAACTGGCCCAATCTTAGGCAAGATACGCTTGATTGCCTTGTAGTTGGGCAGATGAATGTTGGTAATTGCCTCAACGATAATTACGTGGTGTTCGTCCGCAATTTGTTTGAGTTCCTGGGCTTGAGCAGTTGTTGCCATGTATGGCTTTTCACAAATTACGTTTTTGCCAGCTTCAAGTGCCTTTTTAACTACCTCGTAATGCAAGGAGTTAGGGACAGCTACATAAACCGTGTCGACATTGGCATCATGATAAAGTTGGTCATTATCGGCAAAGACTTCCTTGATGCCATATTGTTTAGCTAAATCGCGCGCAATCTGTTGACTGCGCTGAGTCGTTGAAATTGCAGCCAGTTCCAAGTTAGCAATTTTATTTGCTGTTGTTAAAAAGTCGTGGACAATTTTGCCGCTGCCGACAATTCCTAATTTCATAGATAAGCCTCCATCTAAAATACGTTTTTAATTACCTTTATGTTAACATAATTCAATTTAGGCAATAAAAAAAGATGTCACTTAAGACATCTTTTTAGTATTTAATCTTTAGGAGCTTGGGTAGCAGAGCTAACAATGTCACTTGGAACAGCTAAATCACTGTGTTGACCAAATTCTGACATGTCCATGCTGAAAGTAAAGGAAATTTTCTTACTCAAGCCAACTTTAGCAGATAGCTTGTAGTCAGTTAATTTATCGTTAGTTGTTGTCATCTTGACACTAACGTTCTTGAATTTCGTCTTTTTCAGTTGCTTTTTAAGAGATTTTTGTTCTTTCTTGGACAACTTTGTAGACTTGGCTGTATCAAGCATAATTTTAGAAAGCCATTTTTGATCGGTAATCTTGCCACTAACAGTATAAGCATCACCAGAATGAGTTAACTTAGCTTTCTTAGCTAGCTTCTTATAAAAGGCAGGATTGGTAGCTGCTTGAGTGGTGTCAGTAAATGAAGCTAAGTCTTCCTTAGACATATCGTCTTTAATCCAAGTTTTACCGCTTAGAACGTAAACTTTGCCAGTGCCACTGTCAACCCATTCTTCTACGCTGGTTGGCAAAAGCTTACTGTTAGCAACCATATGGACAACGATTGGCTTGTTGCCCATTGTCATTGTGCCGTTGAATTTAAGTTGCTTTTTACCAGTTTTAATACCGAACTTGATGGCTGCCTTAGTATCGGTAGCTTTGGCTAGATCTTGCTGAGTTACTTTAATGACGTCAGCCTTGCTTGTGCTAGCGGCAACAGGTTGTGTTGCAGTAGTGCCAAGAGCACCAAGGCCAATAGCGGCTAATAATGTTATGACAGTTTTCTTGAATTTCATAATTTCACCTCATATTATGTTGTTACCTAATAGCACTACATGTTAGCGCTATTCTATATGTATAAGTGCATTATACAGGTTGAAATTCTGATAGACAATAATTAATTTATAATTTGATATAAAAATCACGATAAAAAGACCACTTTTGCCGATAAAAGTGGTCTGAATTAATTGATATTATTTCTTATTATTTTTCGGTAATGGCTTAGCATTTAACGCATTGCTTGGCAACTTCAGGAAGTCTTGTCGTCCCATGTTGCCATAACTTTGGCCGGCACTGAGCTTCATCGCCTTGCCTAAGCTAATGTTAACAAGGTAGTTGAAAGAGTATAACTTGCGATTTTTAACAACTAGCGTAACAGTCATATCCTGGAATTTGCCGGCTTTTTCAAGTTTACGATAGACCTTTAACTGCTGTGGGCTTTGAGTATTGGTTGTAAAAATTGGCTCAACGGCTTTTTGCATAATTTTAGTGTCATTAATTGTCGCGGTCAGCTTGTAAGTGTTACCTTTGCGCGTCATCTTGTAAGCCTTGGTTAAGGCAGCTGGTGGACTCATTAACATGGCGTTGTTAAAGACAGCGTCAACCAAATCTGCATACGAGTGGCCCGTGATTTTAGCAAGGTCAGCTTTGTACCAGGCACTCTGACCATTAAGATAGAGGTGGTTCATGTTGTCGGCCCACTGCTCTGAATTTTGAGTTTTGCCCTTGGCCTGCGTTTGGTAATTGACGTGGAAGACAGTTGGCTTGCCGCCAAAAGCCGCATTGGTGATGACAATTTGTTTAGTAGTGTCATTACCCAAGGTAACGGTTTGCTTAACCTGCCCACTTTTGAATGTCTTTTGTGAGGCGTTAATGACCTGGCTCTTAGTTAAGATCGGCTCGCTCTTCTGCTGCTTCTTAGAACAACCGCCGACAATTAAGGCTGCGGCAAGGCTAAGACCAATGATTATTTTTTTGAATTTCATAGTATGTGAACATGCTCTTTTCTAATAATACTTGTTACCCTTATTGTATCGTAAAATCGCTAGCTAAAAAATGATTTTTAATGGTAAACCCTATGAAAATAAAAACGAAATGTGTAAAATAGTAAGTGAAACATTTAATTTGCAAAGGAGATATTTCATGTCAAAATTAGTTTTGATCCGTCACGGACAAAGTGAATGGAACCTTGAAAATAAATTTACTGGTTGGGTTGATGTTGACCTATCAGAAAAAGGCGTCGAGGAAGCAAAGAACGCAGGTAAATTGATTAAGAAAGCTGGTCTGCAATTTGACCAAGCCTACACTTCAGTTTTAACTCGTGCTATTAAGACATTACACTATGCTTTGGAAGAAAGTGGTCAACTTTGGGTTCCGGAAACCAAATCTTGGCGTCTTAACGAACGTCATTATGGTGGTTTGCAAGGCTTGAACAAGAAGGCAACTGCTGAAAAGTTTGGTGATGAGCAAGTTCACATTTGGCGTCGTTCATATGATGTGTTACCACCAAAGATTGAGGACAATTCAGAGTTCAGCCAAGTACATGATCGTCGTTATGCTGACCTTGACCCGAACATTATTCCGCGGACTGAAAACTTGAAGGTTTGCCTTGGCAGAGTAATGCCTTTCTGGGAAGACCACATTGCCCCAGACTTGTTAGCTGGTAAGAACGTTATTATTGCCGCCCACGGCAACTCATTGCGTGCTTTGACTAAGTACATCGAAAACATTTCTGATGCTGACATTATGAACTTGGAAATGAAGACTGGTGAACCAGTTGTTTACACCTTCGATGACAAGCTGAAAGTCACTAACAAGGAAAAATTGGATTAATTAAGTCCTAATTAAAAGAACCACCTCGTAATTGAGGTGGCTTTTTTTAGTTTGAAAAATTATCAGGCTAATGCGTGCGTATGCTTTTTACTTCTACTATGCAAGTAATTGATTGCTGCAATTACTGCTATGCATAAGTCACCACAGGCACAGATAATCATAACATTACACGGGTCGTTGCTGCCCATCATTTGGTTAATGCCGTTGACAATCTTAGGCGACAGCACCGTACCGATATTCAATGCGATCATTAAAATGGACTGCCCCATCGTTGCCGTATCACTGTTAGTTAGAAGAGCCATCCAATTGTAAATGAATGGCAGACAGAAACTATTGCCGATGCCCATGATTATCAGAGCACAGATTAGAACAACAATGTTATTTGCTTGTGAGAGAGTAAAGTAGCCGGTCATAACTAGCAAGAAGCCGATTGGAAAAATAATTTTACCAACATGCTTCATCATATAACCAAATAGTGAGGCAGTGGCCATTGTTGCAATTTGAACAATTCCTGCAACTAGCGCTGCCGTACTAGCAGAGCCAATCTGCTTCTGAATGATCAACCGTGGCATTGTAAAGTTAATCGGCATGTAGAACACTAGAGTTGCTAACATAAAGAAACAAGTCAAAGCCATTTCACCTGTGAATTTAAATTTGGTCTTGCTTTTTTGTTTCTTAGTTGTTTCTTGTGGCCGATCAATACTGACAAAGAGCCCAAACAATACAATTGGTAGGATTGGTATTAGGTAAACTAAGAAGGCTTGGTGCCAGCCCCAAGCAACAAGGCTACCAACTGTGAATGACCCGAGAGCACTGCCTAATGTCTGAACCGTATTCTGGTAACCCATCATGTGTGCCATTGTGTTTTTATCATTACGGTAAAGCTGCACAATTAGGCTAGTACATAGTGGCATAAAGATACCGAAAGCTAAGCCCACGATGACTCTAGCTGCCAAGATAACTTGGTATGAATTACTGAAAAAGGGAATGATCCCTAAAACAACAATTCCAGCCAGCCCAATTAGGATTGTTTTCTTTTGGCCAATCCAGCGAATAAGTAAAGGACAGAATAGAATACCCAAAATTTTAGCTAAATTGGGAATGGTTGATAAAGTATCAATCTGCTCTTTAGTAACGCCAGGAAAGTGCATTAACGGCAATGCTGGAGAAATGGTTGGTGCCAGCATTACCGCCAAAGAAATGGATAGTACAGAAATTTTGAAAACAATGCTGTTGTGGGAAATGTTTTTCATAATTATTCTCCGAAGTCAGTGGCTTCTAGTGTGTGGCGATGTATTTTTGTGCTGCAGCGGCGGCGATGGCACCGTCATTGGCAGAAGTCAAAACTTGGCTGAGGTATCTCTTACGTGTGTCACCTGCAGCGAAAATTCCTTGGTTGCCAACACTCATGTCTTCTTTGGCGTGCATGTAACCTTGGTCGTCAAGATCAACAATGTCTTTAACAACTGCAGTTGCAGGCATCATACCAAGGAAGAAGAATACGCCATCGCAAGGCAAGTCGCGAGTTTCACCAGACTGCATATCCTTAATCTTCAAGCCTTCAACGTTCATGTCGCCGTGAACATCCTCAACTGTTGTATTCCAGATAAAGTGCATCTTTGGTTCTTTGTCAGCACGTTCCTTGTTAGCAGCGCTGCAGGTAAGGTGACCTTCTGGCTTGTTAACGATGACGTCAACTTCGCTCGCAAATTTACAAATTAACAGGCCTTCACTGATGGCTTCATTATTGTCGCCAACAACTGCAACCTTTTGGTCTTGGTAGAAGTCGGCGTCACAGGTTGCACAATAGGAAACACCCATTCCAGTGAATTCTTCTTCGCCGGGGATGCCCAGTACCCGCGGTGTCATACCTGTTGCAACAATTAACGTTTTGGCCTTGTAATCAACTTTACGAGTGTGGACAATCTTGTAACCATCTTGGATTTCAATTGATTTTGGTGCTTGCATTTTAATAATGGCACCAAACTTTTCGGCATGGGCGCGCATTTTGGCAATTAAATCTTCACCAGATGACTCTAAAATTCCGGGGTAAGTTGTAATTTTAGTGATTTGGTTAGCACGACCGCCAACCTCGTCTTTTTCTAAAATTACGGTTTTCAAGCCATACCGAGCACTAAAAAGACCAGCAGATAAGCCAGCTGGGCCAGCACCTAAAATCAATACATCACAATCTTCCATAAGAATTCTCCTTTTAAATAAATGATATTATTCACATTTTGTAACTATCTATAGGATATAACTTTTTGTAACCGCTAATATATAGGGGATTCCTATGTGATATAAGTTTTACATATATACTAAAGTAAGCGCTTTTGGATTAAACTAATATTGTGAAAAAAATAATAATATTTAAAAGGAGTGTCAAATATGAAAGAAATTAATTCTGAGTTTTTTGACGAAGTTGTTGAAGACGATGGGCAAAAATGCTTGATTTTGTTTTCACGTAAGACCTGCCCTGTTTGTAAAAAGGTTCACCCAAAGATTGAGGACTTGGAAGATGAGTTTCCAGATATCCCGTTTTACAACGTTGATGTTGAGGAAAATCCAGGTTTACAAGCTAAGATGCGCTTGAAGGGCGTGCCTCATGTGATTTTATTTGATGATGGTGAAGCAGTTAGTCGTCTCAGCGGTAATCATTCCGAAGATGAATATGCAGATATGCTTTCTGAGTAATAATTAAAGGAGAAAAAATATGGGAAGAAGCGTTTATCCAACAGGAACTGTTAGATATAATCCAGACAAGACATGGAGTGGCTACACTCTATTTAATGCTGCTGGTGAAGGTGCAGTGCTAATTGATATGTCTGGTAAAGTTGTTCACGAGTGGAAGGACCTGCAAGGCTTTCCTAACAAGATGATTCCTGGTGGTAAAGTCTTTGGCTCGCTGCGTTGCCGTGACCGTTTTGCTGCATACCAAGATTATGCTGATTTAACCGAAGTCGACTTTGATGGTCAGCCGATTTGGAGCTTTAATCACAATCAAGAAGTTGACGATGAAGATGTTGGCAAGGGCTGGGTTGCTCGTCAGCACCACGACTACCAAATTGAAGGTAACCCAGTAGGTTACTATGCACCAGGTCAAGACAGTAAGGATGACTTTAACAAAGTTTTGCTGTTGACACATAACAATGTTAAGAAGCGCAAGATTTCACCACAACCATTGCTAGAAGATGTCTTGATTGAAATTGACCGTTCTGGTAAGAAATTGTGGTCATGGCATATTTTGGATCACTTCCGTGAATTCCATTTGACTAATGTGCAAAAGAACGCAATGTTCCGTGATCCTAACACCCAACAAAGTGGTGAACAAGGTGAAGGCGACATTTTCCACGTTAACTGTGCTAGTTACTTAGGCCCGAACCACTGGTTTGATGAAGGTGACGAACGATTTAATCCTAATAATATTATTATGGATTCTCGTGAAGCAAATATTATGTGGATTGTTGATCATGAAAGCGGTAAGATTGTTTGGCAAATTGGTCCAGATTACACTGCTACTCGTGCTTTGAGATTAATGGGACCACTTGTTGGTATGCACCATTCACACATGATTCCACAAGGATTACCGGGTGCCGGTAACATTATGGTCTTTAACAATGGTGGTTGGGCCGGATATGGCTTGCCTGATCAAACTTCTAAGACGGGAATGAAGACTACTCGAATTGATACTTCAAGAGTAATTGAATTTAACCCAACTACTTTAGAAGTTGTTTGGACATTTGCCGCAACTAACTTTGATAGTAAAGTTCCGTTCCATGGTCACCACTTCTATTCACCGCTAGTTAGTGACGCACAGCGTTTACCAAACGGTAATACCTTGATTGATGAGGGTACTGAAGGTCGGTTCTTAGAAGTTACTCCTGATAAAGAAGTTGTTTGGGAATATGTTTATCCACATGTTGGTGAATATTTAGTATACCGTGCTTACCGTATTCCTTATGAATGGGTACCACAATTGACCAAGGAAGAGCCTAAGGCAATTACACCACCTGCTATTGCTGATTTCCAAGTACCTGGTGCTGCTGATCCTAACTTCAATGATGATGTTAAGGTTTCAGTTGAAGGTGCTACTGGTTATGGTAAGGGTGCTGCATTCTGTGTAGATAAACTTTAATTAGGAGATAAAAATGAAGCTCGTCCAGTTACAATATTTTCTAAAAGTGGTTGAATGTCATTCAATTTCAAAGGCTAGTTGTGAACTATATATATCACAGCCCGCATTAAGTGAGTCGATCAAGTCTTTTGAAAACGAAATGGGTTCCAAAATCTTTGAACGTACTCGTAAGGGCGTGGAATTAACTCCAAAGGGTAAACAGGTTTATCACATTGTGCAGAAAATCCAACGTAATGTGGAGGAACTTAAGCGATTTGCAATTAGCAATGAAGACATTGAGTCAATTAATCTTGCAGTAGTACCGATGATATCGGGATCAATCTTTCTCAAGATTATTAATGAGATTTACCAACAATTCCCGAAATTAGAGATTTCACCGGAAGAGTTGCGACCTAAGAAACTTTTGGAACAACTGCGTGATGGCAAGATTGATATTGCTCTCTGCAGTAAACGTAAAAACGACGAGACTTTATTTAATACAATTATCTCTGAAATGAATTTACAACATAAAAAATTACTGGATGTACCGCTGAAAGTTTATGCTTCTGTAAATAGTCCGTTAGCACATAAAAAAGAGATTACTGAAGCAGACGTTGTGGGCCTAACCTGTTTTGTCTTAAATGATTACAAAAATGGTGCGGGCCCTAAACAGCAGTATGTATTATCAAGTCGTGACATTATTTTTAATGCTGTTGCCCACGATCGTGGTTATACGGTAATGCCGGAGACGGCATCAATTGGAAACGATTATTTTATTTCCGGTCAAATCTGCACTATTCCCCTTGAGCAGAAGCAGACCGTACCCCTTGAAATGATCTATCCAGCCAAAAATAACGTGACTAAATTGGATAAACAGATCTGTTCAATTATTGAACGGACGCTACTTGATAACTACTAAATTCAATAATATGCAGAGACCTAATTCTGAAATTTATTGGATTAGGTCTCTTTTTGTCCAGTATTAAAATTAATATAGTAACAATTAATAACTCTATAGGCAGTGATTAATTAGTATAGTGTGCACTAACTAAATATGACAATTGCCAGAATGTTGTAAGTAAATAGTGTTTTTTAATTTTGAAGGAGAAAAGCTATGGAGAATGAAAGAAGTATGCCAGCCTTATCTAGTTATAGATGGGTAATATTAGCGGTTTTGTCGCTGATGAGCATGACTAGCAGTTATGTACAATTTCAAGTTTCAGCCTTGGCAACAAGAATTATGCCGGTGCTTCATATTACGCCAACACAATTTTCAAGTTTGTTAATGGCACCAATGCTTGTTGCCGTATTTTTAAGTATTCCCGGCGGAACCTTGGGGGACAAATTTGGACCTAAGAAGGTTGTTGCTAGCGGATTTATTATTTCAATTATTGGGGCATTCGGTCGTTTAGTTGCCAATAACTTCGCTACAATGATGATTGCCTTATTGATGTTCGGCGTTTACATGGCGCTGGGTAATGCTAACTCGACTAAGATTATCGGTACTTGGTTTAAGCAAGATACTGGTATCGCAATGGGAATCTGGTTTGGTTGCGGTACGATTGGTACGACTTTATCGCAGTTGACGGGTGTTTTGTTCAAGACTGTTCAAGCAGCCTACATGTTTTCATCATGTGTATTAGTAGTTGTTGCTTGTTTTTGGGTATTACTGATTAGAAATGCACCGAAGGGTGAAGCCATTCCTAAACGTGAACCAGTTACTAAATACTTTGGCGTTGCTGCCAGAAGTAAGAGAGTTTGGATGCTTTGTATTTGTGGTGGTATTGTTAGTGCTGCTTCAATGTCCTTTATCGGAACTTTGCCACAGATTTTGATTAATTCTAAGGGAATTAATCCTGCAGTAGCTGGCGTTATGACGTCATGTGCTTCTATGGGTGCCTTAGTTGGTTCCATGGTTGGGCCTGCAATCATTAAGAAGCTGAATAATGCAAGACCATTTATGCTTTTTGCTGTTATTTTGTCAGGTATCATGATCTTCATGAACACGAAATTAACAGGTGGAGCATTAATGATGTGCAATTTAGCCTTAGGTGGCTTGTTCGGTTCAATGACAGGTCCGGTTTTGAAAGGAATGACAATTCAACTTCCAGAAATTGGTCCTAAATACGCTGGTTCTGCTGGTGGTATTGGTGGTACTGTTTCAATGCTGCTTTCTTATGTTGTTCCGGTAATGATTTCTGCAATTGCTGGACATAATCCAGTAATGACGATTGGTCTGCAAGCATTATTGCATGTTAGTGCAGTAATCTTCATTTTAATGTTGCCAGATGCCAACCACGTTAAGTAAAAATCATTTTAAGGAAAGAAATAAAAATTATGGAAGCAAAAAAATTACCAGTTCTATCAAGTTATCGCTGGGTTATTTTGGGAATCATCGCGTTAATGGATATGATAAGCAATTATACTCAGTTTCAGATTTCCGCTTTAGCTACGCAAATTATGCCGCAATTGCATATTTCAACAGCACAATTTTCAAGTTTGCTAATGGCACCAATGCTAGTTGCTGTATTTTTAAGTATCCCAAGTGGGATGCTAGCTGACAAGTTTGGTGCTAAAAGAGTAGTAACTATTGGCTGTATTGTATCGGTAATTGGTGCTTATGGTAGACTATTTGCACACAGCTTTATCACTATGATGCTAGTGTTAATGATGTTTGGTGTCTATATGGCGCTGCTGAATGCAAATACGATTAAAATTTTTAGTACTTGGTTTAAGCAAGATACTAACGTTGCAATGGGAATTTTCTTTGCTTCAGCAAGTATCGGGATTACGTTGTCGCAATTGACTAATTCACTATTTGCTAATGTGCAGGCAGCCTATATTTTTTCATCAACAGTTTTACTGGTTTTGACTGTTCTGTGGATTTTGTTTGTTAAAGATACGCCTGAAGGCGAACAAGTACCTAAGTCTGAACCAGTTACTAAATATTTGAGTGTTGTTGTCAAAAGTAAGAAGACTTGGTTAGTTGGTATTACTGGAGGAATCGGTTCAGCTGCAACTATGTCATTTACTGGAATTTTGCCGCAAGCGCTGATTAATGGTAGAGGAGTAGCAGTAGCTTCTGCTGGTGCGATAGCCTCTGTTGCAACTATCGGAAGTTTGCTTGGATCGCTAATTGCTCCAGCTGTTACTAATAATCTTAATAAAGCTAAGCCATTTATGCTTTTAACTAGAATCGTTGCTGCAATTTCAATTTTTGCTACTTGGTTTGTGCCAATGGGCGGATTAATGATGGCGAACTTGGTTATTGGTGGTTTCTTTGGAGCAGCTAATGGCCCACTGATGCAAGGCATGGTTGCTGCATTTCCAGAGATTGGTCCTAAATATGCTGGTAGTGCCGGTGGTTTAGTTGGTACCATTCAACTATTACTTTCATATATCTTTACAGTTATTATTTCAGCAATAGCTGGACAGAATTTCATGGTTACGTTTGGTATTCAAGCAGTTTTGACTGCTGCAACGATGATCTTTATCACGATTTTGCCAGATGCCAACCACGTTAAGTAATAGAAAAATTAAAGGTGATGAACGAAAAGCTCATCACCTTTTTTGATACAAGCAATTTACATTGTTTATAATATTAATTTGAAAAATGTTTTGAAAGTTGCAAAATTTGCAGCTAATTTTGCTATAATTAATTGAACATGAGATGAAGCTAGAATGCGGTGACTAATTTCTAAACTGAGGAAGTGGTGCTTATGGTGTAACAACTATTAAGTTCAGAATCCTAAAGAAAGGATTAGTCAGGTACACATGGATACTGTTATTGCCTTCGGATTAACTGTTGCAGTGATTATCTTGGTATTGGTAACAGTAGTTAAGCAATTAGTCAGCTTAATTACTGAAATTACTAGCTTAGTTAATGCTTTTAGTAGCTTGAAGGCTGCTTTAAAAAAATTTAAAGCAAACAAATAACCGCTCTAGTTCAGCAGACAAAGGCGGTTAACAGTTAATTGTCTAAGTCACCGCTTTTTAAGCGGAAACTCATGTTAAGAAGTCCTGATGTCAACGGGGCTTCTTTTTATTTACAGCCATATTATAGCATGGTTGTAAAAAGCAAGCAAATAACCGCTCTAGTTCACAAAGACAAAGACGGTTATCAGTCAAATATCGTTAAGTCACCGCTTTTTAAGCGGAAACCTATGTTAAGAAGTTCTGACACCAACAGGACTACTCACAACTGTATTATAGCAAAAAAGCAAACAATTTAACAACTTTTTGAAAAGCCTTACATTTAGTATATAATTAACATAAAAGATGTTTATGAACAGGAATGCAAAAATGAATTTTACTCAATTACATTGTTTTGTAAAAGCTGTGGATAATTCAAGCTTTACAATTGCAGCCGAGGCTTTGAATTTCACGCAACCTGCTGTATCTAAGAATATTAAGGATTTAGAAAATGAACTGGAAGTAACACTGATTAATCGTGGCCATCACCGAATTTCGCTGACCAATGCTGGTAAGTACTTTTATAAAGTTGCTCGTAATGTAGTTGACGATATGGATTATGCTAGTGAATATTTAAAAAGCCAGAAAAATAAGGTGGGCGACTTAATCCGTATTGGCTTTTCCAATACACCCCTTGAGCAAAGGTTAATGCCGCTGGTTTTACAGAAATTGCATCGAGCCGATAGTAAGTTGGAAATTCAACTTGTGGATATTTTAACTAATACTGTGTCGGTTTTACTTAATCATCGCGTCGATGTCTGTGTTATTTCTCGCGACTCAATTGATGTTGTAGGGGATGTTAAATTTGAAACTTTAATTCCTGGTGGCTTTGTGGTTGCTTGCCCAGCTGGCTCGCCTTTGAGTGAACAAGAAAAGATAACCTTGGCTGATTTAAAAGATCAAAAATTATTTATGTTTGATCCTAATAATTCCTTTAGTTTTCAAATGCAAAATTCGTTGATTGCTCAAATTGGACTTGAACACATCAGATTTGTGCAGGACTTTTTTACAATGGGTATTTATGTCAAAGCAAATTTTGGCTTAGGCATATTGCCGAATTTTATCGCTGATTTTGAAAATAAAGACGTAGTTTATGTGCCTTTAGATTATGCTGGAATTCCACCTTATGGACTGGCTTATATTGGCTCAGTAGCCAAGGATGTCGATATTTCAAAAATCATTCAGGTATTTAAAGACGCAATTAAGGCAACTGTTAATAATTAATTTACAGATAGCAAGAGTATATTGTTGGTTTACCAGTAGGACTGACAATATACTTTTTTTGTTTTGCCAAAAAAGCACGGAAGACTAGCCGGCCGACTGAGACATTCCATTTCGTTATCTTAAATTCTAATGAGCTTGTTAAGATAACTAATTCACATGTTAATTTAATAGTGTATTGGAAGTTGTTAAAGGAAAGCAGGAATTTGTATGGAAAATACTTACGATGTAATCGTTGCTGGAGCAAGCAATTCAGGAGGTATGGCTGCAATGGCAGCAGCCGAAAAAGGCGCTAAAGTTTTGTTAATTGATAAGATGGGGAGTTCACAATATCTCTACCGTTCTTCAATTGCTGCAGTTGACTCTAACGCTCAAAAAAAGGCGGGCATAAAGATTGATAAAGCAAAACTAATTAATTTCTTAACGTTGTTTGCTCAATCTAATGTTGATCAACGTCTCTTATGGACGTGGGTTAATCACAGTGCTGATACGGTTAATTGGCTTGAAGATAATATTTTAAAGCCTAATGGTGGCCATATTATGGCTGAGCCTGATGCACATTATGAGTCGATTGTTAACACGGCTTTTCCAACAGAAAATGTTATTGCAACTAAGGATAATACTGATTGGGCACATTACGGAACATGGATGATTGATAAGGTTAAGGAACTAGGAGTAACGCTAAAGTACAATACCAAATTAGAAAAGCTAATTACGGCTGAAGATGGTATTGTTACTGGGATTGTTGCTAGTGATCGTGAAAGTGGTGCGACAACTGAATATCACGCAACTAAGGGTGTGATTTTATGTACAGGAGGATATGGCGCCAATAAAGAGCTAATGGCTAAGTGGGACCCGCTAGGTTTAAAGAAAAATGTTTATTCAGATAGTCCAAGAGATGACGGTTCAGGTATTTTAGCTGGATTAGCTGTTGGTGCTGCTCGCGATGAGGAACCGGCTGAAACTATTTTTGATCGTGGTGGCGTTAAGCCAGGTACGAACGCAAAAGAGCATTATGTAATTGACTATCGCGGCTTTGGTTACTTCTGGCTGGGTTCATATCCATTGTTAAAGGTCAACTTAAAGGGTGAACGGTTTAGTAATGAAAGTTTACCGTATGAATTTGATATTAATAGTGCTTCTAAGCAGCCGGGATACCTTGAAGCAGTCATTTTTAATGATGAGACCTTGAACCATCTTGAGCAATTCCACACATTGGGATGTTCTCGTTTAGGCTGGCCAGGAATTTATAATATCGAAGGCGCAAAAGCTGAAGTTCAAAGACGACTAGATGATGGCACAGCACAAAAAGCTGACACAATTGAAGAATTAGCAGAAAAATTACAATTACCGGCAGAAAAATTAGCTGCTAGTGTTCGTTGCTACAACAAGATGTGCACACAAAAGCAGGATACGACACTTGGTAAAGAACCGTCTAGATTGTTCCCAGTTGATCAAGCACCATATTACGGTATTTTAATGGGCGGACGCTTATTAGCTACTCTTGATGGCTTGCGGATTAATACCAAGATGCAAGTAATCAATGAAGCCGGTGATGCAATTCCTCATTTGTACGCAGCAGGAAATGCTAGTGGTGGCTTTTTCTGGGGCAGCTATCCTGATCGAATTCCTGGACTTGCATGTAGTCGTGCTCAAACTTTTGGTCGTTTGGCTGGCCAAAATGCTGCGAAAAATTAATTTTCAGTTGAAAGGAAATAAAGATGGAAGTTAAACAAATGCCCAAATTATCTAATTATCGCTGGGTAATCTTGGCCTTGGCAGCTTCAATGGATATTATTAGTAATTATATTCAATTTCAAGTTTCTGCCTTGGCTACTAAAATCATGCCAGCACTGCATTTAACGCAGCCGCAATTTTCTAGTTTATTGATGGCGCCAATGCTAGTTGCTGTAGTGATGAGTATTCCAGCGGGATCACTAGCAGATAAGTTTGGTGCTAAAAAAGTTGTGATGGTTGGTTGTATTGTTTCTGTACTTGGAGCTTATGGTAGAATTATTGCTAATAATTTTGTGACTATGATGCTGATGTTATTGATGTTCGGCGTATATATGTCAATTTTGAGTACGAATACGATTAAGATTTTTGGTATCTGGTTTAAGCAAGATACCAATGTTGCGATGGGAGTTTTCTTTGCCTCAGCCAGTATCGGAATTATGTTATCGCAGATTACTAATCCTTTATTTCCTGATGTAAAAACAGCATACATGTTTTCATCAACAGTTTTGTTAATTCTTTCAATCTGTTGGGCATTGTTTGCCAAGGATGCGCCAAAAGGTGAGGTAGTACCACCATCAGAGCCGGCAATGAAATACGTTAAGGTTGCGATTAAGAGTAAGAATACTTGGTTAGTAGCCTTGTGTGGTGGTTGTGGAATGGCTGCCTCAATGGCATACTCAGGAATTTTACCCCAAGCCTTTACTTTGGGGCGTGGGATGTCGAGTGCTTCTGCTGGCGTGATGGCCGCAGTTGCTACAGTTGGTAGTTTCTTCGGTTCAATGGTTGGACCAACAATTATTAATAAGTTGAAGCACGCTAAGATATTTATGTGTTCGGTAACTGCAATTGCTGCATGCTCAATGTTTATTACCTGGTATGTTCCAATGGGGACACCATTAATTATTAACTTAATTATCGGAGGTCTACTGGGTGCAATGACTGGTCCAATTGTTCAATCAATGCCAATTTCATTTCCAGAGATTGGACCAAAATATGCTGGTAGTGCTGGCGGGATAGTTGGTATGGCTTCAACTTTATTGTCATACTTTGTACCAGTATTTATTTCAGCTATTGCTGGTCGCAGCTTTGCAGCTAACTTTATGATTGAAGCCATTGTTACTGCAATGACAATCATTATTATGTTGATTTTACCTGATGCGAATAAGGGTAAAAGATGATTGACCATCAAAAAGAGTTAAAAGGGAAGGGAAAATACCTTCCCTTTTATATTGAAAATTCATCTTTTCATGAAAAGCCTTATAAATTAACGTATAATAAAGTAAAACTATACGTTGAATGGATGATGAAAATGAATTTTACCCAATTACGCTGCTTTATTAAGGCTATTGATAATTCCAGTTTTACCATTGCTGCCGAGCAATTAAATTTTTCACAATCGGCTGTTTCTAAGAATATTAAGGACCTGGAAAATACTATTGGCGTGACTCTAATTAATCGTGCACATCACCGAATTTCTTTAACTAATGCTGGCAGATATTTTTATCATGTTGCGCGCAATGTTCTAGATGATATGGACTATACTGTGGCTTATTTACAGAGTCAAAAAAATGATGCTGGTAATCTATTACGCATTGGTGTTTGTGATACGCCGTTAGAGCAAGAAGTTTTGCCATTGTTTTTGCGAAAATTGCGTGAGTCAGGCAGTAATTTGCATGTTCAGTTTGTTTTTGTGTTGAATAATTCAATCAGTGAATTGCTTAATCACCATGTTGATATTTGTGCAATTGCTCGTGATGATGTTGACATAGTCGATGATGTTAAGTTCGAGCCGTTAATATCGGGGCATTTCGTGGTAGCTTGTCCTGAAGATTCTAAATTAGCGCAAAAAAAGTTAATTACTCTTAAGGATTTAAAGGGGAAGGATATTTTTTTGATAGATCCTAATAGTTCACTGAACGTCCAAATAAAATACCAAAATTCATTAATTGAAGAAATGGGAATGCGCCATGTCAGGTTCGTACAGGACTTTTTGGCAATGGATATTTATGTTAAAGCTGGCTGGGGCTATGGCATTTTGCCTAACTTCATCGCTGATTATCAAAACAGTGGCGCAAAGTATATTCCAATTGATTATCATGAAATTTCACCATATGGCATCGCCTATATGGAATCATTTACTAATGTAAAAATTTTGGAACAGGTTTGCGAAATATTTAAGAAATCAATTATGGAATTTCTTCCTAAGTAAAATAATTAACACAATTTTGATGAATTTTAAAAAGTCTGCTTGATGCAATTAAATATTGCAATGGCAGGCTTTTTTTGCTGTTTAAAAAGTTTGGCTATTCCATTTGGTAATCCTCAATTCTAAATATGGTGCAGAAGTTCACGTTATTCATAGTATTATGAAAGCGTATTAAAAAACAAAATTTTAAAAGAAGTGAGGGAGAAAAATGGCAAATAGTTATGATGTAATTGTTGCTGGTGCCAGCAATGCCGGCGCTATGGCTGCTATGGCTGCTGCTGAAAAAGGCGCCAAGGTATTATTGATTGACAAGTCTGGTAGTTCACAGTTCTTGTTTCGTTCATTCTTTGCCGCATTGGATAGTAATGCTCAAAGAAGAGCAGGAATTAAGGTTGATAAAGCTAAGTTAATGAACTTCTTAACTTTGTTCTATCAAGGCAATGTTGATGAACGTTTGCTTTGGACATGGGCTAATCACACTGATGAAACAGCTAACTGGCTTGAAGATAATATCATGAAGCCACACAACGCTGTTTTACGAGTACAACCTGATGCTAATTATGAAACAATCGTTAATACTGCTTTCAATACAGAATTAGCCTTAACAACTCCAGATAATGATTGGGCTCATTATGGTGACTGGATGATTGATAAGGTTAAGGAACTAGGCGTAACGCTGAAGTACAATACTAAACTTGAAGAATTAGTAACTGACGATAGCGGAAAGGTTACTGGCGTTATTACCAGTGATCGTGCTTCTGGTGCTAAGACTGAATATGCTGCAACTAAAGGTGTCATTATTTGTACCGGTGGTTACGGTGGTAATCCTGAATTAATGCAAAAGTGGGATCCACTTGGCTACAAGAAGAATGTTTATTCTGATGGCCCACGTGATGATGGTTCAGGTATTTTAGCTGGTTTGAAAGTTGGCGCAGCTCGTGATGAAGAACCTGCTGAAATCATCTTTGACCGTGGTGCTGTGAAGGTCGGCACTAAGGCTGAAGAGCATTATCTCATCGATTTTAAGGGTCAAGGTTACTTCTGGATGGGTGCTTATCCACTGCTCAAGGTTAACTTGAACGGTGAACGTTTCGAAAACGAAAGCGTACCTTATCAATTTGATACCAATGCCGCTGCTAAGCAACCTGGTTATTTGGAAGCTGAAATTTGGTCAGAAGAAACAATGGATCACTTGGCACAATTCCATACGCAAGGCTGTTCACGCTTAGGCTTCCCAGGAATTTATAACACTGAGGAAAACAAAGCTGAAATTCAACGTCGGATTGATGACGGTATGGTTCAAAAGGCTGACACAATCGAAGAATTAGCCGAAAAATTACACATGCCAAAGGATAATTTGGTTCATAGTGTTGAACGCTACAACGAAATGTGCAAGAAGGGGGAAGACACCGATTTGGGTAAGGAACAATTTAGATTGTTCCCAGTTGAGCATGGCCCATACTACGGTGTTGTCTACGGTGGCCGTTTACTTGCAACACTTGATGGCTTGCGGATTAATACTAAGATGCAAGTTATTGACAAGAACGGTAAGCCAATTCCACATTTGTTTGCAGCAGGGAACTGCAGTGGTGGCTTCTTCTGGGGCAGTTACCCAGACAGAGTTCCGGGTCTGACATGCAGTCATGCACAGACATTCGGACGTTTAGCCGGTCAATACGCCGCTGAAAATTAGTTTTTATTTAAAAGTAAGGGGATTTTAAATAATGAAAGAAAAACAATTACCAAAATTGACAAGTTACCGTTGGGTGATCTTGGCAATCGCTGCTGGACTTGATGCGATTAGCAACTATGTTCAGTTCCAAATTTCTGCTTTGGCAACACAAATTATGCCAGCATTACATATTACACCAGCTCAATTCTCGAGTTTACTAATGGCACCAATGTTAGTTGCCGTATTCCTGAGTATTCCTGCTGGTTCATTAGCAGATAGATATGGTGCTAAGAAAGTTGTTACTGTTGGGTTAGTAATTTCGGTTATCGGTGCTTTTGGTAGACTGTGGGCTAGTAACTTTATCTCGTTAATGATAATGCTGTTAATGTTCGGTGTTTATATGGCACTGTTAAATGCTAATACAATTAAAATCTTTGGTATCTGGTTCAAGCAAGATACTAATACAGCGATGGGTATTTTCTTTGCTGCTGCTAGTGTCGGGATTATGTTGTCACAGATTACTGGACCAATGTTCCCAAGTGTTCAAGCAGCTTACATTTTCTCATCAGTTGTTTTACTTGTTTTAGCTGTTTGCTGGGTATTATTTGTTAGAGATGTGCCTAAAGGTGAAGAAATTCCTAAGCAAGCCGGTCAAGCTGCTAAGCCTGAATCTTCATTAAGTTACTTTAAGGTTGCCGCTAAGAGTGGTAAAACCTGGATCGTTGGTATTTGTGGTGGATGTGGTACTGCTGCATCGATGGCCTTTTCTGGAATTTTGCCACAGGCATTTGCTGCTAAAGGAATGAGTCCTGCTCAAGCCGGGCAAGTTGCTGCTATTGCTACTATTGGTAGTCTTTGTGGTTCAATGTTTGGCCCAGCGATTGTTTCAAAATTTGGTAAAGCTAAACCTGTTATGATTTTAGTAACTCTGTTATCTGCTGTATTGATGGCAGCAACTTGGTACATTCCAGTTGGTCCAGTATTGTTAGTAGCTTTGATTTTAGGTGGATTATTTGGCGCTATTACAGGACCAATCATCCAAGCATTACCAATTCAATTCCCAGAAATCGGGCCTAAATATGCTGGTTCTGCCGGTGGTTTAGTTGGTACTATTTCATTATTATTGTCATACATTGTACCTGTAATTATTTCATCAATTGCGGGAGCAAACTTCATGTTGACATTTATCATTCAAGGTACAATTTTTGGTGTAACAGCAATTTTAATGGCAATTTTGCCTGATGCTAACGCTGCAAGACACCACAGATAGTTTTAATTAATAAAAGGAATTTTAATTATGACAAAGAAAATTACGGATAAGCCGGGTAAGTATACTGGCTCAGGTCAAGGTAAGGAAAGTATCATTAACCTTGAAGTTGAGGTTAGTGCTGATAAGATTACTGCTGTAACACCGCTTGACGAATACAGCCCAGGTAGCTTACAAGCTAATGCTTTTGATAAGATGGCACAAAAGATTGTGAAAAAGCAATCTGCAGATGTCGATGTTGTATCGGGAGCTTCAGAAACCTCACGGGGAATCTTAGAGGGTGTTAAAGAAGCCTTAAGTAAGGCTGACGTTGACTTTGAAGCATTAAAAGAAAATAGTGCGCAAAATTCAAGTACAGCTAAAGAAGTAATTGATGTCGATGTTGCTGTTGTTGGTGCTGGTTCTGCCGGTGCTGCAGCTGCACTTGCTGCCAAGCAAGAAGGCGTAAGTGTTGCCCTTCTTGAAAAGACAATTTCACCACTTGGTGCTGGTACTTTTGCTGGTGGGATGTTTGCAGCTGATAGTCAACAACAAAAAGATTTGAACCAAGTTGTTTCTAAGAAGTGGCTGTATGACGAATATATGGATGCTTCTCAAGGTTACATGAACTCAATCTTAGTTCGTCGGATTATTGATGAATCCGGTAAGACAGTTGACTGGCTGAACGAAAATGGTGCCATCATGAAGTTAGTTGATGCTGGTACTGGTGGTAGCTATGACCATATTGGGATGCCTGCAACCTTGCACGGCTACCAAGAAGGTGGTACTAAAGCAATTACTAAGTTGATTGAGAAGTTTAAGTCAATCGGCGGTAAGATGTACTTTGGCTTTGCTGCTAAAAAGTTGTTGCAAGATGATACTGGTGCAGTTACTGGTGTTGTTGCGCAAGGTGATGATAGTGAACTTGAAGTTCATGCTAAAAAGGTCATTATCGCTACAGGTGGCTTTGGTGGCAACCCAGAAATGCGTAAAGAATATTTGGGTGATGTCAGCACACAAGGACAAGTTTTGCAAAACACCGGTGATGGTTTGAACATGGCTTGGGATGCAGGTACTGCTCACCATATTAATGGTTCAACCCACTACTTCTGGCAAACATTCAGTAATGAAGATATTGGTGCAATGGCTAAACTCGTTGGCCCAGGTTGGATGCCACTCAATGCTTTGGCAGACTTCCCGAACTTGCGGGTAAATAATCGCGGTCAACGTTATGCTAGTGAAACTCATGCTTTGGACTTTGCTGTTCACGGTGCAGAATTATCTGAGCAACCTAAGCAAACTGAATTTGTTATTCTTGACCAAGCAATGCTTGACAAGATTAAAGAAGGCGGAACTGTAGCCATTGAAGATCATTATGGCAAGTGGAAGAACCACCGTGAATTCTACATGGAATTCAATTATCCAACAGATACTGAAGAGAATATTAAGCGTGAACATGAAAAGACAGACTTTACTAGCTTGTTGAATAAGCTTGAGTCAACCAATGTTGTCTTTATTGGTCAAACAATTGACGAGTTAGCTGAAAAGATGGGCGTTGATAAAGAAAACTTAAAGAAATCTGTTGCCCAATACAATAACGCTAAGAAGACGGGTGAAGATGACTTATTCTTCTCGGATACTAAGCGGATGGTTCCAGTTGAAGAAGGACCATTTTACGCAGTTAAATATATTGCTCGTAATTTGGGTACTCTTGGTGGTGCAACAATTGATGAAAAGATGCACGCTTTAACGCCAGAAGGCGAACCAGTTCCAAACTTATATGTAACTGGTGCTGATGCTTCAGGGATGTATGGTAAGGCATATGTTGACTTTGAAGGTGGAACTTTAGGCTTTGCATATATTTCGGGTAGATTAGCCGGAATTGATGCAGCACAAACCGCTAAAAAGAATTAAAAGTAATAACATGTGCAGATTAAAGGTGATTTAATTTGTGCATGTTTTTGTTAAAACGAGGTATTAAATTATGACAGAAGAACAATATGATGTTGTCATTGTTGGTGCTGGTCTTGCTGGTTTTGCTGCCGCAACTGAAGCTGTTGATAACAACTTGAAGACCTTATTAGTAGAAAAAGGCAAGACAACAGGTGGTACTGGTAACTATGTTGAAGGTGTGTTTGCTGCTGATTCCGAATTGCAGAAGAAAGACAACGCCGTAATTGACAAGAAGGAACTGCTTGAAGAAGAATTAAATTATTCTCACTATAAGGGTGACGGCAGAATGTGGCAACGCTACATTGATAATGCCGGCAAGAATGTTTCTTGGCTGCAAGATCGTGGTGTTAAGTTCTGGATGGTTGTCAACATGGGTACTAGTGTTAGAACTTGGCACTTGTTTGAAGGTAAGGGCCATGACGCTATTCATAATGGCTTGGAACCATACGCTAAGGGTAAGGGTCTAGTTATTAAGACACTGACTAAAGTTACGGACGTTGAGCCAAACGCCGATCATACTTATTCCGTAACTTTGACAACAGTTGAAGATGGTGCAACTAAGGTTGTTAATGCCAAGAACGTTGTCTTAGCTGCCGGTGGCTACCTGAATGATAAGAAATTATTTGGCAGTACCCCTCACCAAAATCCAGATAATGTAATCCCTGTTAACTCAGGTAAGAGTACAGGTGATGGTCTGCGTCTTGCTTGGAACTTGGGAGCTCAGAAGTACTTCACTGGAATGTCAATGATGTTTGGTGGTCAATTTAAGGATGACACTATTCCAGCATTTAAGCTGTGGGGAACAGCAATGTGGAGTTCAGTTTGTGACCAACCACAAATGTGGGTTAACGAACTTGGCGAGCGTTTTGTTGATGAGGCCGCTTGTGTTGTTAACTGGGCTAATGAAGGTAATGCCATGAACCGGCAAAGACGTGTCTTCTGTATCTTTAGCCAAAAGATTCTGGATGACTTTACCGACAAGTCATATCCACGCTCAATGAAGCCAATGGTACCAGAAGATCGGTACCCAACTTTGCGTGATGACATTGAAAAGGCTGAAAAAGATGGTCGCAAGTTCTTACACAAGGCTGCTACAATTGAAGAATTAGCTAAAGAAATTGATACGCCAAACTTGCCAGCTTACGTTAAGCATTACAATGAGATGGCCGCAAAAGGTGAAGATACTGACTTCCATAAGCCAGCTAAGTACATGTTGCCTGTTGATGGTGATGGCCCATTTTACGCAATTGAATTAGGCGTTGGTGCATACACTACTGGTGATGGCTTACGTGTTAATGTTAATAACGAAGTATTGGATACTAAAGGTCGTCCAATTGAAGGCTTGTACGCAATTGGTAGCGATGGTTCAGCCGTTCTTTACGGTGATACATACGGCGTTAATGTACCTGGTACGCATGCTGGATACTGTATCTTCTCTGGTAGAAATGCAATTAAGGCAATTGCTAAAAAGAGTTAAAATATAAATAATTGGGAACAAAATAGAGTAGCTAAAAGCTACTCTATTTTTATACTTATAATTAATGATTTGTGATTAATACATATAACCAATCATAAATTTGATGTGAAAATGCTGGCGCTAATAGTAGGACCAGACCACCTAATAAAGCTATACTGCCGACTGATAAAGTTAAATATTTTAAGGTATGGTTGGCAGTACCAGACAGTGCGATGTAGATTAAAGCACCACCGATAATTAAGCCACCCATCATAAGAATAAAGCCCATTATAGCCCTCCCTGATTATTTATATATTGTCAGTTTAATCGCAATATCTTAAGAAAGCTATACAAAATAATTAAGTTAAACTAAATTTCTTGAAAAGCACGAGCAATTTCACGTGTTTGTTCTGGCCCAGTTGTGCAGCAGCCACCGATTAAATGAGCTCCTGCCTCGTACCATTCTTTGGTGCCTTGATAGAAGTCGGTTGTTCGTTTGATTTTTAGCCAAGTTTTAGAAAATGAGTCATAGGCATAGCCCTGATTAGGATAGACAACGATTTCTTTATCAGTAAATTGGCGAATTGTTTTGATTGCTGGTGTGACTAAAGTTGGCTTAACGCAATTGACACCAACTGCAAAAACTTGTGGATAGTTATTAACGGTTTCAACAACTTTTTTTAAGCTAGTGCCGTCGCTAATGCGTACGGTATCGTGCAGTGTAAAACTAGCATAAACGGGAATTTGTGGCTCATTTTTGGCTAGCCAAGTTAAAAGTGCTGTAACTTCTGTTAATTTGGGTTGGGTTTCGATTGCAAGACAGTCCGGCTGCTGTGTGATGATTGTTTTTAAACGAGGTAAATGAAAGTCAAGATATTCGTCAGGTGTGAGGTTGTAATCACCGCAGAACTCATTGCCGTTTGCTAAATAAGCACCGTAAGAGCCAACGGAAGCAGCGACAAAGTTGTGTTTGCCAGTCTTTCGCTGGAAATTATCACGTGCTTTTTTAGCGATTTTAACCGCATTAGTGATCAGTTCTTTGGCTTCTTGTTCATTATAACCAGCCTTAATGAAGGCTGGAATGTTTGCTTGATAGGTATCAGTAATAATTAGTTGGGCACCTGCTTGGAGGTAGTCCCAGTGTGCTTGATACACGGCCTGCAGGTTGTCCTTTAATGCAGCTGCTGTCCATAGTCTATTATTTGTTGGCACTCCCTGCTTTTCAAGTTCATCAGACATTGCGCCGTCTAAAATTAATCCTTGGTTATGAATAGTTGTTAATAAGTCCATTTAGTTACCTCAAACTTGGTAGTATCATTAACGGTAAACCAATTTTATTTTAATTATAATCTAATTATATTGGTGAGCAAAGAGAATTTGGGATCTAAAAAAATTATTTACCTGAATGCTTATGATTGTTTTTATTATTGAGCGTGTTGATTGTCATGATAAAAATGTAGTATACTACATAACGGAAAGGAAGCTAAGTATGTCTGATAAACTTTTAAATCGCTTAGGACCTAAGATAAAAATTGCCAATACATTAATTGAGAAGGAACTAAACAATCATTTTGCCAGTCTATTTCAAAATTATTCCTTAACTGGAGCGCAAATTTCGCTTTTGGTTTATTTATATGATTCCAAGGGCAGAACAATTACGCAAAAAGAAATCGCTGATACTTTTGTACTTAGCCACCCGACAATTCGCGGAATTGTAAAACGATTAGCAGATAATGATTTTATTCAAACAGCACATTTGCAGAGTGATCAACGGCAAATTGTACTGACCTTGTCGGCCGCTGGATTTAAACTAATTGATGAAAACATTACGGAGATTCATATGATTATGGATAAAATCAATGGTCAAATTGTCGCTGGTCTTAGTGCGCAAGATGTTAACCAATTAGAAACATTTTTAAATCAGATTATCGCTAACTTCTAATTTCTTATTATTGCTAAAAATGTAGCTTACTACATAAAAGGAGAAAATATGACGCAAGAAATAAAACAAATTTCGACAAAAAAGCGAAATTTAATGATGGCGGTTCTGCTATTTGGTGCCTTTGTGGCACTGTTAGCAGAGACCTTCTTGAATAATGCCTTGCCAACAATTATGCGCGCTTTTGGCGTTAGTCAATCGACGGCGCAATGGCTGACGACAGCGTACTTATTGGTGGTTGGGCTAATGATTCCAATGTCGGCTTGGATTTTTGAATCATTTAATATGAAGCAAAATTATTTAATGATGATGGGCATCTTCTTCATCGGTTCTATAATTTGTGTTTTTGCACCTAATTTTTACGTTTTGCTGACTGGGCGGATTATTGAAGCAATTGCAGCAGGTGGATTGATGCCGTTTATTCAGAATGTGATTTTGATGATGTTCCCACCTGAAAAGCGGGGCATGGCAATGGGAATCACCGGCTTAGTCATTGGCTTTGGTCCAGCTGTTGGCCCAACAATTTCTGGGTTAATTTTAAAATATTCTGGCTGGCAGATGCTTTTTATCATTTTGAGTGTAACTAGTGGAATAGTGACTGTTTGTGCAATTTTTGCGGTGCAAAATATTACTACCCCACACATGAGCACAACAGATGTGATTTCATTTTTAGAATCAATTTTTGGGTTTGGCTTAATCTTGTATGCTTTGTCAGAAATCGGTAATACTGGCAAAATCACGTTGATGTTAGGCTTAGTCTTAATTGTGGGTATCATAATTATCTATCTCTTTTGTCTGCGGCAATTACACATGCAAGATCCTTTGCTTGATATTCGGGTGTTTAAAAATCTCAAATTTGATTTATGTACTCTATTAAGCACGCTTAGTAACTTAGCGATGGTCGGGATTGAATTGGTGCTGCCACTATATTTGCAAACAACGCGTGGCGAATCAGCTCTGACTTCTGGGTTGGTAATGATGCCGGGAGCATTGTTAATGATTATTTGCAATCCGGTATCAGGAACTTTGTATGACAAATTAGGGATTAAAAAGCTATCGTTATTTGGCTTTGCAATGCTAGTAATTGGGACCTTGCCAATGTTAACGTTCAGCACGCAGACTAGTTTGGTAGTAATCGGTCTGTGTTATGCATTGCGAATGGTCGGGATTTCCTTTACGATGATGACGACTTTCACTGCCGGAATTAATCAGGTTCAGGCAAACATGACTGCTCATGCTAATGCAGGTTCATCAACAATCCGGCAAATTGGCGGGTCGCTGGGAACAGCCCTAGCAATGCTAGTTGTAACCTTGGGGTCAGCTAATGCCGGTGTGAACAATGGTGCGGCTTTGGCAACAGGTTATCATTGGGGCTTTATTCTGATGTTAGTCTTTGCGGTAATTGGTTTAATTGGCTCGTTTGGCTTGCCAACAGCTAAGGAAGAAAATAAATAAATATTAATTAAAAAGTTTTGTTAAGTTATAACTTAATGAAGCTTTTTTTGATAGCAGTTTGCAGCAATTTAATTTCATTTTGTGCAATAATAATGTAATAAGATAAAGATTTGGGAGTATAACAATGTTTAACTTATTGATTTTGCTGATGGAACGGCTAGGCATTATTATGTTGCTAGCATTTTTGCTTGTTAACATGAGCTTTTTTAGAAATTTAATTGAAAAAAGAACAGTTAAGTCGCAAATTTGGCTGACAATTATTTTTGCACTTTTTGTTGTGATGGCTAATTTGACTGGTGTTGAGATTTCTAGTTCTAAGGAAGTAGTGACACCATTGATTATTACAGGTTTGCCGCAATCGGATTCAATAGCGAATACGCGGATTTTGGTGATTACTGCAGCTAGTTTGACAGGTGGCCCCTACGTCGGGATGCTGGTTGGTCTGGTTGGCGGCTTGCACCGGGTTATTTTTGGTGGCTTTTCCGATTATTTTTATATTGTTAGTTCAGTTCTAATCGGTTATCTTGTTGGTATCTGCGGCGACCGCGTTAAGGGCGATAATCTTTACCCATCAACGCCTTGGGTTGCTGTCTTGGCCTTCTTTGCGGAATTGATTCAAATGGCATTCATCTTTACTTTCCACGGGTATGGCCTGATCAAGCTGATTTTTGTGCCAATGGTTCTGCTGAATACAATCGGTGCGAGTTTATTTATTGAAATTCTGCGGACGTATCTATCTAATGAACGGCAGTTAAAGGCGGTTCAGACTAAGGATGTTTTGGAATTAACGAATAAAACATTGCCGTATTTTCGTAATGGCTTAGACTTTGACTCAGCCGACCATGTGTGTCGAATTATTAAAAAGTATACTAATTTTGATGCGGTGGGTTTGACCGACCGCGTAAATGTTCTGTCAAATATTGGAGCTGGCGAGGATCATCATATAGCTGGCGAGCCCGTAATGACGGACTTATCCAAGAGCGCGATTTTAACAGGAAAAGAAAAGCTGGCATATACCAAAGAGGAAATTGGCTGTCCGGAACCATCCTGTCCGTTAACTTCCGCAATTGTTTTTCCTTTGCGTGTCAATGACCAAACAATCGGTGCACTTAAAGTTTATTTCTGTGAGGGTAGTAAAATGACGGTGGTTGAAGAAAATTTGGTTCGCGGTCTCGCCATGATTTTTTCAGGGCAATTAGCCATCGGAATCGCTGAGCAGCAGACAAGTTTACTTAATGAAGCAGAAATTAGAGCCTTACAGGTACAGATAAATCCGCACTTCTTCTTTAATGCGATTAATACAATTAGTGCGTTAATGCGGGTTAATGTGGAGAAGGCGCACCAAGCATTAATGCAGCTGAGTGTCTTCTTTAGGTCAAGCTTACGCAATGGTCAGGAAAAAGAGGTAACGCTCAAGGAAGAAAGACGTCATGTTGATTCGTACATGAGTATTGAAAAGCTGCGTTTTCCGAATAAATTTACAATTGACTACCAAGTTGGTGTTCCTGATGATACATTACTGCCATCATTTTGCCTGCAAATTTTTGTTGAAAATGCGGTTCGTCATGCTTTCAAGGGACGTAAGCAGGGCAATCGGATTATTATTCGCCTTAAGCAGCTAGACAATGAGTACATGGAAATCGCCGTTATTGATAATGGCAACGGGATTGATCCAATTGTCTTTAAGCATTTAGGCAAAGAACCAATTAGTGAGTCCAAAGGCAGCGGGACAGCATTGTATAATTTAAATATGCGTCTCAAAGGTTTGTATGGTACCAGTAGTCAGCTGCAGATTGAGACTGATGACAACGGTACGATTTTTAAGACGAATATTCCATTAAAAAATAAGGCGACAGCGAATTTGATTGGTAATAATTGAAAAAGAGGATACAGAGAATGAAGATTTTATTGGTTGACGATGAGCCACTAGCGAGAACAGAATTGGAATATTTAATTACAAAAAGCCCAAGTCTTGCTGGTATGGCAGTCAATATCTATCAAGCAGAAGATATTAAGCAGGCCCAAATGGAACTGCTTAAAAATAAAATTGACTTGCTGTTTTTGGATATTTCACTTAATGAAGAAAATGGCTTTGAGTTAGCCAGTGAATTGAAGCCAGCAGATTATTCACCGATTATTATCTTTTCAACTGCTTATGATGAGTATGCAGTCAAGGCGTTTGATGTTGGCGCCGTGGATTATGTTTTGAAACCATTTGAGCAGGAACGAATAGACCAGGCCCTAACTAAAGCACGTAATGTTATCGAGTCGCGAGTACAAACGCGGATTAGTAAGGAGCAGCCTCATGTAGTTAATGAGATGCTCAGTATTGAACTCGATGATCGTAATATCGTCATTAAAAAGAACGATTTAATTACGGCGACAATCAATAGTGGAGTTCTAACAATCTCAACAGCTCAAGAGCATTATAAAACTCGCGAAACTTTGGCTTGGTTAAAGGAGCGGCTCAATCAAGCTAAGTTTATGCAGGTTCATCGCAATGCAATCATTAACGTTGAGGAAGTCAAAGAAGTACAGCCGTGGTTTAATAACACACTTTTGTTAGTTATGAGTAATGGCGAAAAGGTCCAGGTTGGCCGCTCATATAGAAAGGATTTAAGTCAGCGTTTAGGGATGTAAGCGCTACAACAAGAAATAACTTTTACTTTTACTCACATGCAGTTCACCGGCCGATTTTTGCAGTTCGGCATAATTTTGCTCACAAAATGCCTTTTACCTAGTATCTTTATCAGTGAAGATAAGGAAACGAGAAAGGATGAGTAAGATGAAAAATAAAGAACCCGAACATAAATCAGCCCCACTTTTATTTCAAATGTTGGTTTATGCAGCAATCTTGTTTGCATCACAGTTAATTTCAGAAACAATGCCAAAGAACTTCCCGGTACCAACACCAGTTATCGGTTTAGTCCTATTATACGTATTATTAACAACTCATGTTATTAAGCTTGAGTGGGTTGACTCATTTGGCAGTGCACTAATTTCATTAATCAGCTTTATGTTTGTTCCATCAGGAATTTCCATTGCAGCTAACCTTGACATTATGAAGGCCCAGGGTGTGCAACTAGTCTTAGTAATTTTACTATCAACAATTATTCTATTAGTTGTAACTGCCTACACAACTAGAGCATTGCTTTGGTTAAAGAAGAAGTTGACCTCAGTTAAGTTGGGTTCAGTTTCTAATGATGTTAAGACTGGAGATGGAAAATAATGGCTTATATCAGTAATCCTTTATTCGGTGTCTTTTTATCACTGCTCGTCTTTTTAATTGGTAAGTGGTTATTTAAAAAGTCTCATGGACTATTTATTTTCCAACCTTTGTTTGTTGCAATGGTTTTGGGAATTGCGATTTTAGTAGTTTTGGGCAAGTTCTTTGATGTTTCAACAGCTCAAGTTTATGCTAAGGCTTACAAGCCAGGTGGCGATATCATCTTTTGGTTTATCACACCGGCCACGATTGCCTTTGCGGTACCATTGTATAAACGTAATGATGTTGTAAAGAAAAATTGGGTTATCATCTTATTGAGCCTAATCATTGGTACCTTTATTTCATTAATCCTGATTACTTTAGTTTCTAAGGCAGTTGGACTTGATGAAGTTGGGATTAGATCAATGCTTAGTCAATCAGCAACAACAGCAATTGCAATGCCATTAACGACATCAATTGGTGGTAATGCTTCAATTACTGCAATGGCCTGCATCTTGAATGCGGTTGTGATCTATGCTTTAGGTAAGCAAATGGTTAAATGGTTTAGACTTGATAGTGACCCAATGGGTACAGGTTTAGGTCTAGGTGCTGCTGGTCACACAATCGGTTCAGCTTTTGGTCTAGAACTCGGCTCTGTTCAAGGTGCAATGGCTGCAGTTGCGGTGGTAGCTACAGGCCTAGTTGATAATTTACTTGTTCCAGTTTTTGCTCATATGTTGGGCTTATAGTTGGGACAAGCAAATAGGTTGTAAAAATTTATTGGTTTTATTAATATTTAATAGCTAATGTTTACTTACACAGAAACAGACAAGATAGGAGTCTTGTCTGTTTTTATTTTGGCTAAAAATAAATTAATTCAAAAAAGACACGGTTTTATCCGTGTCTTTTAGCATACTTAATAAGTTAAAGAAGCCTATTTTTATCAATTAACTTATTAACCAAATGCACAACAACACCAATACTGCTAGTTGTTTCAGGAACGTGATCAAGGTATTTCACCTTCTTTGAAGCACAGTATTAAAGGTAACCAACCTTCGTGCTTCTTTAACATTTTACCGTAAAAGAAGTTTAAGTTGAACACAAAAAACAAATACGATATAATTACTTTATGGAATGTATCAAGGTAACACCTACAAGCACTAACCAGCTTGTAAATATTTTCTTGTTAAAGTCTTTGACTCTGCTGTCAAGGACTTTTTTATGTAAAAAATATGTCTTGAATAAGCAAAGATAGATAAAGGCTCTTTCATAAATAACATGAAAGAGCCTTTTACATACTAGTATTTTTGTTGATTAATAAATTTAAATTTAGTTTGTTTTTATCTAAAATTAATCAGCATGGCGCCACTTGGTGTCGGTTAAGATGCGGGCCGTCAATAGGCCAATTGGCAGAGCGATCACAATCATTAAGGCATTCATAATCCAATAGGCACCGACATTAATATTTGTGACACCAAAGTTGAACACGGCTCGGTACATATAAAGTCCGGGCACCATAATCACGATTGCCGGTACAGTAATTGCAATTCTTGGAAAACCAACTTTTTCACGGACAAAGCTGGCAAGCAGCCCTGCTAATAGGGCGCCGATAAAGGCGGCAAGTGCTGCCGGTAAGTGATTATAGTCAACTAGACTGAGGCGTAAGGTGTTGGCAAGGGCACCAATTAAGGCTGCTACAAATGCCATTTGCGGCTTAGCGTTAAACATCACGGAGAAACCGAAGACGCCGCCAAAGCTTGCTAAAATTCGACAAAAAGTTAGAATGCCTGGCGCGAGATTGAGCTTAGGCATGGCACCTGGCGTCAGGTTAAGAGCGATAGCAATTCCCCACCCAACCATCGTTGCCGTCATGATTACCAAGCAAGCGTAGGCTAGTCGCTCTAATCCCGAACGCATATCGAGCTTCGACATGTCAAGACCAGAAGTAATGAAAGGAAAACCGGGAATAACATAGAGCATCGCGCCAATATAACCGTATGCGTGATCATGGTTCCAGCCCAATAATTTTTGGCCCAGCATAAAGCATAAAAAGTAAACTGCACAAGAAATGGCAACTCCCACGGCAATTTTTGCCACAAGGGTAATTTTGCGTTTGCCCATTTCACCACGCACATAATTTCCAATTAATGCGCCAAAAAAGGTACAGATCATCTCTGGCAGGCCGCCACCTAGCAGAAAAATGAAACTGCAGCACGCAATTCCTGCACTTAAAGCCGAAATAGTGACGGGATAATTAACTGTGTGCCGTTCAATTTCGTTTAAACTATGGTGGATTGCCCCAATGGATAAGTGGTCATGATTTTTCTCAAATTTACGAACAAACTGTTCCATTTTGTTTAGTTTATTCATATTAACTTCGGTTGTTGCCAAAGTCAGGGTCTGCGAATATGACTTGTTGTTAATATCAAAGCAGGTATATTCAATCGAAATCAGCCCAATATCAACCGAGCAAGTAATATCAAGTGCTCGCGCTACGGTGTTCATTGAGTCGCGCACGCGCCAAGCTCCCGTTCCGCACTCCAGCAGCATAATGCCGATTCTGCCGACTAATGACCCTTTTTCAACCAAGGTTGTGTCCTTAATTAAGGTGTCGTCAGGACTTTTAAAAAATTCTTTCCATTGAATTTTCATGTGGTGACTAGCAGAAATGTGGTGTCGTCGTATCTGTGGTTCGTTTTCTTCCATTAATTAAACTCCCTTACTTCTTTATCAAAGACAACCTTTTAATTTTAGCACAAGATCCAGTCCATTTTTAGTACTAGCAAAATTGTGTTGTATAATTGAATTAATTGTAATGTGCTAGAGCTATAAGGAGAATAAAATGACAGTTGAAGAAGAATTAATGAAGCGCTTGGATGATGATCAAGATGAAATGATTAAGATTCGGCGTCACTTACATGCTCATCCCGAATTATCAAATCAGGAAAAGCAAACGCATGATTATATTAAGCATTTCTATGATGGGTTAGACTGCACGGTTAAAGATTGTGGCTCAGGTTATGGCATTACCGTGGATATTGATAGCGGCAAGCCCGGGCCTAAGCTGGGTCTTAGAGCTGACTTTGATGGCTTGGCCGTTCAAGAGGACAACGATTTACCATTTAAATCGCAAAATGCCGGAGTAATGCATGCTTGTGGTCATGATGCCCATACTGCTTACTTAATGGTGTTAGCTAAAAATCTGATTGCGGTGAAAGACAAATTGCGCGGTTCAGTTAGAATTATCCACCAGCCAGCCGAGGAAAAGGCACCAAGTGGTGCCCAAGCGATGATTGCTGGCGGCGTCTTAGATAATGTTGATAATGTCATTGGCATTCACGTGATGTCAACCATGCCCGTTGGTTCAGTTGCCTATCATCTAGGTGAAAGTCAGACGGGACGCTCAAACTTTACGATTAAGTTCATTGGTAAGGGCGGTCATGGCTCAATGCCGCAATTGTCAAATGATGCCATTGTTGCTGGTTCTTATTTTGTAACTGCTTTGCAAACGATTGTCTCGCGGCGCATTGAGCCGGCTGATCATGCAAGTATTACCGTTGGCTCGTTTGACGGCGTTGGCACCAGTAACGCCATTAAGGAGTCAGTCACACTTAAGGGTGATATTCGTATTATGAAGGAAAGCACGCGTCAGGTTATTCATGAGCGCCTCAAGCAATTAATTGAAGGAACTGAGGCAATGTTTGGTGTCAAGGCTGAATATGAAATCACGAAGGATGTACCTGTTTTGTACAATGACCCAGATTTTACCAAGCGGGTAGTCGCTGGTTTACAAAAAGAAGTGCCGAATATTCCGGAAATTAACGAAGTAACGGATTTTGGCGCTCAAGATCCGTCAGAAGACTTTTCTTATTACGCTTTGCAAAAGCCATGTACCTTTTTATATGTTGGCTGTGATATTGCCGATGGTCAGACTCATCCGCACCATAGTCCTAACTTTATGTTAGACGAACGCTCTCTATTAATTGCGGCTAAAGCTGCAGGTACGGCAACCGTGCAATATTTATTGGCTTAACCCAAAAAGCACTAGCTTCTTTAGTTAGTGCTTTTTTGATAGCTATTCATGCGTGCTTATGAATAAAAATGAATATTTTTGACAAAAAATGATTGCTTTTGACGATGGAACCGAATACAATAGTTGCAAGAGGTGGATAGAATGTTAACGCAAGAAAGGCAAAAAATCATTGAGAATTATGTTAATCAACACGAATTGTGCCAGGTCAAGGACCTATCGACGATTACTAACACGTCAGAATCGACAATTCGCCGCGATTTAATTCAATTGGAGCAGCAGGGGCTGCTGAAGCGAATTCATGGTGGTGCGCAATCCGTGAAGAATTTTGCCCATGACGTATCGCAACATATTCGCTTTAGTATGAACCATGAAGCCAAGATTAAGATTGCTCGTTATGCAGTTGAACATTTTGTTCATGAAAATGACTATATTTTTATTGATGCGGGAACAACTGCTTACGAAATGGTGCCTTTTTTAGCAGATATTCCTCACGTGACGGTTGTGACTAACGGCCTTGAAACGGCGCTGGGAGCATTAAATCACGAGATTGATACGATCCTGTTAGGTGGTCGCATCAAGGAGGATACTCACGCTGTTGTTGGCCAGTCTGCGATTACTCAGCTGCAAGGGATGAAATTTGCGGCTAGCTTTGTCGGGACTAACGGCTTGGATCAGGAAGGTAATTTAACCACGCCTGACCCAGAAGAAGCCGCGATGAAGAAATTAGAGATTATGCAGGCACGGCATGCCTATGTGCTAACTGATGCTTCTAAAATCGGCGAACGCAACTTTGCGATTTTTGCTGATAGTCAAGATGTTAATGTAATTACGGCTGACCTGACAAAGGAGCAGCGGCAATTATTACCAACTAAAATTAATTTAAAGGAGGCAAAGCAATGATTTATACAGTTACAGTTAATCCAGCTTTGGATTATGTCATGCAACTGAGTGAAGTCACTCCCGGTGCTGTCAATCGAACACCCAATGCGGTCTTTTTGGCTGGTGGGAAAGGAATTAACGTTTCCCAAATTCTTAACCAGTTAGGAATTGAAAACACGGCTTGGGGCTTTGCTGGTGGTTTTACCGGTAAAGAACTGGTGCGCCAACTAAACCAGCGCCGAATTGTCAATGATTTTGTGACAATTAAGGAAACTACACGGGTGAATGTCAAGGTGCATGCCGGACAGGAAACAGAAATTAATGCGGCGGGGCCAGCGGTTGCCCCAGCAGAAGTTACCGCCTTTGAAGACAGGCTTAGTGACTTACAATCAGGCGATCTTGTAGTTTTAAGTGGTTCGTTAGCGGCGAATTTACCGGCAGATTTTTATCAAAAATTGTTGCCGCTAATTAAAGAAGCTGATGCCGAATTTGTGGTCGATACCACAGGGCGTGCTTTGCTAGATACATTAAGCTACAAGCCGCTAGTGATTAAACCCAATCATCACGAATTAGCGGACTTGTTCAACACGACCTTTAATAGTGAGCAAGAGATGCTTACTTGTGCACAGCAGTTGTTAGATAAGGGCGCACAAAATGTCATGGTGTCGATGGCGGCTAAGGGTGGCTACTTGGTAACACCAGAGCATGTGTATCATGCCCCAGCCGCAGTTGGCACCGCTGTTAATTCAGTTGGTGCTGGTGACTCGATGATTGCCGGCTTTGTCGGTACTTATGTTAAGAGTGGCAATCCAAAAGAAAGTTTCCGGATGGGGATGGCTTGTGGCGCCGCGACTGCCTTTACTAAGGATATTGCGGTTAAAAGTCAGATTGATGCGGTTTTGCCGCAAATCGAAGTAGAGCAGATTTCATAAAAAAGGAGAGTTAGCTATGAAAATCAAAGATATTTTAGCTCCTGAATCCATGATTATGTCGCTGAAGGCGACGAATAAGGAAGACGCGATTAAGGAGATGGCCGATCTCGAAGTGCAAACAGGAATTGTCAATAATGAAGATGAATTCATTAAGTCAATTTGGGCACGCGAAGATGAATCAACAACAGGAATTGGTGATGGCATTGCAATGCCACACGCTCGTAATAAGTCAATTAACAAAGCGCGGGTTTTGTTTGCTAAAAGTGAAAAAGGGATTGACTTCAATTCACTTGATGGTAAGCCAGTTTACCTATTCTTCATGATTACTGCACCGGCTGGCGCTGATAATACACACCTTGAAGCTTTGGCAAAATTGTCTGGACTATTGATTAATCCGGATTTGGTCAGTGCACTTAAGTTAGCCCAATCGCCTAAGGAAGTAATTGCCTTATTTGAACAAGCTGAGGCTAAGAGTGATGCCGAAAAGCGGTCTGAAACTCAGGCAGCAAATACTGGCGAGAAGCCGCTGATTGTTGGGGTAACAGCCTGCATTAACGGGATTGCGCACACTTACATGGCACAAGAAGCGTTGATTAAAGCCGGTAAAAAGCGCGGCGTTGATGTCAGAATTGAGACTAACGGTTCAGAAGGGGTTAAGGACCGACTGACTCCTGAAGAAATTAGCCGTGCTCAAGGTGTCGTGATTGCTTCCGATAAAAAGGTTGATATGCCACGCTTTGATGGCAAGCCATTGGTTAGTCGGCCGGTAGTTGACGGAATTAATAAACCTGATGAGTTAGTTGCAACCGTTCTGGATGGCAAGGCCAGTGTTTATCATTCAGACAGTAAAATTGCTGACGCCGGTGACAGTTCAAAGCAAGGCGTCTGGGGTTCAATTTATAAAAACCTGATGAATGGTGTTTCGCACATGTTGCCGTTTGTTATCGGCGGCGGGATTTTGATGGCGATTTCCTTTATTGTGGAAAACTATGCCGGCGGGCCGAAATCACCAGCCTTCATTTTCCTTAATAATGCCGGGAATATGGCCTTTGCCTTTATGGTGCCGATATTGTCAGGTTATATTGCCGAATCCATCGGCGATTTGCCGGCATTGATGCCCGGTTTTGTTGGTGGGTTTATGGCGACCGTTTATAGTGGTTCTTACGGTGGCGCCTATGTTGCTAACGTGGTCACTAATGCCAAGTCACCGGCCGGATTCTTGGGTGGCTTAGCTTCAGGATTTATTGCCGGTTATTTGGTAGTTGGTCTGAAGAAATTATGTGCTAAGATGCCAAAATCGCTTGAGGGAATGAAGCCAATGCTGATCTACCCGATTTTAAGTCTGCTATTCATTGCTTTAATTATGTATTACATTGTTAACCCAATTTTCAGTACCATTAACTTTGCGATTACTAACTTCTTAAACCAAATGGGAACGGGCAACCTAGTTGTCTTAACTACAATTTTGGCAGCGATGATGTCCATTGATATGGGTGGACCTTTCAACAAGGCGGCTTATGTCTTTGCTTCTGGCGCCTTTGCTAATGACCCTCATTCAACTGTTGCCGCTGTAATGATGGCTGCTGTAATGGTCGGCGGGATGGTACCACCGTTTGCAACTGCCATAGGGACTGCATTCTTTAAGAATAAGTACACGGAAGATGAGCGTCGGGCTGGTGTGACCAACTGGATTTTAGGCTTTTCCTTCATTACCGAAGGTGCAATTCCGTTTGCCGCAGCTGATGCTGGTCACGTTATTCCGTCATGTATCATTGGTTCAGCCGTTGGTGGCGCCTTAGTTGGCTTTTGGCGGATTGGTGTCCCTGCACCTCACGGTGGCTTATGGGTATCGCCGTTAGCTAACCACATTGTTTTGTACTTTGTTGCAACAATTATTGGTTCGATTGTAGCCGGAGTGATCCTAGGCTTATGGAAAAAACCGGTGGATAAGTAAAATTTAACAGTAAAAAATAGAGCAGTATTCTTACTGCTCTATTTTTATGATTGCTTATGACAATGGTCGCACAAGCCATGAATTTCCACCTGGTAATCATTAATCTGAAAGCCGACAAGCTGGACGTTAACCTTGTTAAAGTCGGGTAACGGCAACTCAATTGTGCGGCCGCATTCTTGGCAGATGAAGTGACTGTGATTAGAAGCGATAAAATCGCACTGGAACTTCACCCGTAACCCATTAGGGAACATTTTGGTTTCGACAATGCCAATTTCCTGCATTTCCTTAACGTTGCGGTAAATGGTGTCATGACTCATTTTAGAAAAATGCTGTCGCAAGTGCTTATCAAGTTGGGTTAAGGAAAGATAGTAGTCAGAGTACTGATAGAGATAACTAAGCAGCTCTTGGCGCTGCTTAGTTATCTTATAATGGTTAGTTTTTAAAATATTTAACGCAATTGTTAATTTATCCATCTGTCATACTCCTGTTTTATGCGTAAAATTTAGCATTACTAGTTTACCATCTTTATTTATAAAAAACTAATTTACTTGATAATAAATAGACTTTGTTACGATTTAAAAATTAATAATTTGAAGGTAATAACCTGGCTTAATAGCAATTAAAATTTATGGTTGTTGACAAAAAATTTAAATAGCGGTTAACTTAAATAGGATTAATTACGATTAAGAGCAATAGGAATTGTTTCTGATTTTTGATTAAATGTCAAGGTAATAGTACTCTGGATTTTAGTGTATAATGTTTATTAATTATGATTAATACTTATATAGATTGAATAAAAATTACTAATAACAAGATTAAGCATCAGAAAAGAGATGGATATGAAAAAATTACAAAAATGGGGTACCGTGATAGGTTTATTAGCCGTCCTAATATTGACGCTTAGTGCTTGTGTGCAAAAGCCACTCAAGAGTTCAAAGATAACAATTGTCACGACAACAAATATTTATGCAGATATTGCTCAAAATGTTGTGGGTAAATATGGCAAAGCTGACGCACTCATCAAAAAGGCGGCAATGGACCCGCATGACTTTGAGCCAACGACTAACGATGCCAAGGAATTATCAACTGCCGATATTGTTGTAGCTAACGGTTTGGGGTACGATAGTTGGATGGACAAGCTGGCTTCCGCAGTTGAAAAGAAGCCGGTTTGGGTCGGTGAAGACTTGATGGGCTTGAAAAAGGGTGCTAACCCGCATATTTGGTATAACCTAACGATGCCGGTCAAATACGTTAATTATCTAGTTACGAGGTTAAGTAAGGAGGACCCCAAGCATGCGGCGTATTATCGCAATCGAGGTCAGCATTATTTAACTAAAGTAGCTAAAATTAAGAGAATAGCTGCTAAAATTAACGGCCAAAGTAGCAAACCGGTGTATGTTAGTGAACCCGTTTTTGATTATGCCTTGACAGCAGCTCATCTAAAGGTTGCCAATCAAGACTTTGAACAAGCAATCCAGAACAATACTGATCCGAGTCCAGCGACAGTTCAAAAAATGACAACGGGGATAAAAGAGCATAAGATTGCATTCTTTGTTGATAATGAACAAACTTCAAGTTCAACCGTTAATAATTTTGTTAAGCTAGCTCAGGAACAACAGATTCCAATTTTGAAAATCCGTGAAACGTTGCCTGATAGTATGACGTACTTAACTTGGATGACGACAAATTATCAAAAGTTAGCCCGAATAGCTCACAAATAATTAGAGGAGAAATTAAAAAATGAAAAAATTAATTACAGCATTGACATTAGCAACAATGATTGCCGTGCCAATTCAAGCAGCACCATTGGCAGTACAAGTTCATGCTAGTTCAATTAATGACTTAGCCAAGCAAGACAGTTATGGCGGCGTTACTTATGCAGATAATATGCTAGCTCAAGAAGGAATTAAGTATAATTCTTTTGCTGAAAACGCAATTCCATACCGTAATGGCAAGCCAGAAGGAATCGTTATTCATGAGACGGCAACGCCAAACGCAACGGCTCATGATGAAGCGATTTATTTCAATCGTGAATGGAAGAATATTTACGCTTATGTGCATGCCTTTGTTGATAAGACCGGTGTCATCCAGATGATGTCACCTGATAGTGGGACTTGGGGTGCTGGACCACAAGCCAACGATCGGTTTATTCAAGTAGAATTATGTGAGGAAAATAACGCCGCTGACTTTGCTAAGGGCGTTAATAATGATGCAATTTATGCAGCAGCGCTATTACACCATTATGGCTTGCAGCCAGATAATGCTGTGCATGATGGGCAAGGAACGATCTGGTCGCACCATGCAGTCAGCCAATATTTAGGCGGCACGGATCATACTGATCCCGACGGCTATTTCGCTAAATGGGGTTATACGATGGATGATTTTTATAACCTTGTGAAGTATTACTATGATAACCAAAATGGGACTACAGCTGATAACAACTCAACTACTAATACACCAGCTAACAAGCCAAGCGATACACCGGAAGCTGATAAGCCGGCTGCAACCTTACCGAAGCCTACTGGTACTAAAACCTTAATGCATGATGCCTTGGTTTATGATGAAAATGGCGACACTACTTCAGCAGCAACTAAAACGGCCGGTACTAAATTAACTTTGTATGGCTATAAGACGATTGCTGGTAAAAAGTATTTGCAAATCGGCTTAAATCAATTTGTCGTTGCTAGCAACGTTGACGGTAAATTGCGTAAAGTTAAGCATAATGCTTATTTATACAATGCTAACGGCTACCGAATTGGCAAGGGCAAGCTTTATCGGCGTACTTATATTAGAACTTACGGCGGTAGAGTGAAGATTGCAGGTCATAAGTATTACCAAATTGATGTTAACGAATTTGTCAAAGTTGGCAACTTTTAAGGTAAACCAGAAAGAAGTGCAAGTGTGACCGATATTTTAGAAGTAAATAATCTTAGTATGAAATTTGATAAGCAGGCGGTTTTTACTGACCTGAATTTCAAATTGAAAGAAGGATCGATGACAGCACTTTTGGGGCCGAATGGTGCTGGTAAAACGACGCTGATTAACGTCCTGATGAAGATGCTAACGCCAACAAGCGGGGCATTTGCGTTTACTCAAGGGGTTCGCTTGGGTTACGTGCCGCAATTTCGAAATATTGACGTAGAGTATCCATTGTCAATTGAGGCCTTCATTGCCTTGAATGCGCCGGTGATTAAAACAAAAAAAGTCAAGCAGGCGATTAAGACTCAGCTTGAAGAAACTAACTTGTACGCTATTAAAAATACGCGGATGGGTGAAGCTTCTGGCGGTCAAAAGCAGCGCGCTTATTTGGCTCAGACTTTACTTGATAATCCTAATGTGATTATTCTGGATGAAGCAACAGCCAGTCTTGACCCTGCGGCTAAAGATGAACTAATGGGTCTAATTAGGCATTTGAATGAGAAGCACCGAATTACAGTTTTGTTTGTGACCCATGATGTGCCACTAGCTCGTAAATATATGAAGGATTATCTGTATTTAAATCACGGTTCGATTGAGCAGGGGAAGATGTCTCAGTTTGAGGAGGCGTACGAATAATGTTTGCATTACCATTTATGCGCAACGCCTTTTTGGCTAGCACGTTTATTGCAATTACTTGCGGAACAGTTGGGGTTTATGTCGTGGCGCGCAATTTTAGCTTTTTGGCACACACCTTGTCTGAAATTGGCTTTGCTGGTGCGGCTTTTGCCGTATGGCTGGGGATCGGTCCCTTGTGGGGGATGCTCCTGTTTACCCTGCTAGGTTCAATTAGTGTTGGCGAATTATCACTGCATAGTGAGCAGAAAGAATCATCAATTAGTGCCATCTCTGCATTATTTATTGGTCTTGGCGTCTTGTTTTTGGCTATTTCTGGTGCTAATAGCAATTATGCAACGAATATTTTATTCGGCAGTATTATCGGTGTTGACAGGCAGGGAGTTATTCAGTTAGTAGGATTATCAATTATTGTGTTGTTAATGATTTTTTTAATTCAAAGACAACTTAATTTTGATTCGTTTGACCACATTGGTGCCTTAGCGCATGGCGTTAAAACCGGTCTGGTTAGTGTGATTTTCTTAATCGCGTTAGCCATGTCTGTTTCAGTTGGTGCGCAGATTGTTGGCTCATTGCTCGTGTTTATCCTATTGACTTTGCCACCAGCAACGGCTAATTATCTTGGTAGAACTGTCGGTTCAATGATTGCGTGGTCGGTCTTTTTTGCTCTAATTGGTGTCTGGCTAGGACTATATTTGGGCTTTGCCACTAATTTACCTGTAACTTTTTTTATTGCAGTGATCGAAGTTTTTATTTATCTTGTTACTTACTTCACTCATCTAGTCAGGCATAATTTATAGGAAAATAACCAATTTGGGAAGTAATGTTAAGTTGCTTCCTTTTTGCTTGTGAAAAAATAAGCACTTTTGTTGGCGTTAATTTAACATTCTTTAAAAATTTCACTAACTATTGTAAGCATTTCCATGTATAATAGGGGGTGTAGATAATTTATGTAGGAGAAAAGGAGTTATTAAAATGACAGCTTATTATAATGGTTTTCCACAAAGTGACCGTGATGAAGCAATTAATATGATTAATCTTGATGAACTTGAGGAACGTGCTAAGAGTGTTATGCCAGAAGGTGCATACTACTACATTGCTTCTGGTTCAGAAAATGAATGGACATGGCGTAACAACACCACAGCCTTCAACCATTTCCAAATTGTTCCACGGGCATTGACAAATATGTCAGATCCGCAAACTGATATGGAATTTATGGGGATGAAATTGAAGACGCCAATTATGATTTCACCAATTGCATGTCACGGTATTGCTCATAAAGATGCCGAAGTTGCTACGCAAAAGGGTGCTGCAGCTGCTGGTGCTTTGTTTGCATCAAGTACTTACGGCAACAAGAGTGTTGAAGATATTGCTGCAGCTGCTCCAGATTCACCACGTTTCTTCCAACTTTACTTAAGTAAGGATTGGGAATTCAACAAGATGGTTTTGACTGCTGTTAAGAAGGCAGGCTACAAGGGTATCTTCTTGACTGTTGATGCTTTGGTATCTGGTTATCGTGAAGCTAACCTTAGAACTAAGTTTGCTTACCCAGTGCCACTAGACTTCTTTACTCGTTACCAAGGTGGTAAGGGTGAAGGTCAAACTGTTGCTCAAATGTATGCTTCATCTGCACAAAAGATTGGTCCAGATGATGTTCGTCGGATTAAGGAAATTTCAGGCTTACCGGTTATTGTTAAGGGTGTAGTATGTGCTGAAGATGCATACCTTGCAATGGGTGCCGGTGCTGACGGTATTTATGTTACTAACCATGGTGGTCGTGAAGTTGATTCAGGTCCAGCTACTATTGACATGTTGCCAGAAGTTGCTAAGGCAGTTAATCACCGTGTTCCAATCTTCTTTGACTCAGGTGTTCGTCGTGGTTCTCATGTCTTTAAGGCTTTGGCATTGGGTGCTGATATTGTTGGTATTGGCCGTCCTTACCTTTACGCTTTGGCTCTTGGTGGTGCTAAGGGTGTTGAATCGGTTATCAAGCAATTAAATGATGAATTGATTATTGACATGCAATTAACTGGTTGCAAGACAATTGAAGACGTTAAGCATGCAAGATTAACTCACTTTAACTACACTGCTGATAACTTGAAGTCAAACACTGATCCTTCAAGAATTAAGCCTTACCCTGTAACTAAGGATAATCAAATTAAGGAAGACGACTCAGATGCCACTTCTGGTGCTTCACAAGCTTAAAGATAATATCTTTTAAAAAAGCAGAAACTGATGTGGAAGTTATTTCTTCACCAGTTTTTGTTTGCAATCATTGTAAAATAGGCTTAATCTAACTTTTTAATCATTGTTTTTTAATTTTTAAGCAAAAAATAATGGACAATCTAGATTTTTCTGCTATAATTTCTATTTAAATAGCTTAGGAGTAGTAATTCATTTCTTTATTAAGCGAGTTTGCATAGAGTGGGAGGCAAATTAGAGGGTGAATGAAGGCGTGCTTAGGCGATAATGCAGTCAATTAATAAGCGGATACTTTGTATCAACAAGAGTGGTACCGCGGGTAAAAACTCGTCTCTTCTTACGAGAATGTAAGAAGGGGCGAGTTTTTTATTTAGGAGGTTAAAAATGAATTTAATAAGTAAACGACGATGTGATTTGGGCAATTCATTTTTTAATCGCATTAATATCAAGAAGTGAGGAATAATATGAAAAAGGCAATTAAATGGCTCAAGGCTGCCTTAGTGATGCTGGCAACACTGACAATGCTAGTCAATTGTGTTAGTGGCGTGCAGGCAGCACAAGCACCGCAAGCAACAGATAATTATTTAAAACAGGTTAAACAAAAGGGCGAATTAGTCATGGGGACGAGTCCCGACTTCCCGCCCTATGAATTTGTTAAGAATATTAACGGCAAGTCCAAGGTACTTGGCATGGACATTGAGGTCGGTAAAAAAATTGCTCACGACATGGGAGTAAAGCTGGTCGTGAAGACAATGGACTTTGACTCGTTACTTGTTGCTCTAGAAACTGGCAAAATCGATATGGTAATCGCTGGGATGTCGGCTTCACCTAAGAGGGCAAAGAGTGTTGCCTTTAGTCAAGTCTATTATGCTAGTGGTCAGGACTTGATTATCAGAAAGGCCGATGCCAAAAAGTATCACGATTATCATTCTTTTGCCGGCAAGACAATTGCAGCACAAACAGGTAGTTTGCAAAGTGATTTAATTAAAAAGCAAGCGCCAAAAGCAACACTAAAAACAATGGACAAGGATAGCGACTTAATCCTGGCATTGCAGACACACAAGTTTGATGCAGTTGCAGTTGACTCAGCTTCGGCTGATGCTTACGTTAAAAATACAACGGGCATTATCAATATTCCTTCAGGCTTTAAGGATAAGTCAGTTGGTTCAGCGATTGCTTTTCATAAAGGAGCACAGAGCCTAGTCAATGCGGCTAACAAGTCAATCGATGAAATTAAAGCAAAGAACTTGATTAAAAAGCAGTATTTGCCAAAAGCAGGTAAGTATCTGGCAACAGCTGGCAAATCCCAAAAGGCAGCTAAGGTTGATAATTCTATGTGGGCATACAAAGACTTCTTCGTTGCTGGCGTAGGCTATACATTATTCATTTCTGCAATTTCTGTCTTCTTCGGTTTCTTATTAGGTGCTATCCTTGCCTTGATGCGGTTAAGTCGTAATAAAATTGCACACTCAATTGCAACAGCTTATATTGAGTTTGTTCGGGGCACACCTTTGATGGTTCAACTGCTCTTTATCTACTTTGGCTTGGGGTTAGTGGTCAATATTCCCGCATTACTATCTGGTATTATTGCAGTTTCGCTTAATTCGGCGTCCTATGTTGCGGAGGTCATTCGTTCAGGGATTAACTCAATTGCACTGGGCCAGACTGAAGCATCGCGGTCCTTGGGACTGTCGCGGACAGAGACGATGCGTTACGTTATCATGCCACAGGCAATGAAAAATATTTGGCCAGCTTTGGGGAACGAATTTGTTTCCTTAATTAAGGAAAGTTCGATTGTGTCAGTTATCGGGGTTAAAGATCTGATTTACCAATCAAGAATTGTGCAGGCTGATACTTACCGGGGCGTGATGCCACTTGTAATTACGATGATTTTGTACTTTATCATTACATTTGGCTTGTCCAGCTTGATGAAAGTATTTGAGGGGAAGATGAAGCATGAATAACGAGGAACCATTAATTAAGGTTGAACATTTAAAAAAGACTTTTGGCAATAACGAAGTTTTAAAAGATATTAACGCCGAAGTTAAAGATGGTCAGGTTATCTGTTTAATTGGACCTTCAGGCGCTGGTAAGAGTACCTTTTTACGTTGCTTGAACTTGCTCGACCAGCCAACTTCTGGCAAAGTGATTTTTGAAAATAAAGAACTGACCTCTTTGAGTGAAGACGAGCTGAATACTTTGCGGGAAAAGATGGGCATGGTGTTCCAACAATTTAACCTGTTCCCACACATGAGTGTCTTGGAAAATCTGAAATTGGCACCGATGAAAGTTAAGCACGTTACAGAAGAAGCGGCTACGGCAAAAGGCAAGGAATTACTTGCACAAGTTGGCTTAGCTGATAAGGCTGATGCGTTCCCAGCTAGCCTTTCCGGCGGTCAACAGCAGCGGGTGGCGATTGCCCGGGCACTAGCAATGGATCCAGAAATGATGCTCTTTGATGAGCCAACTAGTGCACTTGATCCGGAAATGGTCGGTGAGGTATTGAAGGTTATGCAGGATTTAGCCCAAAAAGGGATGACAATGGTTGTTGTTACCCATGAAATGGGCTTTGCCAAGAATGTGGCCGATCAAGTTTGGTTTATGGCAGATGGCTATATTCAGGAAAAAGCAGCACCAACTGAATTTTTTGCAAAGCCAAAGACGGCGCGGGCACAAGAATTTTTAGCCAAGGTTTTGGAAGCATAGAGGCAAATATTATGGAAGATAAAAAAGCACTCAAAATATTGTCTGATTTAATTGGAATCGAATCGGCTAACGATCATGAAACAGCGGTGGCTGATTACTTAGCCAACTTATTTAAGGATTATCCGGTAAAAATCACGCGAGTACAGTATGCCGAAGATCGTGATAATTTGGTGATTGATATGGGTCAGCAGGGGCCACTGTTAGGCTTTTCTGGTCACGAAGATGTGGTTTCTGCGGGCAGCTTGGATAATTGGCATACACCACCATTTACCGCGACAATTAAAGACGGTAATTTATATGGGCGCGGCGCTAGCGACATGAAGTCAGGACTTGCTGCAATGGTCGTGGCGATGCTTGACTTATTAGAAAGTGGTCAGGAACTACCAGGCCGCATTCGTTTACTAGCATCAGTTGGTGAAGAAACTGGCGAATATGGTGCGGCGCAACTAACTAAGGAAGGCTATGCCGATGACCTTGATGGCTTAATTATTGGTGAGTCGTCTAATTGTGATGTTGTGGTGACGCACAAAGGCGTAATTGATTATTATGTAACTTCCAAGGGCGTGACCGTTCATTCTTCAACACCTGAAAAAGGTAAAAATGCAATCATGCCGCTGATTAAGTTTGCTGAGCAAGCCCAAGCCAAGATGGATAGCCATGATCAAGTAGACCCAGTATTAGGGCCTTTAACACATGTAATTAGTCAAATCCAAGGCGGCAGTCAAATTAATTCAGTTCCAGATAGCGCCTGGCTTTCGGGCAATATTAGAACAACGCCGCTTTACCCGAATGACCAAATTTATCAAGAGCTTGAAGAGATTGTGGCAGAGTTAAACCAACAGGGAGCAGAACTCACAATTCGTTATAGTTTCCCAGAGGTGCCACTACCTAACCAAAAGCACACTAAACTTGCTAAATTAGCGCAGTCTGTTATTAAGGAAAAGATGAATTACGGTGGTAATTTTGTTGCTGATACAGGAGCAACCGATGCTTCGGAATACATCCGAGCTAAAGGGAACTTTCCCATCATAATTATGGGCCCAGCACCGGGAGATGTTGCTCACGAACCTAACGAATACACACCGGTAAGTAATTATTTAGACGGCTGCAAGCTTTATCAAGATTTAGCTTGGAAGTTTTGGCAGGAATACGCAAAATAGAGAAAAGACCCAGTATGAAAAATACTGGATCTTTTTATTTTTCTTAATAATTTCACAAAAAAATTATAACCATAATAATGCTATGATTAGTCATAATCATGTGAAATTGGAGAATATTCATGAGAAGTTCTTGGTCTGTATTTAAAGTACTCTTTAAGCAAAAAAGTCGGTTGACACACCGAACGATCGGCGTGCAGTTATTTGCAACGGTAGTTTTTTCGTTAATTATGTTTTTTACAACGGCAGCTGCCAAGCGGGTAAACTTATATTCCAACTGCTTGCAAACAGCCTTTATTTTGTTCAGTTTGCTAGCAAATTTAATTTATCTAGGAATTACTTGTTGGCAGAATGAAAAGTTTAACCGAGAACAAACTTGGCGCTTGGTACCAATGCACGATAGCGAATTATATTTAGCTAACACAATTTCTTCTGGGTTTTCGTTTATTTACCTTGACCTTTTATTAGGGATTGAGTTGGCAATTATGTTAGGGATGCTTTCTCCATTTGATAAAGATACTTGGCGGCAGGTGCGTGACTTGGGTTATTGGCTATCGCATTTAACATTATTAAATGTAGAAAAATTATTCTTGGCCGCACTATTATTGTTGCTGGTTGGCCTAGCTGTTTATCTGACTGTCAGTCTTTTAAATTTCAGCAGTCATGCTGTGATTGACTTTTGGCCGGGTAAGTCGCATAAAATCATCACTTGGCTAGTACGGCTGTTGATGATTGTGCTAGTTAGCTGGTTGTTAGTAATTAGTTACAGCATTTGGTGGGATGTATATGCCAATATCAATCATTTTCTATTTGGAAGTTCTTATCAAGACATGGAAGTAACAGTCCCCAGAATTAGCTTAATGGGTGACTTTTGGGTCTTCTTATTTTATGACATCATCGCACTAGCGACCGATCTTTGGCTTTTTAACCATTATGTCGAAGCCAAAGCAAACAAATGATAAGCTTACTATTACTTAAAACACCTTTGAGATAAGATTTCAAAATTGAGTATCAGAGGTGTTTTTAATAAGTATATAAAATGTAGATTACTATCCAGAACGTAATGATAATTGTGAATATAGCCTCAATTTGACATTAAGTTAATTAGTAAGTAGCCAACTAAAACGCCTAAATTATTTGCAAACTAAAAACGACCCCTCAATAAGAAGTCGTTTTTTGATGTGAGAAACTTTTTTGTTTCCTTAATAGTTATATTATTTGTGCTCGCAACTTGCAAGTCTTATTTGAAATTATTTGCGATAATTTTCTCAAGCTCATCCAAGCGCTTGGCAAAAGTGGCAAATGCGTCTTCCAAATAAGCACTCTTAGTCATGTCAACGCCGGCGCGTTTCATGATTTCTACAGGATAATCGCTTGAACCAGACTTGAGGTAGCCAAGATAGGCTTCACGTTGTGCATCTGTCCCGTGAACAACATTATTGGCAAGGGCAGTTGCAGCCGCAAAGCCAGTGGCGTATTGATAAACGTAGAAGTTGTAGTAAAAGTGCGGGATGCGTGCCCATTCCTTGGCAATATCGCCTCCAGGCTCAACGCTGTCACCATAATAGCGTTGATTCAATTGGCCATAAAATTCGTTAAGGCGGTCAGCAGTCAGCGGTTCCCCCTTGGCGTCTTGCTCATGGACATATTGTTCAAATTCCGCAAATTGTGTTTGTCTAAATAGTGTGCCCTTGAAGGAGTCAAGGTAGTAGTTAAGGACAAAGGCCCGTGTCTTAGGGTCAGTAACATGATCTAAGAAGTATTCTGTTAAAATATTTTCGTTAGTTGTTGACGCGATTTCCGCAACGAAAATCGGGTAATCACCGTACACGTATGGTTGAGTTTCTCTGGTATACATACTGTGAACCGAGTGGCCGGTTTCGTGAACCAGTGTGTAGAGTGAGTCAATATTGTCTTCCCAATTGAGCAGTTCATAAGGGTCAGTATCGTAAGAGCCACCAGAATATGCACCTGTGACCTTATTTTGTGATTCAACAACATCAATTACACGATTGTTAAAAATATAGTCAACGTGCTTCAGGTAGTCAGCACCTAGTGGAGCCAAGGCCTTTTTGGCTTCTTCCTTAGCTTCATCAAAGGTGTACGCCATTGCTGGCTTACCAGTCAATGGCACGTACATGTCCCACATTTGTAAATCATCTAGGCCGAGGATCTTTTTACGTAAAGCAACGTAGCGGTGAAGCAAGTCAAGGTGGGAGTCAACTTCATTAATTAAAGTGTCGTAAACCACAGTTGGTACACCATTTTCGTGTAAGGCTGCGCTGCGTGCAGAGTCATAATTATGAACCTGCGCGTTGTAATTGTGTTCCTTAACAACGCCGGAAAGAGTGGAAGCCAGTGAATTTTCGAATTGACCGTAAGTTGCGTACATTGAGTCAAAGGCATCTTGGCGCACGTCGCGATTTTGCGATTGGATTAATAGTGAGTACAAACCATCAGAGAGCTGCACCATCTCGCCATCATCGTTTTGAACGTAGCCGTACTCCATGTCAGAATTAGTGAGGACGTTGAAGGTATTCTCGGAAACGCCCATTGCGTCACCCGCGTCTGCCACTAATTTTTCTTCTTTAGCAGACAATGTATGTGGCCGCATTTGCGTAATCTGGTCAAGCCAGTGGTCGTAATTTTTGAGTTGCGGCTCGTCTTGCCTAAATTGCTTTAATTCTGCTTCCGAAATACCTAAAATTGCGGGATTGATAAAAGATGTTACGGCCTCAAATTTACTAGCTAAGGATTGGACTTGCGCAACATACCCTAAATAATGGGTGTTACTCGTGTCAACGTCACTTGCTAATGTCGCATAGGCGTAGAGTTTTTCCAGCTGGCGACCAACTGCTAAAATTTTGGTTAAGCCGTCATATAAATCATGTCCTGATTTGGCAAAATTCGCCTGTAAATTGCTTAAGGTTTGTATTTTTGTTTTAACTGTTGTATATTCGTGTTCCCAGTCAGTATCAGATTTAAACACGCGGGTTAAATCCCATTTGAGTTCTTCAGGAACGGCGGTTCTTTTTGGAATTGTCATTAAAAATTCTCCTTTTATATATCTAATTAATGTTAATAATGATTGTGCGAAAATGCAAAAAAATAAGATATTATTAATTATATTTGATAATATTTTAATTCAAGTTTAAAAGTGTTACAAATACATTTGGACAGTTATTGGAAGGGAATAGATAAAGGAATGAATCCAAACTCTAAACGAAGAGAAGATTATCGTCGTCAATCTTCTTTAAAACTTCATCGCAATCATGCCTTCGCGGCCCCGGCCGCTACTTTAACAGGAAATGCCTTTATGCGCATTGTCGGGATTGTTGCGGTCTTGTGTGTTAGTTGCGGCTTGGCTTGGGCAGCACACATGTATTTTAGCTTGCATAGTGCAATTGACGGCCCGGGCGGCAACACAGCGACGTCAGCTAGGATTGCTAATAAACAACCGATTTCGGTTTTAATTCTTGGTGTTGACCAGGGGATTGAAGGTCGGCATGATAAGGGGAATTCCGATACCTTAATCTTGGCAACGGCTAATCCTGATAAAAATAAGGCAACGATGACCTCGATTCCACGTGATACGTTGGTTAATATTTTGGGCGATCCCGGCAACAAGTACAACATGTTCCGCATCAATTCGGCCTACGGGATTGGTGGCAGCAACGCATCGATGCAGACGGTTTCTGCTCTTGTCAATGTGCCAATTAATTACTATGTCGAAGTCAATATGAAGGCACTGAAGAATCTGGTTAATGCCGTTGGTGGTGTTGAAGTTAACGTGCCATTTAAATTTTCGTATGATTGGTGTGACTTTCATAAAGGAAAGCAACATTTGAATGGGCGGCACGCAGTTGCTTATGTTAGAATGCGCCATGATGACCCTCGCGGCGATTATGGCCGGCAGATGCGGCAGCGTCAGGTAATAACGGCAGTTGTTCATAAGGCAATGTCAATCAATACCCTTACCAATTATCGCAAGTTGGTTAAAATCTTTACTAAGTATGTGAAGACCAATTTGACTTTCAATGACATGCTTGCTCTGGCGATGAACTATCGCGGCTGCATGGACAATCTAAAGAGTGGTTATATCCAAGGACACGATGCATGGATTAATGGCTCTTCAATTCAAGTTGCTTCAACTGATACTTTGCAAAAAATATCGAATCAGCTGCGAACGAACTTGGGTCTTGATACAGAAATTCTGGATAACGATGAAACGCGGCTTAATAAGTTGAATGAGCAGCGCAATCGCATTAATTGGAAGGACCCTAATGCCTTCACTAATTATCAGATTTATTCTTCTGTTGTTTCTGGTGAGACCGATAATGGTAATGACGCAAATAATTCAACTGATGCTAATTCGAATAATAGCAGTAATTCAAGTAATGGCAACAATAGTATTTTTGGCAATTAAGACTTTTAGGAGGGCAAAATGCATAAGAACTCACTTTTTCCCGTTATTTATGGCATCGCTTCGGCGTTAGTTGCCTTTATTGCCGCTTTTTTTATCTGTTTGCGTAGCTTTGGTTGGACGCTCCCGAATGCAGTCTTAACCGCAGGCGGCTTTGCACTGGCCTTCTTTGTCTGGTCGTGGTTTCGTGGACATGCATCCGTTGAAATTAAGCGAATTACCAGAGAATATCACTTGTCTGACCAGGATTTAGCACGGATTACCGGCATGAAAGCCAGTGATTTCCCTATTTATCAGGACAAATTGCAATTAATTTTGCCTAAACGTTACTGGCCGCAAGTCTTGCAGGCGCTGCAAAAGTATGAGAAAGAGCGTAAGCAGGCAGGATTATAATATAAAAATCAATAGATATTTTAAGAAGTGTTTAGTTTATGGACTAAGCACTTTTTACTTGGCATAAATAGTAATTTTATAACCTGAATAATTTTGCAAGATTATTCGATATTATTTAATTAAAAATCCTATTGATTAAGGAAACAAAAAGATTAAAATTAAATTGTAATTAAATATTCGTATAGGAGGGTTTAGTATTGAATTATCAGGGAAAGAAAAAGTTGATAAAAACTTTCTTGAGAAATAACAAAAAAGTAACTCGTAATGTATTAGTAGGAACTGCAGCGCTTGGCGGGATGCTGGGTGGATTGGCATTGACTAACAACACTGTAGTTAATGCAGCTCCTAAGACCACGCAAACTGATGTAAAAAAGGCCAAGACAGCTTCAAAGACTGCCAAGATGATTAAGAAGTCATATCTTTACAACAGTAAAGGTAAAAAGATTGGCAAGAAGTCTTTAAAGAAGAACAAAACTATTAAAGTTTATGGTACTAAAGTAATTAAGGGTAAGACATATTACAATTTAGGTAATGGTAAATATGTTTTGGCAAGTAAAGTTAAGATTGCACAAAAAGTTAAGGTAATTAAGACCTCTGCAATTTACAGTAGCAAGGGCAAGCGTATTGGCAAAAAGTCAGTTAAGAAGGGGAAAACTGTCAAAGTCTATGGTACTAAGACCATCAAAGGCAAGAAGTACTATTCTTTAGGTAACGGCAAGTACATACCAGCTAAAAATAGCTCAACGGTGAATATGACTCCAGCACCAGCTGGTAACACAACACCAAGTGATAGTAATACTCCAGCTAGTGGCAATACTTCAGGCAGTACTACCATACTAGGCAATGGTAGTACATCTGGCAACACTTCTGGTACTACCACACCAAGTGGCAGCAGTGCACCAGCAGGTGGTAATAACTCTGGCACTACTTCAAGTAATAGTAATAAACCAAGCAATGGTAGCAACTCCGGTACAACGCCAGGAGACAATAACAAACCAAGTAACGGCAATAACTCTGGCAGTAATAAGCCAAGTGATAACAGCAAGCCAAGCAATGGTAGCAACTCTGGCAGCACCACCCCAGGCGACAATAACAAACCAAGTAATGGCAGTAACTCAGGTAGTACAACGCCAGGCGATAATAACAAGCCAAGCAATGGTAGCAACTCCGGTACAACGCCAGGCGATAATAACAAGCCAAGCAATGGTAGCAACTCCGGTACAACGCCAGGAGACAATAACAAACCAAGTAACGGCAGTAATAAGCCAAGTGACAGCAATAAACCAAGCAATGGTAACAACTCCGATAATAATAAGCCAAGTGACGGCAATAAACCGGGTAATAGTAACAACTCCGGTAGTAATAAGCCAAGTGACAACAACAAGCCAAGTAACGGCAACAGCTCTGGCAGTAGTAAACCGAGTGACGGCAACAAGCCAAGTAATGGCAGTAACTCTGGCAGTGCAACGCCAGGTGACAACAATAAGCCAGGCAATGGTAGTAACTCCGGCAGTACGACACCAGGCAACAGCGATAAACCAGGTAATGGCAATAACTCCGGTACAACAATGCCAAGTGACAACAATAAACCAGGTAGTGGCACTACAACGCCTAATAAGCCAAATAATAGTCCAAAAGCTACAATTAAATTACCTGCAGGCTATACTAGAGATGAATTGCGTAAGGCGTATGAAGGTCATACAAATGCTGCATTCATTAAGGCATGTCAAGAGGGTATGAAGACTAATGATTTTGATAGTACGGATGTGATTGATGAAGTAGGCGATGATACTACAATTGTTGATCCAACTAATTTAACTCCAGAACAAGCACAAAAAGTAATTTCTTATACTTTAAGATTAATTAATGAAGCACGAGCAGACGTAGGCTTAAAGCCATGGATTCAAAGTACAGGTGTGCAAAAGTTAGCTGAGGACATAGCTGCTCAATATAATGCTCATGGTACTTCAGTATTTGATGGTAAACATGATATTCCAGGAATCGTTGCTGCCTGTAAAGAAAATGGTTTAAATACCATAAAAGATAATTGGATTGAAGATATGACTGGCTGGGGTTACGGAAGTAAGCAGATGTCATTGTCTGAGCTCAAGAAGCATATTTATCAAGGCTTAACAATGATGCTTTTTGGTCGTGTTAATGCTGAAACTACTCCAAGTAATCTACAAAATTGCGAATGGCATCATGCTGGTGATTTACTTGGAACTATGGGATCAAGTTCATTTGATGATGAAGAATTTTACTTTGGTCTTAGTGTAACAAGACTTGATGATCCGAATAATGGAACAGAATATAGTATTCATTATGTTCATGTATCATCCTATTTCATTAATGGAGCAGATAGTAACGGCAACACCTTCAATCCAGGCAAAGATGCAGATGGTAAGCAGATTGTTGTATCAAATATAGGCGATAGTGTTGCCAAAAAGTTTTCTATCAATGACTTTAGACAAGAACTATTAAAAGATATTAATGCTGAACGTAAGAACCAGGGATTAGCAGTATTAACAGATAATTCTGATTATGATAATGCAGTACAAGAATATGTGGATCAATATCATGCTTATGATGATGAAGTAGCTCATGATATTGATTACTATCTTGATCAGCATAACCTTGAAGGTTATGGTGGAGCTAGTGGAGCACTGTCATTTGATGGGTCTTCTGTGACAACAGCTGATGCTGCTTTTGCATTATTAAAAAAGTGTTTGATAACAGATATGAAATCAATTGGAATTGGTGCTCATGTACTGGATAATGGTCAAATTTATGTTTCGTATGTTTATGCAGATTAATTAGCCACATATAAAAAGCAATATCTGATTTTGAATCAGGTATTGCTTTTTTGATTAAATTAAATTGTCTTCGACTAAGCATTCAGCGATTTCGACTGTGTTCCATGCCGCGCCTTTAAGCAAATTATCGGAAACAACCCACATATTGAAGGCACCGGGATTTTCTTCATCGGCACGTAGACGGCCGACAAAGGTTTCACGTTTGCCAGCTGCAGTTAATGGTTGTGGGTAGAGCTGCTCTGCCGGATTATCTTGAACAACAACCCCTGGCATCTGTGCTAGTTGCTGCCGTAAGTCGGCAGCAGTTGCGTGTTGATCAGCGACTTCAATGTAGACCGACTCGCCATGGCCTAATTCGACGGGAACTCTAACGCAGGTTGCTGTGACCTTAATGTCGGGACTGTCCATGTCGTCCAGCAGAATCTTTTTAGTTTCATGAATCATCTTCCATTCTTCGTGCGTGTAGCCATTATCTTCAAAAACGTCGATTTGCGGTAGGAGGTTAAAGGCTAATGGATAATGGTGCGGCTCGCCTTTAACCGGTGTAATGTCGGCAGTCATTGGTTCATTGTTCAGGCGCTGCTGTGCTTGGTGCAACATTTCGTTCCACGCCGCTTGACCTGCGCCAGAAACCGCTTGGTAGGTTGAAACGATAACCTGTTTCAGGCCGAAGGCATGGTAGATTGGCGCTAAGGCGATTACCATTTGGATGGTTGAGCAGTTGGGGTTGGCAATAATCCCGTGATGTTTTTTCAGCGCTGCACGATTAACTTCTGGGATTACTAGTGGAACATCGGGTTCCATGCGGAAGGCACTGGTGTTGTCGACGCAAACGGCGCCATTTTGAACGGCAATGGGGAGGAACTTCTGTGAGACACTTCCACCGGCGGAAGCCAAAACTAAATCAATATTTTTAAATGAATCCGGGGTGGTTTCTTCCACCGTTAAGGGTTCATTTTTAAATTTTAGAACTTTGCCAGCCGATCTTGCGGATGCAAGCAGCCGTAAATTTTTAACAGGGATATTCGATTCTGCCAACTGACTAATCAGGCGGCCACCGACAGCCCCAGTGGCGCCTAAAATTGCAACATTATATCCATTCATGATGATTACTTCCTTAATTATTTAAAAAATCAGCTATTCTTTTGAGTGCTTCACGAATTTTTTCAGGACTAGCGGCATAGGAAAAACGCACATAACCAATCCCGCCATCGCCAAAAGCACTACCAGGTATACAGCCAACGCGAGCACTGTGTGCTAATTCACGGGCAAACGTTAAGTCGTTAGTGCCGTACTTAGCGGGGATTTTAGCGAACAGGTAAAAGGCACCTTCTGGCGGAATAATCTCAAATCCTAATTGACTTAACCCGGTACTGATTAGATCTTTGCGTTCAGCGTAAATTTTGTTAGCCTTTTGTGGATCGGCATCCCCGCGCACGGATAATGCCTCGCAGGCGGCAGCTTGTGTCATATTGGGAACAGCCGTTACCAGTAACGCGTGCGTGGTCGTAAGCAATTTGATTACTTTTTGTGGGGCGGCGAGATAGCCGACGCGGTAGCCGGTCATAGCGTGGGACTTTGACAGACCGCTGATGAGGATTGTTTGTTCAGGAAGGCAGCGCGCGATTGAGTAATGCTTGGTGCCGTACGTTAATTCGCTGTAAATTTCATCAGAAAGCACATAGAGCTGGTGCTGCTCAAGGATTACGGCCAGCTTTTTTATCAAAGTCTCGGGATATTCACGGCCAGTTGGATTATTAGGATAATTCAAGATAATTCCTTTAGCATGGGGATGAGCTGCTAGCGTTTTTGTCAATCTCTCTGGCTGCAATAAAAAATCATCTTGGGCCGTGTTAATGGTGACTGCCTTAATGCCAAAGAGGTGCAGCAGCGAAAAGTAAAGGGCAAAGGTAGGCGTAGGGACAATGACTTCATCGCCAGCATTAAAGAGAGAAATAATGGTGGTGGCAATGGCTTCAGTTGCGCCAACTGTAACAATAATTTCTGTTTCAGGGTCGTAAACTAGATTTTGTTTCCGTTTTAGGTATGCGCTGATTGCCTGATCTAACTTGAGAGAACCCATTTGCCTGCCGTAGTGTGACTCGTTATTGTTGATACTGTTAATAGCAGCTTGTTTAACGTGCTCCGGCGTGTTTAGGTCCGGTTCCCCCACAGTTAATTTGACAATCCCGGGAATTCCAGAGATTTCTTGGTCAAACTTCCGAATGGCTGATGGTGTCGTGGTTAATAACCGGCGATTGACAATTGGTTCTAAATTAGCAGCTAGTTCTGGCATAAAATACACTCCTTAGGTTAAATTAAATTTTCAAGACCGACAATCAGCTCGTCGAGTTGCATAACTTGCTTTAAAGCTAGTTCTACACCGGACATAAATGAGTTGCGGTCAAATGAGTCCTGTCTGATAGTTAGGGCTTCACCAGCACCGCCAAACAAGACTTGCTCGTGGGCGACATAACCGGGTAAACGCACCGCGTGAATTGGTACACCGTAATAGTCACCGCCACGCGCGGGGTTGTCGTTAAAGTTGGCAGCTACTTGGGAAGCACGACTTTGCGCGATTTCCTGAGCAGTTTTAATTGCCGTGCCCGATGGGGCATCTTTTTTATCAGCGTGGTGCATTTCGATGATTTCTGCGTTAGGGAAGTAAGCTGCCGCCATTTTGGCAAACTTCATTAATAAGACTGCTGACAAACCAAAGTTGGGTGCAATAATGCCGCCGACTTTTAGTTGCTTAGCCAAGTCTTGTAGTTCGGTAACTTGCTTATCGGTTAATCCTGAAGTTCCGATAACTGGCCGCATCTGATGCTCAAGTGCGAATTTTGTATTAGCATAAACAGCACTAGGAGTAGTGAAATCAAGCCAGATGTCAATTTGACCAGTTATGTCTGCCAGACTGGTAAACACTGCGGCATCAGGGTCTAAGTTATAGTCATTTGGGTTTAGGCTATGCAAGTGCGGCGATAAGACTGCAGCTAGCTTGTAGTTGGGCACTTTTTGCACTAACTTGACTGCTCTTTGACCCATTGCCCCGTTAAAACCGGCGATTAAAACTCTAATCATGGTTGACTCCTAACTGCAAATTAATTGGCTGACTTAAGTCACCGTTTGCGATTCCAAGAGCGTGTGCAAGTTGCCTTTGTTCATCATCATTTAAGTTAACGATGGGTAAGCGACAACTGCCAGTATGAAAGCCTTGGGCATTGAGTGCTGCTTTAACGCCAGATGGCGATGGAAACATAAATAGTGCTGCCATCTTAGGTGTTAGCTTACGCTGCCAAGCTCCAGCTTCGGCAATGTTCCCAGCATCGAGCGCCGCGTACATTTGGCTCATTTGGTCACCGTAGAGGTGAGAAGCAACGGAAATTATCCCTTGAGCACCGACTGCTTTGGCTGCTAAACTTTGCGCGTCTTCGCCACTGAAAATGAGAAAATTATGGGGTGCATGTTCAACCAAGTATTCCAAGTCCTCAACGGTTGTGCACTGCTTAACGCCGATAATTTGGGGATTTTTAGCTAATTCCAAAATCGTCTGATTGCTCATCGTGACACCGGTGCGGCCAGGGATGTTATAAATAATGATTGGTAAACTCGAGTGTGCTGCAACTGCGGTAAAGTGGGCGATCATCCCGCGTTGGTTGGGCTTGTTGTAGTAAGGAACCACTACGAGTTGAGCTGCCAGTCCCTTGATTTGACTGACTTGCTTGCTCAATTCAATTGTTGCTTGCGTGTTGTTTGAACCCGTGCCAGCGATAACCGGTACGCGACCCGCCGCAATCTCAACAAATTTTTGATAAAGTGCCAGCTTTTCTTCATTAGATAGGGTGGCAACTTCGCCAGTGGTGCCACCAACGACAAAGCCTTGACTGCCATGAGCTATTAAGTGATTGACTAACTCTTCAAGGCCGTGATAATTGATTGTGCCATCATCGTTAAATGGCGTGACGATGGCTGTTAAAATCTCTGCATTTTGTAATAACATTGTTAATCCTTTCTATATTAATTGTTCTTCATTCGTCTTTTTAAAAAGCCAGTAACTGTTTTGACGCCTATTAAGATGGCCCCTTCGTCAGGATTAAAAGTAGCGGAATGCAGCGAGCCGTGCTGACCAACGCCTAACCAGAACATTGCACCCGGAATTTGGCTGGTTAAATAACCGAAGTCTTCGCCGGTCATTGCTGGCTCAGTTGCGACAAAGTTGACTTGAGGTGATTGCTTAAGAAAAGTAATCAAATCTGCAGTTAGTTGTGGGTCATTCACGACTGGAAAATAGCCGCTTTGATTGAAGCAAATTCTAATGTCGGCCCCATAGCTTGTGGCCACGCCAGCAGCTACTTCGCGCAATCGCTGCTTAATTAAAGTAATCATGTCTTGAGTTAACCCGCGAATTGTCCCCTCAATGTGTGCCGTGCCAGCAATAGCGTTACGAATATTGCCCGCCGTCATTTTGCCTAAGGTAATAACACCGGCTTTTAACGGATCAATACTACGTGAAATAATTGTTTGTACTTGGCTGATGAATTGCGCAGCGGCAACAATCATGTCGTTAGCGTTTTGCGGGTAGGCGGCATGGCCATCTTGCCCAGTGAAACCAACGTCAACTTCGGTAGTTCCAGCAAATAATGTTCCCTGTCTAGTTCCGATTGTTCCTACTGGTAATTGCGGTGTATCGTGGAGCGCGTAAATTTCGTCTAAGGCAAATTGCCCGGTAAACAGGTGCTGATCATACGCGATTTTAGCGCCACTTTCACTTTCTTCAGCCGGCTGAAAGAAGAAAACCAAATTATCTTGTGGCTGATGATTGGCAAAATAACTCAAAGCGCCAAGGGCAATGGTCATGTGTAAGTCGTGACCGCAAGCGTGCATGATGCCGGGATGCTGCGATTGGTAGGACAGGTCGTTTTGTTCAGTAATAGGCAGGCCGTCAATGTCTGCGCGATAACCGATTGTCTTTTGGGTGTTTTTCCCTTTAACAAAAACCATGATTGCAGTTGGTAATTGCGGAAAAGTCTTGATTGTTAAAAATTGCTGTGGTAATTCATCAATTAGCTGCAACAATAATTTTTGGGTTGCCGTTTCTTTTAGTGCCAATTCAGGAATTTGGTGCAATTGGCGTCTAATTTTAATTAAATCTTGTTCATTAAATTGGGTCATGCAGTCACAGCTTTCGCAAGCTAGTTTCCAGACCAGTTTTACTCTTTGTCTGGTCGTCAACTTGCTTAATTACTTTGGCCGGGACGCCGATAACGACGGTATTAGGAGCAACATCTTTGGTCACCACAGCCCCAGCACCAATTACGGCTCCAGTGCCAATTTGGATGCCTTCAAGTATCGTGGCCCCAGCGCCAACTAGAACATTGTCGCCAATTCTGACGGGCTCGGCCGATGCTGGTTCAATTACGCCAGCTACCACTGCGTTAGCGCCGACGTGGACGTTTTGCCCAATAATTGCTCGGCCGCCAATCACCGTTCCCATATCAATCATCGTATTAGCGCCAATTTCTGCCCCGATATTAATCACCGCGCCCATCATAATTACGGCTTGCTTGCCGATTTTGACGTGGTCGCGAATAATCGCACCGGGTTCAATGCGGGCGTTAATCTTGGTGTAGTCGAGTAGCGGCACGGCGGAGTTACGAGCATTGTTTTCAAGACGATAGTGAGTAATTTGTGCTTTATTTTCGGTTAAAAATGGCTCAATCTCGGCCCAGTCACCAAACAGAAGCCCAATTTTATCGTCTAAAAAAGCCTGAATGCTTTCGGGGACAGTTAGGTTAGTTAAATTTCCTTGGATGTAAACCTTAACCGGCGTCTTTTTGGGTGCGTTACTAATAAAATCAATAATTTCTTGTGCAGTTTGCTTCATTGCTTTTCCTCATGTTACTTAAAGATAATTTAGGTCTAGACTGGTTAAATCCGTAATTGATTCGCGCTTGACGACGAGTTTAGCGTGGCCGTTTTTCACAAAGACAACGGCTGGACGACCTACACGATTGTAGTTGGAAGCCATCGAGTAGCCGTAAGCTCCCGTTGCAAGCACTGCCAAAATGTCACCGGGTGTACTTTCAGGTAGCGGCTGATCTTTAATCAGAATGTCACCGGACTCACAATAGCGCCCAGCAATTGTCACGGTTTCTGTTGGCGTAGCCTCTGGTCTAGCAGCTAAAACTGCTTGATATTCGGCTTGGTAAAGGGCGGGGCGAATATTGTCACCCATGCCACCGTCAACGCTAAGGTAAGTGCGAATACCGGGAATTATTTTGCGCGCCCCGATTGTATAGAGGCTGTAGCCAGCTTCACCAACGATCGAGCGCCCCGGCTCTAGCCAAACTTCTGGCATAGTCAAGTTAGTTTGAGCGATTTCTTTTTTCAGCGTTTGAATCATGTCGTAAACAAACTCCTGCGGGGCTAATGGGTGGTCGGCGTTGGTGTATTTAATACCAAAACCGCCACCAAAATTTAAAACCTGTGGCTGATAATGAAATTTTTCCTGCCAAGTGGCTGCTAGCTGAACCATTCTTTGTACTAGAGCCGTAAAGCCCGCAACTGCCATAATTTGGGAGCCGATGTGAGCGTGATAGCCGCGCAAGTTCAGTTTAGGATTTTGTAATACCTGTTTTAGTGCTTGTTCTGCCTGACCTGACTGAACGTCAAAGCCGAATTTGCTGTCGACCTGACCGGTTTGAATGTAGCGGTGAGTATGTGCCGAAATACCGGGCGCAATTCGCAGCATGATGTTAACCGGCTGCTTTTGCTGGGGCAGCAGCTTGTTTAACAATTCTAATTCGTAAAAATTATCAACAATGATTGTGCCGACGTGATTGTCAAGGGCTAACTGCAGTTCCGCAAGGGACTTGTTGTTGCCGTGAAAGCTAACATGTTCCATTGGGAATCCAGCTTGAACAGCAGTTATTAATTCGCCGGCTGAAACAACATCTAAATGCCCGTTTTCTTGTGCGATAACTTGGTCGATTGCTCTGATGGCAAAGGCTTTGCTAGCATAACTGATGGCGTATTTGACACCGGTTTTGTCAAAAGCTTTGTGAAAGTGTCGTAATTGCTGCCTAATCATGCTGACATCATAAACATAAAGCGGCGTACCAAAGTCCTTAGCGAGCTCAAGTGTGTCGCAATTGCCAATTGATAAGTGTCCTTGTGAGTTAACGTTAACCAAGTTGATTCCTCCCAAATTAGCTAACAAAAAAGGTTCTTTTGTTTGCGCTGAAACAAAAGAACCTGAATTAATATCTGGTATCAAATTGTCGGAAGCGCTCCGTAGATTTTCTACGACAGTCCATGATTTGTTCAATCATGGCCCAGCTATTAATTTTTGCTTGCAAATTAATGCTTCGGCAGTTTCCCCTTTTAATTAGCTTCATAGTTTTAGCAAAACTCAGCTAATTTACTAATGGTCACCGCGACCTCTTCGATTGCCTAAATATTATATTATTTTTAGAAACCTGTCAATAATTTTAATTAAAAAATCAAACCAGTTGATAATCCCAAAAATATTTTTCTTGCAGATTAAAAAATAAATGCTAGAATTGCAACTAATCTTTCAAAAATTTACCAGTAGTTTTTATAAAAAAGGATTAGACCAAAAAATGAAAGTAGTTAAGTTTGGCGGCAGTTCATTAGCAGATGGCCCACATTTTGAAAAAATTATTAAGATTATTACCGCAGATCCAGAGCGCAAAGTCATTGTGACTTCGGCACCAGGCAAGCGGGACAAAAATGATTATAAAATAACAGATTTACTAATAGAATACGCGCATAGAACGCTGGCTAATCAAAGTTTGTCTGCTATTCAGGAGCAAATTTGGCAACGCTATGCCGAAATCGGCAATCATTTTTCCGTGCCAAGTGAAGAATTGACAAGACTAAAGCAAATTTTATTGGACTTACCAAAAAAAGAATACCAAACTGATGATTATTTATTAGCAATTTTTAAAGCACATGGTGAAATCTTAAATGCACACTTATTAACGCTAATATTACAAAAATTAAACTTAAATGCACATTTTGCTGGTAGTGAAGAATTGGGGATTAAAGTGACAGATAATCCTCAAGCGGCCATGATTTTACCGGACACTTATGACAATTTAGCGCGGTATCATCTGCCAACTGGCTATCTAATTGTGCCGGGCTTTTATGGCTTAACGAAGCAAAAACAAATTGCTACGTTTTCTCGTGGTGGCTCGGATATTACTGGTGCTGTTTTAGCTCGCGGCTTTCATGCGGATGTGTACGAAAACTTTACCGATGTTGACGCAATTTATGCGGCTAACCCGGCAATTGTTGCGCATCCAAGGGCGATTAACAAAATGACTTATCGCGAAATGCGAGAACTATCATACGCGGGCTTTTCTGTTTTTCACGATGAAGCGATTTTACCGGCAATTGCGGCTAATATTCCGATTAATGTTAAAAATACTAACCATCCTCGTCTTAAGGGAACAATGATTGTTCCGACAAAGAACTTTCAACCAGTCAACGTGATCACGGGAGTAGCGACTGCAACCCACTTTTCGGCACTTTACTTACACCGATATTTGTTAAACAAAGAGGTGGGTTTTACCCTAAAATTGCTGCAAATTTTTTATAAATATCACATTTCATACGAGCATATGCCGTCAGGAATTGATGACTTGACAGTGATTTTTGATAATCGCCAATTTACCGCTGGTGTTCGCGAAAAGATGTGTCAGGAAATTCGGACGGAATTGCAACCGGATAGTCTGGAATGGATTGATGATTATGCCATTATCATGGTGGTCGGCGAAGGAATGCGGAACAAAGTTGGCGTGATGGCTAAAATCATTGAGCCACTTGCAGCCCGAAATATTGGTGTTCACATGATTAACCAGGGGGCATCACGAATTTCAATTATGCTGGGAACTAAACGTAAGGATGCTCCAGCAGCTGTTAGACAAATTTATAATAATTTTTTCACACAGAAAGCAAAAGAATAATGATTAATATAGAAAAAGTTCATGGGTCACAAAACAGCTTCTTTTTACTAGACCAAACAAAACTAGTGCAGCCACTAACAACGTCTGAATTAGAGCATCTGGCTGTTAAAATCACGGACACCAAAACAGGATTACTTGGTGGCAGCGACGGTCTATTGGTTGTCGAACCGGCAACTAACCAGACTGCTGTCGCGCGAATGCGTATTTTTAACAAGGACGGGTCACAAGCATTGATGTGTGGCAATGGTTTGCGCACAGTTACCCGATATTTAGTTAGTAAACTGCACAAGCGCAAGTTTTTAGTACAAACGGCTGCGGCAAATTTGCATGTGCAGCAATATCCAGACTTGGCCCCTAATGTGCCGGCTTTTAGTGTTGAAATTGCGCCAGTGTCGTTTGCAGCAAGTGAAGTTGGTTGGCATAATTTGTCCTTAACGAAAATTATTAATCAGTCGATCCCGAAGCTGGCTGCTAAATTGAAGTTTACTGCGCTAGCGGTTCCTAATCCGCACTTAATCAGTTTTGTCGATGATGTTCATGGGGCTCACGAAGCACTGCGCCGGTTGGGCCGGCAATTAAATCAACCTAATCCGTATTTTCCAGATGGGGTGAATGTTAGCTTTGCCCAAATTTTGGCGCCTAATCGGTTGTTTGTGGAGACTTATGAGCGCGGCGTTGGCTTTACCAACGCCTGTGGAACGGGAATGTCGGCGACTAGCTTAGCTGGGCACTTAACTTATCCAGAGCAGGTTGGGCTGGATGAGCTGTTGACAGTTTATAATCCTGGGGGATTGGTACAGACAAAAATCCACTCTGATGCTAATCGTTACTGGATCGAGTTAATTGGTAATGCGACCGTGACCCACCAGATATCGCTACCCGAAGAATGCTTGCATGAAGCAGAATTTGCGCATGATCAGATTAAGATTGCCGCAACTGGCGAGCAGGAAGCTTATTTAAAGTTTGTGTCTACTTTTAAAAATAATGGTTAAGAAGCAATGCTTTCTGTTTTAACAACGCAGATATAAATAAAAAGTCCACTAGAATTTAAAGATTCCAGTGGCTTTTTTGTAATTAGTGAATTAGTTATAAAAGAAAACATGCTAGGCTTAAAACCTAGCATGCTTCTGTAAGTGATTTAATGAATAGAGCATATTATCTTGCTCAATCCTGCTAGGTGTTTAATCTAGCAGGTAATAAACTTAATAATATCAAGATCTTAACTGCAAAAACTTATATATTTAGTAATTTTATAAGTTTGATAAATTATTAGATTTTAAAATAGTATAGTTAGTATTTTTTCTTTTCTTGATATAATAAATTAAAGCATAATTAATTGTGAAATTCAATACTAATTGTAAAAATATTAATTATTATGCAGTGACATGCAGTGACATAATGATTAATGTTGGTCTGCTACGGTAATTATTGCTAGTTATTTTCAGATTGCTGGCACAATTTTTAGCTGCCAGCTTCTTGTTTGAGCCAAAAGTGCGACTTTATTATATACTAGAGCGAGTTGTTTTAGTTCGAAAGGGATGGACGATGAGTTTACTAACGGTTAAAAATCTGGGTCAAAGTTTTGTTGATAAAACTTTGTACGAGAATGCGAATTTTGTCCTTAATAAAGAGGATCACATGGGGGTCACGGGACAAAATGGGGTTGGTAAATCAACCTTAATTAAGATTTTAACGGGAGAAATGTTGCCGGACGAAGGGCAAGTTAAGTGGCAGAATAAGGTTGATGTTGGCTACCTTGATCAGTATGCCAAATTAACACCGGGTGAAACAATCCGCGGCTTTTTGCGAACGGCATTTGCACCACTATATCAAAAAGAACGAGAATTAAATGAGCTTTATGCCAAATATGCCGAGAATGGTGCTGCCGAGTTACTTGAAAAGGCCGGTAAAGTTCAGACTTACTTAGAAGAAAATAATTTCTATGGTATTGATACGGAAATCGAGCGTGTTGCGTCGGGACTTGGTTTGGCAGAACTAGGTTACGATCATGATGTGGCGCAGCTTTCTGGTGGTCAACGTTCGAAAATTATTCTGGCCAAATTATTATTGCAGAACCCTGATGTCTTGCTGCTTGATGAGCCGACTAACTATCTTGATGTGTCACATATTGACTGGTTGGTTGATTATCTAAATGACTTCGCAGGTGCGTTTATTGTCGTTAGCCACGACTATGACTTTTTGGGTCGAATTACCAACTGCATTATTGACGTTGATGTCGGCACAATCACGCGCTATACGGGAACTTTAAAGCAAGCAATGCGCCAAAAAGAAGCTAATCGTGAAACCTATCTCAAGGCTTATGCTAATCAGCAGCGCAAAATTGCCAAAACTGAAGCCTATATCCGTAAGAATAAGGCGGGAACACGTTCTAAAAGTGCTAAGTCACGTGAACGTCAGTTAGCCCACATGGATGTTCTGACACCACCGAAGTCTAATCGACGTGCGCGATTTGAATTTCCCTACGTTGCAACGGCTTCTAACTTATTGCTGCAGACACAAGATTTGGTAATCGGTTATGACCACGCTCTTGTTAAAGAGGCATTTAACTTTTCAGTTGGCGGTAATGAAAAAGTGGCCATCACTGGTTTTAACGGAATTGGGAAAACTACTTTGCTTAAAACTCTGCTAGGGCAACTAAAACCAATTTTTGGTGACTTTGAGTTATCAACAACGGCGAAATTAGCCTATTTTAAGCAGGATTTGACGTGGCCGAATAACAATATGACGCCGCTGCAATATTTGCAGGAAGAATTTGAGCGGCAAAAGCCAAAGGAATTACGTGGTGCTTTGGCTCGCATGGGTGTGACGGCACAGCAGGCAATGAGTCCATTGAAAAAATTGTCTGGTGGTGAACAAGAAAAGGTTAAGCTGGCAAAGATGCAGTTTGAACCAGCCAACTTGTTGTTCTTAGATGAGCCGACCAACCACTTGGATCGTGATACTAAGGATGCACTGCGCAAGGCAATTGTTAATTTTCCTGGAGGCGTGATTATTGTTAGTCACGAGCGCGACTTTTTCCAAGGTGACTGGGTTGATAAGACAATTGATATTGAAACGATGAACCAATAAGTAAAAGGATCAGTTAAGCTGATCTTTTTTAATTAATTAAAATTGACCTTTGGTCAGTTTTGCGTAATAATACCTTTAAGTTAGAGGTGAAAAAATGCCAAATATTCATACAGTCCAGCAAAAACGTGCCAAACGCCAACTAATTATGCAGGCGGCCATGCAGCTTTTTGCCAAGCAAAGTTATACCCAAATTACGATGAAACAAATTGCCGATGCAGCGGGAATGGCTAAGGGCACGGTTTTCAACTATTTTGCAACCAAGGAAGACCTATTTATGAGTGTCTTGCTGGAAGACTACTGCGCCTTTTTTACTAAAATCATCAAGCAGGTTAGTCTCAAACGTGAAGTAACCCAGTCGGACTTTACTAACTTAATGATTAGTTCAACGCGAGAGTTAATTAATGGGCATGCGGAATTGGTGCGCTTAAATGCCATTCGCGGGCCGGTGCTAGAAGGTAAAGCCAATATGGCGGAGACGATTAAGCGCCGCAACCAGTTGTATGCGGTTAGTCAGGAATTGGGAACATTGCTGGCAACTAAAAGTAAGCAGCTGTTAACTCAAGGACAATTTAGTCATTTATTTATTATCCAAAGCGCAATTATCAGTGGCTTGATGAATATGTCCTCGCTTGCCAGCTTTAACCACCACCAAGTTGCTTTGACTTATCCCGATTTTACGATTGATTTAGTCGCGGAAGCTGAAGCCCAAATGCGTTATTATTTAATAGGATTTTTTGAGGAACAAAAACACAATGAAACAAGCACAAATTCGTAATTTTGCAATTATTGCTCATATTGATCACGGCAAGTCGACCTTGGCCGACCAAATTATGGCGTTAACCAAAACGGTTAGTGAGCGTGAACGCAGCGACCAGATGTTGGATGATATGGAAGTTGAGCAGGAGCACGGCGTCACTGTTAAGGCGCGGACTGTACGTAATTTTTATCGGGCACAGGATGGGCAGGAATATGAATATAATCTGATTGACACACCTGGCCATGTTGATTTCAATTATGAAGTTGCCAAAAGCTTGGCCGCAACCGAAGGGGCACTGCTGTTAGTAGATGCAACTCAGGGGATTCAGGCGCAGACGATTGCCAACTATCGCATTGCTAAGAAAAACAATTTAGCCTTAATTCCGGTGATTAATAAGGTGGATATTGCTTCGGCCGATGTTGCCCGTACACAGCAGCAATTACTTGAGCTGGATAAATCCTTTACGCCGGCACAAACACTGCTAATTTCTGCTAAAACTGGTCAGGGGGTTCCCGAATTACTTGAGGCCATTAGAACGCGGATTCCGGCACCTAGTGGTGATAGTAGCGCGCCGCTTAAAGCCTTAGTATTTGATTCAATTTATGATGCTTACCAAGGAGTGATTATTAATGTGTGCCTGGTTGATGGTCAGTTAACAGCCGCATCTGATTTGCAATTAATGCAAGCTGACTTGTCGTTTCGACCTAAGGGCATCGGAGTACTAACTCCGAATATGCAGGCCCAAAAGGACTTGCACGCAGGTGAGGTTGGTTACATTGTTACGGGCATTAAGGATCCAAAAAAAATTCGTGTTGGCGATACGGTTACAACTAAAATGACACCAACTAAAGAGGTCCTGCCGGGATATGAACCAGCTAAACAGTTAGTTTTTGCTGGAATTTATCCTAAAAATAATGACTTTCCAGCATTAAAGCAGGCACTGAATAAATTGAGTTTAAACGATACGTCATTTTCTTTTGTCGAAGAGCGGTCAGAAGCCTTAGGACAAGGCTTTCGTTGTGGCTTTTTGGGGACTTTTCATTTGGAAATTATTCGTGAACGGTTGCAAGATGAGTATGGGATTGATGTTTTGACAACAGCGCCGAACGTGACGTACTTCGTCTACCTCAAAAATGGCCAAACGATGAAAATCAATAATCCAGCGCAATATCCTGCTTTTGGCTTGATTGATCACGTAACAGAACCCTTTATTAAAGCCGAAATTATGACACCCAGTGATACTTTGAATGCCATTTTAAAATTAGTGGAGCAGCATCAGGGCACGTTGCTTGATTTAGACAATGATGAAGCACAAATTTTGGTGACCGTTAAGATGCCGCTGTCTGAAGTTGCCTACCATTTCTTCTCCGAGTTAAAGTCGGTATCGCATGGTTATGCCACACTTAATACGGAGTTTTTGGATTATGAGGATGCTGACCTAGTTAAAATTGAGGTGGATATTAACTATGCGCCGGTCGATTCACTATCATTTGTTGTTCACCGCGGGGATGCACCGCAAATGGCACAAAAGTTGGTCAAAGAATTAAAGTACACGGTACCGCGCCGGCTTTATCCGACACCGGTGCAAGCAATTGTTGAAGGTAAAGCAATTGCTCGCGTTGATGTTCCGCCACTGCGTAAAAATGCGGCGGTTGACGGCAAGCAACGTAGTGTCTCCAAAAAAGCAGCGCTACTAAGACGGCAAAGTTTAAATAAACGCCGCGCAACTCAAGGAGAAGTTAAATTACCGCAAGAAGTATTTAACGTGATTTTGGAATTATAGTTAAAATTTTAAAATGGTGTTGACATTAATTTTTAAATATTTTATAATTTTGTCATCAAAGGTCGGAGGTAGTTTTCAATGAATGAGATTAATCATAAACGAGAATTACAATTGAATAACTGCTATTATCTTAGCTATTTTAGATAGTGTTTGGATTCATCAGGATGAATTCAAACCGAGCACAGTTTGAGTTTATCTATGATGGCTAAGGTTATTTGACATTGATTAGCCACATACTTCTAAGTGGCTAATCGCGATAGTTTAATCAGATTAAAGTTAATTTTTGAGCACCCACTTAGAGATAAGTGGGTGTTTTTATTTGGCAATATTTTTGGAAGTTGGAGGAAAAACCATGAATATTAAAAAATTAGCGGCAGGAATTAGTTTGATTGGCTTATTGCTTTTAGGTGGTTGCAGTAGTAAAAAAGCGGGAACAAGTACGGCGGTAAAGCATGTTGGTGTTCTGCAAGTTGTCCAGCACCCATCGCTTGATAAGGCCTACAAAGGCTTCAAGGAAGGATTAAAAGAAGAGGGCTACGTTGAAGGAAAAAATCTGAAGATTGATTACCAAAATGCTCAGAATAGTCAGGACAACCTCAAAAGTATGAGTGAAAAATTAGTTAATGAAAAATCTGACCTGATTTTGGGAATAGCTACACCTGCTGCGCAAAGTTTGGCTAATACATCTCAGGATATTCCGATGGTTGTAACTGCAGTGACTGATTTAAAGGCGGCCAAGTTGGTTAAGTCTGATGCCAAGCCGGGCAAGAACGTGACGGGAACCACCGATATGGTTTCAATTGATAAGCAAATAAAATTATTGCTGTCAATAGTACCGCACGCTAAGACAATTGGAATTATGTACAACGCTGGTGAATCGAACTCAAAAATTCAGGCTGATTTGGCAATTGCTGCTTTAAAGAAGGCTGGGGTAAAAGTTTTAGTTAAAACCGCGAATACAACCAATGATGTTCAACAAGTTACCGAAACTTTAGCAAGCAAGGTTCAAGGGATCTTCTTGCCAACCGACAATACTTTTGATTCTGCGGCTTCACTTGTAGGTAAGGTAGTCAAGGAAAAGAAGGTGCCGTTAGTAGCTGGCTCAATTGACCAAGTAAAAGTTGGTGGTTTGGCTTCAATTGGAATTGATTACGAAGCATTAGGTCGCCAAACTGGTAAAATGGCAGCCAAAATTTTGTCAGGTAAGGCTAAGCCAGCAGATATGCCGGTTCAACGGGCAAAGAATTTGAAATTAGTTGTAAACAAAAAGATGGCTAAGGCTTTAGGTATTAACCCGAATTCGATTAAAGCTCCTAAATAGAAAGGCAGTTTAACGTTGATGAGTACTTTCCAAGATTTATTTTTATCAGCTACTTCACAGGGGCTGTTATGGTCGCTAATGGCAATTGGTGTTTATCTTACTTTTCGTATCTTAGACTTAGCCGATATGACAGCAGAAGGCAGCTTCCCGCTGGGCGGCGCGATTACCGTAATTTGTTTAGTAAAAGGAGTCAATCCCTTTATAGCGACAATTGCTGCTTTTGGCGGTGGCTTAATTGCAGGGCTTGTTACCGGAATTTTGAATACCAAGTTGCGCATACCAGCATTATTGGCGGGGATTATTACGATGACAGGGTTATATTCAATTACTTCGCGAGTAATGGGCAACGCTGCTAATGTCTCTCTTTTAGGTAAAGCAACTATTTTTACCAGTGTGCAGGGCTGGGGCTTGTCACATAATAATGCAGTGATTGTGATGGGCCTGATAATTAGCCTATTGGTGATTATCTTACTTGATGTCTTTTTTAAAACTGAAATTGGCTTGGCAATGAGAGCAACGGGGGATAACCCGCAGATGAGTGCTGCTAACGGTATTAAGACTGAACAAATGAAAATTTTAGGCTTTATGATTTCCAATGGTTGTATTGCACTTTCTGGTGCATTATTAGCCCAAAACAATGGCTTTGCCGACCTTAATTCCGGCGTGGGAACTTTGGTTATTGGATTAGCTTCAATTATTATCGCCGAAGTTTTGGTTCGTAATCTGTCAATTGGTAAACGGCTATTAACACTAATTGTGGGAGCAATTATCTACCGGTTGATTTTAGCTTTAGTATTCCAAATGAACGTGGAACCGTCTGATGCTAAATTGGCTTCGGCGCTGGTATTAGTTGTTTGTTTGGCACTGCCTAATTTTCACTTAACTGGTAAGAAAAAAGGAGAAACTAATAATGACGCAAGTATTAAAAATTAAGAATTTACACCAAACTTTTGGTCGTGACACGGTTAACGAAAATCGGGTGCTGCGCGGAATTAATCTTGAGCTTGCGGCGGGTGACTTTGTTACGGTAATTGGTAGTAATGGTGCTGGTAAGTCAACGTTATTAAATAGTTTGGCGGGAACATTGCCCGTTCAAGAGGGGCAGATTTTTTTAAACAATCAAGATATTACTAAGTTATCGGTGACCAAGCGTTCTAAAAATATTAGTCGCGTCTTTCAGGACCCTAAAATGGGGACGGCAGTGAGGTTAACGGTTGAAGAAAACCTGGCTTTGGCGATGAAGCGTGGCCAGCATCGTGGCTTTTTACCTGGAGTTAAGCGTTCAGAACGCAAATTTTTTCAAAAAGAATTAGCACAATTAGGGTTAAACTTGGAGAATCGCTTGCAAACCGAGATTGGCCTGCTATCAGGTGGACAAAGGCAGGCAATTACGTTGCTAATGGCAACGCTAAAGCGTCCTGACTTAATTTTGCTTGATGAGCACACAGCAGCACTTGATCCTCAGACTTCAATCACTGTCATGCACTTAACCGAAAAATTAATTACTGAGCAAAAATTAACGGCTTTTATGGTAACACACAATATGGAAGATGCGATTCGCTATGGCAATCGCTTGATTATGCTCCATGAAGGCCGCGTGGCATTAAATCTTGCTGGAGAAGAAAAACGGCAATTAACGGTTCCTAAGTTGATGACACTCTTTCAACAGAATGTTGGTTCTAGGTTGAGGGATGACGCAATGTTATTAGCGTAAGAAGTATTTGTGGGGAAAGTAAAAAATAGAAGAAATCCTTCTACTAAAATGTAGTTTGAATAAAATTCACATTTAGAAAGGTTTTCTTCTATATTGTAAGTTTGTCTTGGATAATTCTTTTAAGAGCTTGCCAGTTGGAAAAATAGATACGGATCAAGAATGAGAAGATTGGATTAGCGAGAGCAGAGAAAAATAAGTCTTAAATCTTTAAAATATCAAAAACACATACAGAAATAGCGGGCTCATGCCCGCTATTTTTTGTGGTTTAATCGTTTTAAATAATTGCTAAAACTTTCAGAGTCAGCAATTTTGCCATTGGTTTTACCTTCGTACCAGGCAATCTTATCATTGAGAATTTGTAAATGGTGTTGCTGCTGCTTGATTTGTTCTAAAAACTTTACCCTAGTTTGCTTTAACAGCTGCAGCCTTTGCGGAATCGTTTGTTCACCTTGCGCGCGCCAAGCAACATACTTCTTAAGATCAGAGACGCTCATTCCCGTGTTTTTCAAGTGCAAGAGAAATCGCATCCAATTAACATCATCATCAGTATAGTAACGTTGTTGGTTAGTCAAACGGTGGGGCTTAATCAGCCCTTCATCTTCGTAATACCGCAATGTTGACGGCGCCAAGGAGAACATAGCACTGAAATCCTTAATCGTGTATTTTTTAGTCATTAATTATCACCTTTTTTCAAAAAATATCTTAACACGCTCTTGACTTAAAGTTAACTTGAAGTAATAGACTTAATAAAGTTATTAAGGTGGTGGTTAAATGACAAATAAAAATCATTATTTTTATAAGCAAACTGGCGAGATAATCGGTGATTTACAAAAGATTGGCCATATTGATCAGGGCGTAGAATTTTTGCAAAATTTAGGCGATATTAACCTAACTTTTACAAAAGAATAAGAAAGAGGACTTATATTTATGAAAAAACAAACAGCAGGCAGGAAGAATTTAGGCGATTTTGCGCCTCAATTTGCCGCATTAAACGATGATGTTTTATTCGGACAAGTTTGGTCAAAAGAACAGGAGTTGTCAGCACGCGATCGCTCGTTGATTACGATTGCCGCGTTAATGGCGATGGGAAATACAGAGCAGATTGGCGCTCACTTAAACATTGGCAAAATTAATGGCATTACTAAAGAAGAAATAGTAGCCGAAATCACTCACTTGGCTTTCTATGTCGGCTGGCCGAAGGCGTGGTCAACCTTTAATCGGGCTAAAGAAATTTGGTCAAGTCAAGAAGATCAAGTTAAACAGCCAGGAGTTTTTGCAACAGGGGCCAAAAATAGTGCTTATGACCAATATTTTGTCGGGCAAAGTTACAACAATTCGTTAGTTAAGCCAGAAGAAAATGGCAGCAGTGTTCCCGTTAATAACGTTACATTTGAGCCTGGGTGCTATAACAATTGGCATATTCACCATGATGGCAGCCAAGTTCTGCTAGCCACAGGTGGTCGCGGTTGGTATCAAGAGTGGGGCAAGGAGCCACAAGAATTAACTCCAGGATCTGTAGTTGTGGTGCATGATGGCGTTAAACACTGGCATGGTGCAGCTAAGGATAGTTGGTTTAGTCATCTTGCAATTACAACTGGCGAGGCCGAATGGCTAGAGCCGGTAGATCCTAAAGAATATGCCAAGTTACCTTAACGATAAGGAAGAGAAAAATGGCAATTAAAAATAAAGTAGTTATTATTACAGGTGCCTCGTCTGGTATTGGGGAGGCTACAGCAAAGTTGTTAGCGCAAAAAGGTGCCAAAGTGGTACTCGCAGCCAGAAGAGAAGCAAAATTGCAGGCACTAACTGCAGAAATTTCAGCAGCTGGTGGCAGGGCAAGTTATCAGGTAACAGATGTTACCAGCGAAAATGACAATCAAAAGTTGGTTCAGTTGGCTTTGGCAAAATATGGCCAAGTTGACGTAATGTTTCTTAATGCAGGCTTGATGCCCAGTTCACGATTGTCAGCATTAAAGACCGCTGAGTGGAATAAAATGATCGATGTTAATTTGAAAGGCGTATTAAATGGCTTAGCTTCAGTTTTGCCACAGTTTAACAAACAAAAGTCTGGGCAAATTATTGCAATGTCATCTGTTGCAGGAGTGAAACCCTATCTTAATACAGGGGTTTATGGTGCGACTAAATATGCAGTGCGGGATTTGATGTCGGTATTGCGCATGGAATCTGCAACTGACAAGGCCAATATTCGCACAACAACGATTTATCCAGCAGCAATTCAAACAGAGTTGTTGAATACAATTTCTGATGAGCAAGCGGCGAAAGCATTACACCAGACATACAATAACTATCAAATTAGTCCTGAAAGAATTGCGAATATCGTAGCTTTTGCAATTGATCAGCCTGAGGATACTAATATAGGTGACATTACTGTTGGCGCAACGACACAGCCGTGGTAAGGTAGGTACTTGTAAGAAAGTTAGCGTAAAGTATTTGTGGGGAAAATAAAAAATAGAAGAGAACCTTCTGCTAAAATGTAGTTTGAACAAAATTTACATTCAGAAAGGTTTTCTTCTATATGACTAGTTTACTACAAGATTTACAGCTTTTGTTAGATAATTTAACTACTGATACTAATAAGCTGCTGGACTGTCAGCTTACTTTCGATGATGTCTTAGAAGCATTCATGCAGAAATTGCGCCATTGGGGTTTAAAGCTAATTGGTTCTTATCTTGAGCAGCTTGATGCTAGTTATAAGCAGTTGCCTAGTCGCAAAAAGCAGTATGAAGTTAAAGCCATGCGTACATGTATTAAGCAGACTTTGTATGGGCAATTAACTTTTAAGCGTACTTATTACCAAGATAAACAAGACCAACATTATTTCTTTTGGCTTGATCAAGCCTTAGCTTTCACCAAGTATAGCCGGATGACCTTAGGCTTTAAGGCGGCTGTTTTAGAAAACGTAGCTAAATATCATTATCAGGCAGCCATTGATTTGCTTAAATACAGTGAAATCCATTCTAAAACAACAGTCATGAATATTGTTCATCGTGCAGGCCAGCTATTGCCTAATCAACCTGATCAGGTGCAAGCACGAAATAAGCAAATTGTTTATTTAGAAGCAGATGAAGATCATGTCGCCTTTCAAGATGGCAGTAACCATTTTATGAAGTTAGTGTACTTACACGAAGGCTATGATGAAAGCCAGAAGCGCCATCACTTAATTAAGCCTAAATATTTTACTGGTACTTATGCTGGTATGGCCAATGAACAACTGTGGGACGAGGTGCTATGTTATTTAGAAGCTAATTATCCGCAAGCTAAGCAGTTTTATCTTGCTGGTGATGGCGCGCCTTGGATTAAGGCGGGCGCTAAATATTTACCTAACTGTAAGTTTGTCTTGGATCGCTTTCATTTGTTAAAGTATTGCCGTCAAGCCGCTGTTAATACTAAGGCAGCTGCTGCTTATCGCTTATATCATTGGGCTTTAACCGGTCAGCGGGACAAAGTAGAATTATACTTTGAAACTCGCTTTAGTGATCCCGACTTAACATCAACGCAAATTGCCGCTCTTAACCAAGCTAAAACTTATCTATTAGGTAATTGGCAGGCAATTTTAAATACGCAAGAAGCAGCTTATCAGCGTTGCACCGCTGAAGGCCACATCAGTCATTATTTGTCAGAGCGGCTGAGTTCAAGACCAATGGGCTGGAGTAAGGTAGGAGCTGAAAGTGTAGCCAGAAGCATTATCTTCCAGTTAAATGGCGGCGATATTAGCCAATATTTGCTTAACGAGCAACGAAAAGCTGCTAAAGAGCAAAGAATTAGGCAAGTAGACCATCGTTTTAAGGCAAAGAACAGACCGTATTATGAGTATTTTCAAGCAGACTTTGGCGAAACGGCCAAGACACATTATTGGAATCAAGGGATCATTAATGGCGGGCAGATATTTGATTTACCCGAGCAAATAATTTAAAAGCGAAAACTACAAATAGCAGCAGGTAAAGGCTTAAAGTTTATTACCCACAAAAAGTTGACACTAACTGTAAGAAAGTTGCACTTGATTGAGAAACATGTATAATAAATACTACGAGCCGACAAAAAACGCGAGATGCGTAATTTTGTTACAAGGACACCCGTCTTAACTGACAGGCACGGGAAGTGTTGGCGTTTGGCCTACCTGATGTGAACAGAAGTAGCCAACCATTTTTGTGAAAAATGGTCTTGACTAAAAAGAGCAAGTTCTTAATTGAACTTGCTCTTTTTTTATTTATTATTTGATGTATAACGCTTGTTTTCCTTGCTGATTATAGCTTCGCTCTAAATTAGCCCACGGAATTTGTTCATTTTTATGTCCGAATGGGTCATTGACATAAACAATTCGTGCTTTTTTATTAAAGCCAGTGATAACACAGGCGTGGGAAGAGGGGGTAACGTGAACGTTGCCTTGAGCTGTCCGCCAAGTCTGCATGTCACTAACATGATTAAAGTTAGTTGTTGTAATAATCATGACAGGATGACCAGTTGAAACTAACTTCATTGTTTGAATAAAGTCATGCCCAGTGAAATTTTGAATACGATTAGTATATTTTCGTGCTACCTGCTCAAGTGGCTCATTATAAACGCACCAGCCGGCATTGGCCTGACTCATGTAACCGACAAACCCCTTGTGAGGATTACCGCGATATTGACCATTATCAGTAAATGAAGCAACGTGAGCAATGTTTTGCGATAGCTCCAGCTTGGTAACTTTTATACCATAATAGTTTAAAAGCATACTTAAAGAAGTAACTTCACAACCATTAGGCAGGTCAGGGTACTGATTTTCAAGTGGCACATCGAGTTTTTGCTCAGACTTTAAGGTTAACCAGTCATATTGGTTACACAGGCTTTTGGAATTAAAGGCAAAAATAATAACTCCAAGAAGTAGGAGCATCATTAGTAAAGTTAAAAATTTTTTAAATGATTTTGTATTCTTCATAGTTGCTATTTAATCATAAAAAGCTATATATAACCAAAAAAAGCGCTCAATTTAATGAGTGCTTTTTTTGGTTATTAATTGAAAAATGAATTAGTGATGACTTGCACCTGAAAATGCATCCATGGTGTGGTCTTCGCCTTTAACATCCATACCTTCAACGTCCATACCTGGGCAGTAAACTTCGTCCATTGGAATGCCTTTTTCTTCAGCAAAAGCCTTAGTCAAAGTTTCCATGTCCATCAAGTGGTACTTCTTGTCTGGGTCTTTAGGATCAACAATTTGAATTTGAGCCATCATACCAGCATCTTCGTGTTCGATGATGTGGCAGTGGTACATGAAGACACCAGTGTTTTGGAAGTAAACCTTAATCCGAACAGTTTCTTGAGGAGCAACTTCAACAGTGTCCTTGTAAACGCCTTGTTCGTTTGGATATGGGGCATGACCATCACGTGATACAACTAAGAAGTGAGCACCGTGAACGTGGAATGGGTGAAGCATACCATTCTTCTTGTCGTTAGTGTTGGTTACATCCCAGTATTCAGCACTCATCAAGGTTTGCTTCATATCAATTCTGTTCATAGCGAATTGCCTACCGTTGATTTCGTTGTGGTTGTCCATTGTGACCTTGCGGATTTCCTTGTTTGGATTTACAACTGGGTCATATGGCTTGAACAATGTGTCAGGAATTACACTGTCATCTTTTTCATACTTGTGAATTCTGAATTCAACTAATTTGAAGTCATCAGTGTAAAGGTTAACAACGTCGCCTTCCTTGTAGTCCTTGAAATCAACAACTACTTGTTGACGTTCACCTGGCCCGATTAAAATCTTGGTCATCTTAACTGGATGCTCCAAGAATGAATCGTCACCAGCGATTTGAGTCATAACCAAATCATCAGTGAAGTGTAATCTCCATTCACGACGGTTAGAACCACCTAAGAAGATCAAACGTACTTTTTGAGTAGTAACATCAACGTAAGGCTTGATAGTAGCGTTGATAACTGGAGTATCACCAAAGATACCCATTGCATTGTAGTCTGCCTTGTAGTCGAATTGGTTGTCTTCATGGAAGATCCGGTCTTGTAAGATGATTGGAAATTCATCTTTACCGTAACTCTTAGGAATTGGCAATTTAGCTTCGTTGGCGTCAGTAACAACAACACCCATAGCTAATCCCATCCATACTTGAGCAGCAGTTGATGGACATGGGTGAGCATGTAACCAAGTAAGAGCTGCTGGTTGGTTAACAACGAAGTCAATGTGCTTTTCTTCGCCTGGGTATACAGGTGAGTGGCAAGCACCATCGTTACCTGGTCCTGAAACTTCCATACCATGCCAGTGGTAAGTAGTCAATTCTGGCAAGCTGTTCTTCAAAGTTACGTGGACATGTTGTCCCTTGGTTAAGACCATTGTCTTACCAAGAACTGGGAAGTTGTAGCCCCAAGTATGGGTCTTTTTGCCTGGTAAAAATTGAAAGTCGCCTTCTTGGGATTCAATGGTGTACCAAACATCGTTGTTTTCAACCTTATCTGGCTCCAATACTGGTGGAACAATTAACGGAGAAGCTTCAACGCCTTCAGGAATATGGAGTTCTTTGTAACCCATTCCATGATTCTTGTCAAAGTCCTCTGAATTATAGAAATAATCTGTGTAAACTTTATCTGACATATTCGTCTACCTTTCAGTTAAAAAATTTTAGTAAAAAAATTTCATTACGCCTTAAATTTACTCTTGATGAAAACGCTTGTAAAGTGGTTAAAATCATGATTTTATGCCAATATTATAAAATAAACTCGTTTTCAGAAAAAATCGTGACAAATGTTATTTAATTATAAACTAAAATGCGTTAAAAGTAGTGGCATTTTTGCTTGAAAATGCTTGTCCTATTTGCTTACATAGTTACTTACTAAAGATTAACGTTTTTTAAAAATAAAAATAAATAAATTGTTTTTACAGCCAATTTTGAGTATCGTATAGAAGAATAATGAATTAGGTTATAAAGCGAAAAAAAGGAATTTTTAGTTTGAAGATTAATTTAAAAAGTTTAACTGAAAAAATTGAACAAGAAGATTATTTACAAGATTTGGCGAGCATCAAGTATGCCGATTTAAGTAAGTCAAAGGCAAAGATTAAAGAGGCTGCTGCCAAAATGGTACAAGAGACGGCGATGGCCGTTAAAAAAGGCTCGTTGAGTCATATCGCGTTGGAAGTAACGGGCCAGCGGCCAGTAACTTTCGCCTTGGAATCCAATATTATTAATTTGCCTTACAGTAACTATAAAAAGATTGCTAACTTTTTTGAAGAGGGTAAAGATTATCCAGTTAATATTTACTTTGAGACTGCATCCGACTATTTAAATGCATCGAAATTTCGCATTGACCAGCTAGCAACCGAGGCCGAATTGCAAGATGAAGATGCAGTTATTGCAAAATTAACGGCGGCAATTGCTGAAAAGATTAAGCAGGTGCGGGAGTATGAGAAGCCAGTGCTAGTAACCAAAAAGGCACCGAAAAAGACTGTTGCCAAGAAGACAACAACTAAAAAGGCGGCAAAGACAACTACTAAGGCAAAGAAGACGAATGCTAAATCTAGCAGTGCTAAAAGTAAAAAAGAGTAATGACTAGTGAAAGTTGAGTATGAGCGTTCGGGGTGCAAGCAATTTTTCAAAAAGCACAAGAACGAAGTTAAGATAATTAAAGATTGCATTGCTTCGGCGTTGACGGTTCAGGTTGAAACGGGGATGTCGAAGGTTAAACGGGCAGCCAGTGAACGAGTTAACGGTGCCTGCGTTTACGAATGCCGGGTAAACTTGAAGAAGACGGGCTCGGCCCGTGTCGCGTTTATCGTTGAGGATGAAAGCCAAATTACCGTGATGTATATTTCGTCTACTTTGCAAAAAGATGCCTTCACGCATTTACTTGAACGCAATTTGAAGGAAAATCATTATTCAGTTTGAGAAAAAAGATTGGCAATTTTGCCAGTCTTTTTTGTAGATAGCTATTCAAAATGAACTTTTTACAATATAATGGAAGCAATCACAGGAGGACTTTTATGTTTAGCTGGAATCTACTTGGCATCTTGTTATGGGTAGTTATTATCCTTTATTTTGTATTTGTGGTTCAGAATATTCGCAAGCGGCGGATTACGATGATTATCAAGAAGCATCGCCGCTTCAGCTGGCTCAATTTTTTGCTGGATATTTTAGAAGTTGTTGTTTTGTTAGTTGGACTTGGTGCTATGTTTACTAAGACCATGCTCGATAATCCTGATTTGGAAGATACTAGTGAAATTTCTTCGCACATTGTTTATCAGCCGCTAGTAATGGATACAGGGACAGGCAACTCGAGTTACGTGACGATTAATTCTAAAAAGAAAAAGATGGGCACGCAAACTTACACATTCTATCGTTCAGGTAAGCGTGTTAAGGTATCCAGTGACTTTGCGACGGTAGCTTACGGGAAGAATCCGCTGGATTTGAATGCTGAGCGGGTACCTTATAAGGTTGAGCAATTAAAACAAATGGATAAAAAGTACCAGAAGGCTTACGTTGCGATTTATACCGCAACTTATAAGAAAATTTGGCAAAACGGTATTGGGATGCATGCGGGTCACAACGCGATGACCTACTATTTGATTAGAATTCCAGATGCATCGTTTATTAAGCAAAAATAAAAATGGCGACTTCAAAATTGGAGTCACCATTTTTTAGTATGATTAATTATGCTTGACCTGCCTGAGCAAGTTGCCGTCAATAAAGGCAAGGAGGAAACTGGCGGTCAAGAAGTCTAGGACATTGCCGGATGAAAAGGCGGCAAGTAAAACAAAGAGGCTAGCCAGAATAAGAGAACTGACAAGATAGGTTCGTGCTGCGCGGCATCTTAGCCATTGATAGATGCCGTACGTCAGAACAGCTAGGTAAGGACCAATGAATAGCAGCATTCCGAGCCATCCGAGAGCATATATTTGTGCCGAAAAGTCACGCTCTAAGTTAAAGATATTGTTTTCTCGAGTATATGAAATACCGAAAAATTTGTCTAACCGATTGTTATTGGTTTTAACAACCTGATTGAGCATTGCCTGTTCAATGTGGCGGTTTTGCATCCGTGTTTGACCAGGTTCGTTCATGATTTTGAGCCAAAATTCAGGGTCGTATTGGTAGGGGTAGCTCTTGAAGACAAACTTGGGATTAAGCGCATAAGCTTGATAGTTTTCTTTAATAAAGCTGCGCAAAAAGTCGTCCCGCTGTTTCCCTTGGGGATATTTTGCTAGTCCCGCTTTAAGTTTGCGTGTTTCAGCTGTTAAGTCATGGTCGGATTGTTTGGCGAGGTAAATTTCGTAATTGTAGCGTTGAATAGCGGGACCAAACGGTAAAATTACTAACGACCCAAATTCAATTAAGATGGCGACTAGGATGGCCCAGCCACCTTTTTTAACATCCTTAATAATGTATTTATGAAAAGCAAACAGCAAGCAACTAATGATAATCCCACCAATTAAACCAATTGCGGCTACCTTAGTTCCAATTTCAATCATGGCAAGTGCCTGCACGACATTGAGGGTAATTGTCAGCCAATTAAATTCTGTAAATAAGTAGTACATCATTAGCGGTAATAGCATGAATAAAACGGCAGAAATCATATTGGTGAAATTAAAAAAACCCTTGGAAGCCATGTGTGAGTAGCCGATATTAGAATTGAAGAACCACATAAAGATGTTGGCACTGATTGTCCCTGTTTCGTAAGATTTAAGAGAAACAACAAACAGGTTGGACAACACAATTGTTCCTGAAAAAAGTCCAGAAACACCCTCAATTACCAATCGTAATTGCTTTTGCCCAAAATTAAGTTCGTCGGTTAAGAATAAGACAATCAGTGGCAGCGCCATTCGAATTAAGTAAAAGACCTCACTGACTGTTGAGTAGCCGTATCCCGTGGGGTTAATGCTGGTAAAATTATGCACGTGGACAAGGTGTAATGCCGAATAAATAACCAGTAGTATTAAGTAGGCCACTAGCCATTTGCGCTGGCTAAATTTGCGCCATGATTCTCGCTGACTTAAAAAGAGACCGAGTAAAATGCCAACAGCTAAAATTCGAATAATTGTTGGCAAGGTAAAGGGCATAATATTGGCAAGCCAGCCGTGATAAAACCAATATAAGTCCAAAAATGGTTGACTGAGAATGAACCAAAACAAAATGGTTCTTGCTTTTTCTTTCAAGGTAATTCTCCATTATTCAAATAAATTATTTTGTTAGCTTAATTTTAGGCAAAAAAGGTGTAAAAAAAAAGAGCAGTGAGTTAAGAACACTGCTTTTTAAGCAAAAAATATTTTTATTTTGTTTTTTCGTCGACTTCTTGGTCATCCAGCTTGGCTTTAGCGATCTTTTCAATCTTGACATCATTGTCAGCTAAAGATTGAATTTCCTTAACTTTACGCTTTGGGGCCGCTTTTAAGTTTTTAAAGTTGACAACAAGCTTGTTGTTTAAATCACTAATAGCAGTTTTATCGGCTTCATCGAAGTCAATAATTTTTAACATAGCAGAATTTTCGTAGATTTTTTCAATCTTGCCAATAAATGGCTTAGTAAGTTCTTCCTCTGATTTTGCGCTGACAATGTCACCTAATTTTACGTCTGCTTTTTTCAAAATGTGTCTTCCTCTCTCTCCCAAGTTTCATTATAATAGAAAGATATTATTATAAAAGTCAATTGTTTTCAAGTAAAGGGAGTCTAGATTTTGCGAAAATTAATATTAATTGTTGGTCCTAGTGGTGCAGGTAAGACAACAATTTCGGAATATCTAACCACGAAATTCAATATTCCACGAGTAGTGACGCATACGACAAGACCAATGCGCGTAGGGGAAAAGCAGCATCAGGCTTATCATTTTGAAGATGATACATCTTTTAGCAAATTACACTTTTTTGAGCATGTTAAATATGGCTCGTACCAATATGGCTCAAGCAGGGAAGCCTTGGATGCTGCTTGGCAGCAAAGTGATGTTGTGTCGTTAATTGTTGATATTCAAGGAGCAGCCTCATATCTTGAACAATTAAAAGCACAGGCTTATTTCTTGTATGTGACGACCAGTACGAAGCAGCAATTAGAAACAAGACTGCTTGAGCGCGGGGATGATCCAGATAAAATTCAAGAACGAATGAGTGGGGATGAATTAAATCAGCTGCCAGATGAGTTAATGAGTGATGCGCATATTTTGGTCAATAATGATTGGTCAATGACTAAAAAGCTGCTAAAGACAATAATTAGAGGTCTTTGACACGGCTAACTTTTTCTTTTTAACGGTTAAAAATAGGCTATAATTGAATTCTCATGATTTTGTAGCTTGTTTGACATAATCGTGTAACATTTGATGAGTAAGATATAACTCGTAGGTTGAAAGCGATGGTGAAACTTTCAGAATAAAAAGATTATTAAGTTGGAAGAAGCGAAAGTTTTGGGACATAAACATAGTTTAATCAAATTAATTACGGTTATATCATTATTCTTTGTTGGCAGTGGTACTGCCGTTTCTGCAGCCGCTAGCACAAGTGAAGTTGTTAGTGCCAGTACAGTTACTAAAAAGCGCAATGCTATTGTTAAACTTGCTAAAAAGCAGGTTGGCAAGAGTTACGTTTATGGTGCGACTGGTCCCTACTCTTTTGACTGCTCCGGCTTAGTTCAATATGTTTACCTTAAAGCTGGTAAAGTAACTTTGCCAAGAACGACTTATTCACAAGTTACACTGGGCAAGAATGTTTCTTTAAACAAACTCAAGAAGGGTGATTTGCTTTTCTGGGGTTCACCTTCTGCACCATATCATGTTGGGATTTGCGTTGGCAATAATAAATTTGTCCATGCAGCAACTCCAGACCAAGGCGTTATTGAACAAACAATTAGTACCTACTTCTATCCATCAGCAGCTAAACGAGTTCTTAATTAAGTTAAAGCTGTACATCTTTTCAACATAACAATTAAATTTAACTGAGCTTTTTCGGAAAAATCATTTTCTGAAAGGGCTTTTTTACATGCTGGTATCCATTCTGTAACATTTATGTAACATAACACGAGTAAAATTTACAACGTAATGATAGAAGTGTAACAATAATAGTTGGTCTTTCTTCAACTATTTAGTGTAAATGGGAGAATTTGATTTTGAAAATTAAGAGTAATATAGCTAAAATCACTACAGCTGCAGCTCTTGCTATTACTGGCGTTGCGGCTGTCAATGCTGTTAATGCAAATTCGATGACATCAAATGTTACAGCTGCGACTAATAAAGTCACGGTTAATTATGTTCCGGGATATGGGGTTGATATCTGGAATAGTTACGAAAATCCAACTTTTACTGGCCAAAGAGTTCAACATGGCACTGTTGTTAACGTAATTGACAGTGAAACAGATGCTAAAGGCAACGTTTGGTATGAAATTGGTTCTGATCAATGGATTCAAGCAAAATACACGGTCAAAGGCAGTGTAGCTGCTAAGCAAGTAGCAACTTCAACTAAGCAAGCTAAGAAAGTTGTTAAATTAGCTAAGGCAGAAGTTGGCAGGGCTTATGTTTGGGGCGGCACTAGTCCAAGTGGTTTTGATTGTTCTGGATTAGTTCAGTATGTTTATAACCAAGCTATTGGCAAGGATTTAACGCGTACAACTTATACTCAGGTTAAGCAAGGTAAGGAAGTTTCAATGCAAGATTTGAAGCCTGGCGATTTACTTTTCTGGGGTTCAGCTGATGCACCATATCATGTAGGAATTTACATCGGTAACAATCAGTTCATTCATGCTGCAACACCAGAGCAGGGTGTTATTAAGGCAACTCTTAGTTCATACTTCTATCCATCAGTTGCTAAACGAGTTCTTAATTAAAAGCTAAAATAAAATTAGGCATTTAGAAAAATCTTTCTAGGTGCCTTTTTGTATTCTTAAATGCCATGACTTGATTAAAAATTTTAGTCGATTAAAATAAAGTTATAGGCCGAATTATAAGCACTTTTCGCTACCAAAAAGGAGAGTCAATGTTAATGAAACGTAATTTTTTGAAAATGGGGCTAGCGGCGGCTTTAACCTTAACAGGAATTGCTACTATTGCTCCGCAAAAGGCAGTTAACGCGGCAACATTAAAGGAACCAATTAAACAGGTTCAGATTAATTATTTACCCGGTAAGAGTATTAAAATATGGACGAATTATGAGGGCGGTCAACTCATTAATTTTCGTGCAAAAAATGCCAGCAAGTGGAACGTTGCTGACACCGCGGTCGATAAAAAAGGTAAATTATGGTATAAAGTTGGCGTTGATGAGTGGATCGAAGCGCGCTATACCGTAGAAGTAACGGCTAACGCTGCAGCTGCAGCAACTTCTAAACCACAAGTACAGGTTCCAGTCAAAAAGCCGAAGAAGACTAAACCAGCTAAAACACAGGCACCAGTAGCTAATAAACCGGTTGAGAGTAAGCCTGCTGCTAATAATATTGTGATACCAGTTGCCAATACGGTGGTCAGCGGTAATGTTAGTCAGCGAGCTAAGGCAGTAGTTAATTTAGCTGAAAGTCAAGTTGGTAAAAGTTATGTTTGGGGTGGCGATGGTCCCGACAGTTTCGATTGCTCTGGCTTAGTGCAGTATATTTACAATCAAGTTGGCGGCGTTAGTCTGCCACGAGTTACAACGGATCAGGTCAAGGTGGGCACGACAGTTGATATGAGTCAATTGCAGCCGGGCGATTTGCTCTTTTGGGGGTCGACGGACGCACCTTACCACGTGGCAATTTATGTTGGTGATAACCAATATGTTAGTGCCGCAACTCCTGAGCAGGGCGTAGTTTTACAAACTCTTAGCTCATACTTTTACCCGTGTGTGGCTAAACGAGTTTTATAATAGAATATTTAATTAAAAAACAGTTAGATGATGTAAAAATCACCTAACTGTTTTTTATGTGTAATTATTTAAATAATATATTTCTGAAATTGAGCCTGCTTTTCTGGAGCTAAGCGAACACAAACGTGAATGCCGTCGGCTTGATATTGTTCGTCCATTACTTGAGCGTGTTCGTGCAAGTAGGCTAATTCTTTGCCATCAGTTAAAGGGAGCAATAGGTTTAACCGTTCATAGTTGGCAAAGATGCGTTTAGTAATCAGTTGCGCCAACATTTTAATTGAGGCTGGGTCAGGTGCTGCATATAAAATGTCGCTGCCTTCAATCTGAGGGTAATTGCGCTCGGTCTTGTCCGCCTTGTTATAGGCAGTAATCATCGGGATGTCTTTGATGCCGATTTCTGCCAGTACATTTTGCGTGGTGCGAATCATTTGGATCATGTTCGGGTCAGCAGCATCAACAACATTAATCAGCAGGTCAGCATCTTTTGCTTCTTGCAAAGTTGCCTTGAATGATTCCACCAAGTTGTGAGGCAATTTGGAAATAAAACCAACGGTGTCAGACAAGATGAAGCTAAAATTATTCCCTAATTCAATTCGGCGAACACTAGTATCCAGTGTTGCAAATAGCATATTTTTGACAAAAACCTGCTTGTCGCTGTTTTCGGTGCTGAACTCTTGAAGCAAACCATTCATTGTTGTTGATTTACCCGCGTTGGTATAGCCCACCAGAGCAACTTTGGGGATATGGTTTTGGTTGCGGCGCTTGGCCTTGATTTCTTCTTGACTAGCGATGGCCTTCAGTTCTTTTTTGATTGCGGAAATTTGCTTGCCAATTGTTCTGCGGTTCATTTCTAGCTTGGACTCACCTGCACCACGATTGGCAAAACCACCGCCAGTTGAACCACCATTGCCGCGTTGCTGGTCAAGGTTATTCTCTGAAGGGTGCAATCGGGGTAATTCATATTGCAATCGTGCCAGTTGCACCTGTAATTTTGCTTGCTTAGAGCGAGCACGACTAGCAAAAATTTCGAGAATTAATTCTGTTCGGTCAATTACTCGTAATTTGGTTAATTTTTCTAAATTACGAATTTGCACTGGTGATAGTTCGTCATTGATAATTAATACTTTGGCTTTTAGCCCGCGAGCCATATCCTTAATTTCATTGATTTTACCAAGGCCAAAATAGGTTCCGGCAACAACTTGGACGGCATTTTGATGTGATTGACCAACGACTTCCATATTATTAGCTGCGGTTAAATTGGCTAGCTCAGTCATGTAGTAGTCAAAGTTAGGATCATTTAAATTGACGCCTGCAAGGTAGGCCTTGATTTTTTGAGGTGTGTTATCGATCATTTGCTGTTCTTTCTAATGTAATCATTTTAATGGTAAGTAATTAGTTTAATTGTAGTACAAAAATTGCTTCCTGCGAAAGAAGTTAATTTAGACTTTTGCTAGTTTAAGCCGGCTTAGTCAATTCGTTGCACCAAAAATAATTAATTGGCGTGACTTATCGATTAGGGTACTTCATGTTTGAATAATTAAGGAAGCGATTACTTAGAAAGGAGCACTCATGTTAGAGAAGCTGAAAAAAGAAGTCTATGAAGCCAATATGCAATTACCTAAGCTTGACCTAGTAACGTTTACTTGGGGGAATGTTTCGGGAATTGACCGTGATAGCGGCCTGTTTGTTATCAAACCTTCCGGTGTAGCGTACGAGCAATTAAAGCCAGAAGATATGGTCGTAGTTAATCTTAAGGGTGAAGTAGTAGAGGGCAAGTTGAATCCTTCTAGTGATACACCAACGCATACAGTTTTGTATAATGCGTTTTCTAAAATTGGGGGGATTGTTCATACTCATTCGCCTTGGGCTGTATCGTTTGCGGCTGCCAAGATGGATATTCCAGCAATGAATACAACTCATGCCGATACATTTTACAATGCAATTCCTGCAGCTGATGCTTTAACTCAAAAAGAGATTGCGGAAGACTACGAAGGCAACACTGGTAAGGCAATTGTCCGGACGTTTAAAGAACGTAATTTAGATTACGAAGCAACTCCAGGGTCACTTGTTAGTCAGCATGGACCATTTTGTTGGGGAGCAACACCTCAGAAGGCTGTATATAACGCTAAGGTTTTGGAAGTTGTAGCTGAAGAAGACTACCACACGTTGCAATTAACTAGAGTTAATAGTGAATTACCGCAGTATTTGTTGGACAAACACTATTATCGTAAGCACGGCGAGAATGCCTATTATGGTCAAGATAATGCGCAATCAATGATGCATGCAAAACGGTCTTAGTTTTGCTAGTCAATTAGTTGCACTAAAATTGGTTGCTTGGCGTTACTTATAAAGCGCTTTTATAAATGGTTAAATATTTGGTGTAAGAAGACAAATGGGAGGTGAATAAATGGAATTATTAAGTCCAAGGCTGGTTTTTGCACAAGTTAAGGCTAATTCTGCTGATGAAGTTATTCACTATTTAGCAACTCAGCTTAAAGATAACGGTAAGGTAAAAGATACTTTTGAACAGGCTGTAAAAGAACGTGAGCAAATTCATCCAACAGGGTTACCTAGTGGAAAAATCGCGGTGGCAATTCCACATACCGATGTCCAGTATGTTAATGAAGCTGCAATAACTTTTGCGACATTAGCTCATCCAGTTGAATTTCATAACATGGCTGTAACTGATCAGCTGTTAGAAGTTCGAATTGTCGTTATGTTAGCTTTGAAGGATCCACATAGTCAAGTGGAAATGTTACAAAAACTAATGGCTTTATTTCAGAATCAAGAATTACTAGCTTGCTTGCAAAAAATTACTGATAGCAAGCAGCTCTACGATGCTGTAATTAAGCATATTTAATAAATATTATTTGGGAGGAATTATTTATGAAACCGATTATTGATTTCATCATGTATATTGTTGGCTTAGGACCAACTGTGCTAATTCCAATTATCATGCTAATCTTTGGTCTTTGCGTACGTGTACCTTTTACTAAAGCACTGCGTGGCGGTTTAATGGTTGGTATTGGTTTTATTGGGTTAAATGCCACTGTTTCAATTTTAACTGATGTAATGAATCCAGCTATTAAAAACATGATTCAAGTTATGCACCTGAACTTGCAAGTTATTGATGTTGGCTGGCCGTCAGCTTCCGCAATTGCTTATGGTACTGCAGTTGGCGTAAGCATGATTCCGTTGGGAATTGCGATTAATATCTTAATGCTAGTAACCAAGACTACTTCAACAATTGATGTTGATATTTGGGACTTTTGGCACTTTGCCTTCAGTGGTTCACTTGTTTATGCTCTAACAAAAGATATTGTTTTGAGTCTATTCTTGGCTAGTGTCAATATGATTGTGATCATGGTAACCGCTGATAGAACAGCACCGTTATCGGAAAAATACTTGGGCTTGCCGGGAATTTCAATTCCTCATGGATATGCAGGTTCCTTTGTTCCAATTGCCATTGTCTTTAACTGGATTATTGATAAAATTCCGGGTGTTAACAAGATTCACATGGATGCTAAGGACTTTAATAAGAAGTTCGGTTCATGGGGTGAACCAACATTGTTGGGATTCGCCATTGGGATTATTATTGGTATCTTAGCTTATGGTTTCATTCCGGGCATGACGATTGCAACTAAGTTAGGTAAGATTATGTTAATGGGTGTTACTTTATCAGCTGTGATGATTATCACCCCTAAGATGGCAGCGCTACTTTTACAAGGTGTTGTCCCTGTTTCAAACGCCATTCAAGCATTTACACAGAAGAAGTTCTCTGGTAAGAGAAAGATTTACATTGGGATGGATACTGCTGTTGGTATTGGTAGCCCCGTAGTCTTAGCTTGTGCTACTTTAATGATTCCGGTAGCGTTACTGTTTGCCTTTATTTTGCCAGGTAATCAATTCCTACCAACTATTGGTTTGGTTGGCTTTGTCTTCATGTTCCCATTAATTGTTTCAATAACTCACGGAGACTTCTTTAGATCATTTATTATTGGTGCAATCAACGTCGTTATTGGTTTGTGGATTGGTACTAACTTAGCACCATTAGTTACTAAATGTGCTAGGGCTGCTCACTTCGCTTTGCCAAAAGGCTCATCAATGATTTCAAGTATTGACTATGGTTCTAACCCATATCCTTGGTTAATTGTTCAAGTAGCACCATTTAAGATTGCTGCTTATGTAATTGGGATTATTTTGATTGTTGGCTTATGTTGGTGGAATAGAAAGAAAATTATTGCCGAAGAAAGTCAATTAGCAGCAAGTAAGAGTAAAAAATAAATTTTAATTTAAAGGAGAATATATTATGAAAAAAATTTTGGTTGCCTGTGGTGCAGGAGTAGTTACTAGTACTAGTGCAATGAATAAGCTGCAAGAAGAACTAACTAATCGTGGAATTGATAGTGATAAATATACTTTGGGCCAATCTTCAGTTGCTCAAGTTGAATCACTCGCAAATGATTATGACTTGGTAATCACAACAACACAATATGATAATGATGCAATTAAGATTCCAGTAATCAATGGCTTACCATTATTAACTAATATTGGTGTTGATGCTGTAATCGACGACATTATTGATAAGTTGGATCTTAATTAAGCCTGTAAAGGATATTTTGGCTAAAAAGAATATCGCTGTAATTGAAGGGTGATTGGTGTGACGAGAAATGGTTCTGTTAAATTAACAAATGCTAACAAATTATTGGTGTATTTGGCAAAAGCACCTGATTTTATTAGTTTGAAAGAAATAATGGAAACCTTTAATATTTCGCGTAGAACAGCTTTTAATTGGCTAAACTCAATCAATCAGGAACTACACAAAAATAATTTAGCAGAAATTGTTAATATCCCACGCTATGGTTATAAAATGACCGATCAGACCAAAAAAGTAATAATTAAGTATGATAATAGATTGCAAGTTGTGCCTAAGTCAACAAAGACAGTTGTTAGTGCACTAGACCGACAAACGATTATTGTTCTTTATTTAATTGGTAGTGGCAAAAACGTTTCAATTAACGAATTAGCTGATCAGTTTTCTTGTTCACGTAACACGATTATCAAGGATTTTAAACTAATTAAGTCTCGGTTTCCGTTATTAACAATTGCTAGCTCGCGAACTGGGCATCAAATTGTTAGTAGTGAAACTGATATTAGGCTGACTGTTTATGAATTATTGCTTCATCATAATGAGTTGGTATTTAATTTTATTAAAAAGTTGAATTATTCAGTAACGGCAACAAGAAAGTTGGTTGTTCAAACGCAACAAAAGCTGCAAATGAATTTTTCTGAAAATTCTATTCAGCAATTAACTTATTGGTTAATGTTTAGTAACTGGCGCATCAGTTATCACCACCATCTTCAAGATAATGATGATGACTATTCATGGATTGCTGCTAATACTAAAGGTGTATTGACTACATGTTCAGAATTACTTTTAAAATTAACTAATCAGGACTGTTTAAAGGGTGAAGTCACTTTTCTTAGTAAAATAATGCTTTGTTCACAGGCAACTGAAGTTACTTGTGTAAAACCAAGTTTATATCATGACCTCGCCAATATTGCACAAGAAATAATTTTTCGTTATGAACAGTTAACAGAACAACAAATTTCGTATAAGTTGTTTACTAAAGTGTTGTGTAATCATCTTTATGCCACCTTTTTCAGGGTCAAGTTTGGGATTCCCTTTTCTTCAAATGAAGTTGATGAGATTAAGCGGCAATATCCAGAACTGATTAAATTCACTGCGGTTGCATGTGCGCCACTTGAACAATATTTACAAAAGAAATTGCCAACTGAAGAAGTAGCATTAATTTGTTTATATTTTGGCTCAATTAGTAGCAAAGGCTATCAAGATTTTTCAAATGGCGATAAGCTCAAGCGAGCATCTTTGGCAGAAGTGCTAGTTGTGTGCTCTAGTGGTATCGGGACTTCAGCCATGCTCTATCATGAACTTAGTCGCCTGTACCCGTTAATTAAATTTTCACCACCACTTGAGATTCGTGATTTAGAGCGAATTTTTGCTAATACATATCAGGCACGGTTAATTGTCAGCACTGCGCCACTTAAAGCAGTTGCTTATCCAATACCAATTGTTAATGTTAAAGCAGTTTTGACTAAGCATGATCAGAGCATTATTGAAAGCTTTTTGCGTGAGAAAGTTCCTCGTAAAATTGAACATAATGCGAGTGCAGTCGATAGCTTAGTATCAATTATTAATGAATATGCGGATGTTAAAGATGAAAGTGGCTTAAGATTAAGTTTAGATAAATTCATTTTTCCTGAAAACAATAAGAGTAGTCATAGCGACTTACCTAATTTGGGTAATTTGTTACCAGCAAGGCGAATAAAATTTATCCATAATAGGAATGACTTGTCTTGGCAGCAGGTTTTACAGATCGGTTGTGATTTACTTGAACGAGATGGAGTAATTGACAATTTATATTTTCAAAAGATTAGTGACCTAATTAATAAGTATGGCCCGTATATGTTAATCAGTAGCAATATCTTTTTGGCTCATGCTGCTCCAAGCAGTAGTAGTAAAGCAGTTGGCTTATCCCTAGTTTTATTAGATCATCCACTTGTAATTCAGGCTCATGGTCAAAAAGCAACTATAATTTGCATGTTTGTTTTATCCCCTGGCGTGCAGCGAGAACATGAACGAGCATTAGAACAATTAGTTGATATTATCAGAAGTGAAAAGAACGTCAACAAATTGCTAAAAGCTAAGACCTCACAGGAGGTACGCAAATTTTTGCTATCATTTAACTAAATATTGAAAGAATACGTATGCTTTAAAGTATGCGTATTTTTTGTTTACTTGCTGTAAAATATATTCAATGTTTAAAATAGAGGGATTACAAATGAAACTATTATTGACTGGCGATAGCATCATTGCGCGCAAAGAAGGCTTGAACGAGCCGCGATTAAACGCAACACTAAAAAAGTTACACCAGAATCTTGAACTTAATAACACGGCAGTTTCTGGAATTAATTCCGGAGCATTCTATGCCATGATGAGTGAATTGGTATTAAAGCAAAGGCGTTGTGATAAATTAATAATTTTACTGGGAACCAATGATTTAGCTCAACATAAGCAAGTGCCACTTGAGCAGTTCGAGCAGAATATGAATTTGATTGTTTCAAGCGTACTGTGTCAATATTATCCGCAAAATACTATTTTAATTACGCCTCCGGCAGTAGATGAAACTAAACAAATCTATCGGAACAATCAATTAATTAAGGATTATGCTACAGTGATTAAAAATGTGGCACGGCAATATCGTTGTCAGTTTATTAACTTATATCAGGCAATGATTAATCAGAGCGACTTAGTAGAATTATGTCGTGGTGAGTTAAATGATGGTTTACATTTCGGGCAGCAGGGATATTTGCTTTTAGGAAATTTAATTGTTAAACAGATAAAGTAGGTAACAAGATGGCTAATCAATTAGGGCAAGCGCTGAAAACAGCGCGGCAAACAAAAAAGATGACACAAAAAGAAACAGCGGAGAATATTTGCGCGCAATCAATGCTGTCGGCAATTGAAAATGGTAAATATGTTCCCAATGCCAAGCTGCTAATTGAACTTTGTCAGCGATTGGGAATAGAACTAAATACAATTAGCTTAGCAAGTAATTTTGCGATTAGTAGCCAGCCTTCACTTAACGCAAAATTAGACAGGTTGTGCAATCTGCATGATTATGAGCAACTTCGCGTTTTTCTTTTAAAAAAGTCAACAATTAATCAACTGCAAACAGCTGCAGAAGAACAAGCTTATTACTACTATCTGGCAATAACGGATTTTCAAATCGATCATAATTTAACTGCAGCAAAGCAAAATCTTAAGCTTGCATTAGCTTGTAATGAAACGGGGTCTTTAACTTCGGTATTAATGCGATTGACGTTAATTTCGTTAAGTCTGGTCAATTTAGACCAAGGGCAAAAGAAGGAGTCAGAGCAGCTACTAGTTAAGGCAATGGCAGACATTAACCAAATTAATTATTCTGAAAATCTTAACGTGCTGTTTTATCTAGCAGCGTTAATTAATTATCAAGCTGGTAAAATTCGTGCGGCAGTGGATTGGTTAGATCAAGGAGTTACATACATTACCGAGCATAATTCACATTACATGCTGGCAAATTGTTACTTTTTACTTGCTAAAATTGCACAGAAAACTGGTCAAGAAGATCAGGCATTAGAAAATGAACACAAGAGTCGCTTTTTAAGTGAATTATTTACTGAAAAAATATTTGATCAAATTTAATATCAGTATTCTGATTATCTTTAAATTTTCTTTTTTCATAAACTAGGACTATAAATTCAAGGAGGTTCTAAATATGGAACAGAAAATTTTTACAAATATCAGATTGGTTAATCAAACTCAAGAACAGGTACAACAGTTTTTATTACAACCACAGTCATTATTAAAGTGGGTACCAGAAATTAGGATTACGGAGCAGTCAAGTGACCAATTTGTGATTGAGCGGATGACTGAAGCGCCTAATAAACGCGAGCAAATCAGGATAATTGGCGATAATAATCGGGTAACTTATGTTAGTACCCAAGGTAAAATTGCATACCAGGTTGAATTTCAACTTAGTAAACAGAATGGTAAGACATTAATTGCAGAAAGTCTTTATTTAACCGATCAAGTTGCAGGTAAATTACCATTAAAATTATTAATCCCAATTGCCAAGCATGCATTTAATCTTAACTTAAATAATCTTGCCCAAGTTTTAGAAGCACAAAGTTAAATTACCAAAAAGCAGTTATTCATTATTGAGTAACTGCTTTTATTTTGTACTTGGCAAAGACCAAATAAAGTGTATAATTTATCTTCATAAGGTACCTAACTAAATTGGAAACGCTTGAAAGGACTTGGAATAAATGGCACAAAATTTAAGTTACCAGACTGATAAGCAGGTGCAAAAAAATCGCTGGTTGATCTTAGTAGCAGTAGGGTTATTCACCTTCATGTCAACGTTGGATGGGACAATCGTTAATATTGCATTGCCCGTAATTAGCAATGACTTGCACATATCAATGAGTCAATCGGAATGGGTTGTTTCCCTTTATCTAATTGTTGTCTGCAGTTTTATTCTTTTCTTTGGTAAGCTGAGTGACTTGCAGGGTAAAATTAAGATTTTTCGGTTAGGGGCGGTGTTCTTCATTGCCGGCTCGTTAATGTCTGGTTTTAAAGTCAATTTGCTCTTTTTACTGATCGCTCGAGCAGTGCAGGCATTTGGGGCAGCCATGACAATGGCGACTAATAATGGGATTATTACGGAAATTTTTCCACATTCTGAGCGGGGGAAAGCTCTTGGAACAATTGGCTCTTTTGTAGCCTTGGGCTCGATTGCTGGACCTGGTCTTGGTGGCGTAATTTTGTCGCATTTATCATGGTCATATATTTTTTGGCTAAATGTTCCAGTTGGTTTAATTGCTGCTATTATTGGCGCCATCTATTTGCCTAAAGATATTACTTTTACTAAGGCACCACTTGATAAGAAGGGCTCATTTACCTTTGCCTTAGGGATGGTAACTTTGTTTGGTGGAATTTTTCTGGGGCAGCAGCTTGGCTTCACTGCAGCAACGGTTTTAGTGATGTTAATCGTTGGAATACTTAGCTTTTGCTGGTTTGTTTACACAGAAAATCGTGCAACTAATCCATTGTTACAATTTAGTCTGTTTAAGAACCCAGACTTTTCGGTTAGTTTATTGTGTGCGTTGCTGATTTTTATTACTAACTTCTTCTTTAATGTGGTGACGCCATTTTATTTAGAAAATGCACGGCATTTAGCACCAAGTAAAACTGGTTATATTTTAATGATTTTACCGCTTGTACAATTATTTGCGGCGCCAGTTGCTGGAACGATTTCTGATAAAATCAGTCCGAAATTAATTACCTTTATCGGGTTATTACTACTCTTGGTCAGTCAAATTGGTTACTATCTGTGCAATTTAACGTCACCGATTTGGCTCTTTATTGTTAGCATTGCCATCATGGGTCTGGGCAGCGGAATTTTTAGTTCACCGAATAATTCTCTTGTCATGAGTTCTGTTGAGCAAAAAGACTTGGGTGTTGCCGGCAGTATTAATTCACTTTCTCGTAATTTGGGAATGGTAATTGGAATTTCTAGTGCCACGACCATTTTGTTTGCGGCAATGAGTGCGAAGAAGGGCTCGCGGGTAACTGGCTACTTACCTAAGCAACCGGAAATTTTCATTTATGGGATGCACGTTGTCTTTTTAATTTCTATTATTATTTGTCTAATTACGGTTGTTTTAAGTGGTTGGCGATTACTTAAAAAAGATTAATATAAAACGGTAGAAATAATGCTTTCTATGCTAAACTTAAAAATAAAAGTTTAATATTGAAGGGATATAAATATATGAGAATGTTATTGATGAGTCATGGTCAAATGGCTCAAGCAGCTTTAGGCAGTGCAGAATTGATTATGGGTAAGCTTGATAATGTAAAGGCAATTGGTCTTAATCCCGATCAAGGTCCCGAAGATTTGCAAAAAGAGGCCGAGGAATTTTTGGATCAAGGTACTGATAAGGAAACTGTCGTAGCAGTTGATGTACTTGGTGGTACGCCATCTAATGTTGTTATTCGACTGTTTGCTGAGTACCCTGATATTCAAGTAATCAGTGGTGTTAACTTACCATTAATTATTGAATTTGCTAACCAGTCGATGATGGGCCAGGGATTAAATAAGCCGCAGCTAATTGCAATGGCTAAAGATGGCATTGTTGATGTTAATGCAAAATTGAAATAAAAAATTTGGACATTTGTACTGTCCTAATGGAGATAATTGCTGGATGTAGTTCTAGCAATTATTTTTATTTTATTTGGAAAAAGATTAATGCTATTTATTTAGATAATATCAGGCATGAAATACTTTTTTTGCTATAATTATTAAAGATGATATTTTATTCCAATATTTCAATTTGGAAGAGAGTTTAAAATGGTAATTGCTGGCTAGTTTTAATTTGCTTAACATGATTGTTGGGTTAGGAAAAATGTAAAGTTGGTCCGCAATCTTGATTGGCAGTGCTAGACCCAAGCAGTTGGTATTGGCGCCTTTTTGGATATGAAAGAAGGTAGAACGAATGACCAAAATTACTAAAATTACACAAAAAATTATTAGTTTACCCTTGAAAACACCGTTTACGACCGCGCGGCATACGGTTACGGCAGCACAAGCTGTTCAAGTTGAAATTACGCTCGCTAACGGCTTAGTCGGTGTTGGTACAGGAACACCAAATGAAGTAGTTACTGGCGATACGCTAGCTAGCTGCCAAGCAGTTTTGACAGATGTATTAATTCCTAGCCTGATTGGCTGCGAATTTGAAGCATGGGAAAAGTTACTGGCAACGATTAAGAATGCGATTCAAGGCAATCAACCAGCTAAGGCTGCACTAGAATTTGCCTTGTATGATTTGCGCTGCCAAATTTACCATACGACATTAGTAAACTTACTCGGTGGTCAGACTGCTACTGTTACAACAGATATGACACTAGGTATTAAGCCGCTTGAGCAAATGGTTCAGGAAGCCAAGGAGTTTGTTCAGCAGGGATTTACTACCTTAAAGATTAAGGTTGGCTCTAACGGGATTACCAATGACATTAATTTAATTAGGACAATTAGTGAAGCCGTTGGTCCCGAGATAAAGTTACGGCTTGATGCTAATCAAGGCTGGAGCCGGATGGAAGCTGTTCAGGCATTGCGGGCATTAGCTATTGCAAATTTACCAGTGGAATTTATTGAACAGCCACTAGCTGCTGGTGATATTGCTGGACTAAAAGAATTAACGCAGTTACATATTCTGCCAATTATGGCAGATGAAAGTGCATTTTCTTATGCCGATGCGATTACTTTATGTAAAGAACATGCGGTTGACTACGTTAACATCAAGTTGATGAAGACTGGCGGTTTGTCTGAGGCAGAAAAGATTAATGATCTATGTGCAGCTTCTGGAATTGGCTGTATGATTGGTTGTATGATTGAGCCAACTAATAGCATTCAGGCGGCAATTGCCTTTGCCGGTGCTCACGAAAATATAAAATTTGCAGATTTAGATTCGGTTTATATGACTAAGGAAGCTCCCGCGGGATTAGAACTTGCGGGTCCAGAATTACGGGTAAAATAATCATGATTAATTTTGAACAAGAACTAGCATGCTTAAAGCATGACGTTAATTTTCAGCTATATTTACGTAGCTCATGGGGCTTGGAATATGAAATCAATACAGACCAAATGTGGGCAACTGCTAGCTTAATTAAATTAGGAATTGCGGCATATGGCCAGCAATTATTTCTTAAGCAACCGCATCTTTTGGAACAGCAAGTTACGCTGCAACCGGAAGATATTGTTCCCGGTGGTACTTTAAGTTTAGTGTCGCCACGGGTATATACAATTAAAGACTTGTTGCAACTAATGCTGATTCAGTCGGATAATACGGCGACTAATGCACTGCTGACGACATGGGGAATGAAGACCATTAATGACTGGCTCAAGGCTAATTATCCCAATGTATTATTGCAGCGCCGCTTAATGACGCCACCAACAAACGGTGAGAATTTGGCTAATGCAAAGAGTCTGGGACAATTACTTGCCGCCGCGTTTAAGTATGATGATGAATATGCGCAAGCGGCGCAGGCAAGTATGCATGGACAAATGTTCTATGATCGACTAGTTTGGCCAGTAGCAATGGGTGAATATAGTCAAATCAAGTCTTACAATAAGACGGGGGACTTGCTCAATTATGCCCATGATGCGGCACGACTAGAACTAGGTGATTCATGGATTGAATGTGTGGTAATGACCAAATTTAGTCCTAATGAAAAGACAAATGCTGTTCAATTTATGCAAAATGTGGGTCGTTTGCTTTGTCAAATGTTAACTGAGCAAAATCCGATTTAGAACATTAATTTAAATAATCAAAAAGACAGATTTCTAATTAGGAATCTGTCTTTTTTTAGCTGAAAAATACTTAGACTATCTAACTAATTTTACTTTCTTGGCGAATTTTCGCTCAATTTTTTTGAAAAAACTTTCCTCGTCGAATGTACTAACTTTTTGAAAGCAGTTCATTAGTGATGAAGACTATACGCTAACCGTTTTTATAGCACGGAAAATAACAGCGCTCTCACTGCTAGTAAGGCTAAGAGGCGTGAGCAGTTAAATTGACGCTCTTAAATCAGCGTGTTTATAATTGCTCCCTGTTATGCTTATTAATTTTCAAAATATTTAGTTAATTACGAAAGGAATTTTCATATGGGACAAGGTACACACTCATCTGTGCACAAAACTTGGCGCGATAACAGATGGCTGATTGGCCTGTCTGTTGTTATCGCCGGAATTGCCGTAGCCATGGCGCAAAACAAAGTTTCGCCGGTAATGAATATGATCATTACGCAATTCCACACCAGTGCGTCTGTTGCTGGTTGGATTAGTTCAAGCTTTTCATTGATTGCTGTTTTGCTGTCAATGACTGCTGCTAACCTTGCTGACTCAATCGGAATTCGCAAAGTCGGTATCTTCGCTTTGATTATTACGGTTGTCGGTGGTCTGCTTGGTATGTTTTCAACTAATATCTGGTTCATGCTCTTAACGCGGGTTATTGAAGGAACCGGTGTTGGTATTATTGCTGTTATTGGGCCAGTGCTGATTACTCAATGGTTTAATTCTAAAAACGGCTTGAGTATCATTATGGCAATTTGGACATCGTGGATGACGATTTCACAAGTAATCATCTTCTTCACGGCATCACCAATTACCAGTAGCTTTTCATGGCAAGGTATGTGGGGCCTAGCGATTGCCTTCTTAATTGTTGGCTTCGTTGCTTTCTTATTGTTTGTTCATCAACCACAAGAGATTGTGGAAGAACACGAAAACCGCAAGGATAACCGCTCAACTGCCCGTAAGGTGCTTGACTCAATTAACATCAAGACACAATTTAAGGCAATTAAGGCGGCAGGAAAGTCATCAGCCTTCATCGGGATTGCAGCTTTCTTCTTTGCTCTTTGCTCGTTTACATTCGTTTCTTGGATTCAGTCAGTTTGGGTACAAAATGTCCCAGGACTTTCTCGTGGTCAAATCAATACGATGCTCAGCAGCATGTACTTCTTGGAGATTTTCTTCACGATTCTTGCTGGGGTAGTTTTGGACAAGATTAAATCAGAAAACGGTAAAAAGATTTTTGGGATGAGTTGTGCTGTTTTATACGGTATTATCGGCTTAGCTGCCTTTAACTTTATCCATACAGCAGCTTTAGCTTGGGCTATCATCATCATTTTCCCGATTTTTGACGGGTCAATTCCAACCACAATCTATTCGCTTGCACCAATGTCTGTTAAGAAAGCACCGCTATCAGCTAATGCGATCGGTATTATGAATATCGGCCTTAACGCTGGTACCTTCTTTGCAGCACCACTTGCCGGTTCAATTATGAACATGGGTTCAAGTATGGTCGGCGTGATGTTTATTGTTTCCGCAATCTTAGTTGCTTTAGCATTTGGCTTTGTAACTTTGTATGAAGGTAAATAAACTTATTATTATTTTTTAGGAAAGGAAGTTAACTATGTTAACGACAAATTACGCATTACCTGGTTATTTAAATTTGGTCTTTATGCAAGCCGGTGCTCGGACTCCTGTTTCTGGTTATGTTTCAGAAGCTTCAATGAACGAATGGCTCCGCTTTAAGACTGATAGTCAAAAGGCAGAAGTTAAGAAATATTTGGCAAGTAAATCTGCTACTGAAATTGCAGAAATGCAAATTCAGGATAACTTGGACCAATTATTTGAGTACATGGATAGAGCCACTATTTCTTATGCTGGCTACCAAATGTTAATTACTCCTGAAACTTACACTCACGGTTTTAGTCCGGTTGCTCACGATTACCCATTGCACGAAAACGACAAGTTTATGAAGCAATTGCAAGATAAATGTGCGACCTTGGGTGTTTGGCTAGTTGTTGGTGCTTACTACCAATTTGAAGGTGATGATGAAGCAAGAAACGTTGCCATCACGATCAACGATGAGGGGAAAGTAGTTAATATTTACGCTAAAGCTCACCCTTGGAACCCAGCAGAACCAACTCACCCAGGAATGGGCGAAGGTTTAATGCCATTTGACGGTCCAGAAGGTGCTAAGATTTCAACAATTATTTGTGCCGATGGTGATTACCACGAAATGTGGGATATTCCACGTCAAAATGGTGCTAACTTGGTTATTCGGATTTCTGCATACATGGATCCATACCAAGAAGGAACAATGATTACCAACCATGAAGCTGCTTACCACAACAACTTCTACGTTGCTTACACTAACTTAGCTGGACGTGATGATGGTTACCAATGGTTTGGTCACTCAGGCCTTTACGCACCAGGTGGTGCATTGTTGCAACATTCAGATTCTAAGAATGCTGAAATGTTCATGGCAACCTTTAACCCACGCGAAGCTAGTTACTTACAAAACTCATCAATGATGGGTGACTTGGGTTACTTGAATGATCACCGTGGTGGTGCTAATCCCAATGCTGGTGACCATGATTACATTGGTTTTAAAGGCTTAGATAGCAGAAAGGACTAATAAGATGGCAGAATACGTTGTCGCACAATACGATGCACATTACTTTGCACAAAGTTACCGTGAAATGCTTGAAAACAGCAAGCGCGGGATGATTAACTTCTTCCCAATTACTAAAGATGAATTAGTTAAGGAAGCTGCAAACATTGATTTACGTTTATCTAATTACAAGTCAGTTAAATTAGGTCAAATTATCAGCGAATTTGATGGTCATGATTATCCATCAGCGACTGCTTTGACTCAAGCTTATGTCCGTTGGACAGGCTTGGGTAAGACAGACTTTGACTTAGAAGCAAAATAAATTTCTCTTACATATATACACAATTTTCCTAACATAAACACACTTAAAAAAGCTCCGTAATTCAAATCTAAATTGCGAAGCTTTTTACTTTTATAAAACTATTTAACGTTTAGCATTCCTTCTTTAGCATGAATCAGGTTGGTAATGCAGGCACAATATGGTGTGGCGACGCCGTATTTTTGTCCCTTACGCCAAACAGCACCATTAATGTAGTCAATTTCTGTTGGGCGGTGGTTGACTACCAAGTCCTGATACATTGACGGGTAGTGGTCCATTGTCCATGTGCTTTCAACGTGTTCAACTACTTCCTTGCGGTCAAGGTAGATACCCTCGCGTTCAGCAACATCAGCAAATTCGTCAACAATAGTGCGGGTGATTGCATCGGCATTCTTAGCATGACCAAAATCAACAGTTGTTCCCTCTAACAATGCACAAACGGAATTGACTACGCCGTTGACGCAAGCTTTACGCCAAATTGAGTACAGCACGTTGTCACTATAAACAGAATCAATCTTGGATTCGTTAAAGACATCAACGACCTTTTGAACTTCTTGTTGACCACTGGCACTAAGACATTGTAATTCTGTTTGTCCATTACCATCAAACTTGGTCTCACCGGGAGCAGGCATACTTGCGGCATTCATGGTGACCCCCATAATGATATGGTCTTCTGCCACATATTTTTCGAGCACTTCCTCATGTCCTAAACCGTTGAGCAGGCAAAGAATATAAGTGTTTGTCCCAATTACTGGTTTAATGCTGGTGAGCATTGAGTCTAGAGCCATTGACTTGGTGAAAACAATGATGAGGTCAGCGTTGGTGATTTTTTGAGCAACTTCATCTTGTTTATAAATTGGCATCTTAGCGCTCAAAGTCTGTCCATCAATATCAGCTTTAACTCCGCTTTTTCTAACGGCGGCAATGTTTTTGTCCCAGCCATCAATTAGAGTAACATCATTACCGCCACGCTTGAGCAGCAAGCCAAATCTCAGGCCCATTGCACCAGAGCCGGCAATTACAATCTTCATAATATAATTCCTCCACAAAAAATATTTATCAATGTGTATTCCTTCACTAATTATAATTCTTATGTTAATAATGAGCAATATGATAAATAATTTAAAATAATTTGCAAATTCATGCGGCAAACATGCAGTTTAGGTATATCATGATACTAGGTAACACTATAGGACGGAGGGATTAGTTAATGGCTCATAGAATAGTAACTTATCCGGCAATTTTTAAACCACTTGGTGATGATGTCTATGTAATTAGTTTTCCTGATGTCAAGGGAGCAATTACTGAAGGCGAGGGTCTGCGCGAAGCAATGAAGATGGCAGCTGATACTTTGGCTAGTCGGCTGTATGATAAGGCAGTATTACCTAAGAGTACCACAATTACTGAGATTGAGCTGGCTGATGACGGCTCATTTGTTGCGCCGGTTTCGGCTGATTTAACCGAGGCTTCACGTGACCGGATTAATTACGAAATATAAAAAAGCACTCCATCAGGAGTGCTCTTTTATTAACTTGTTCCAAAAACTAACTTATAATTCTTGGGAACACGATTATTATATTATATAAAATGTAAGATTGCCATTGATTTGGGCAATTATTTCTTGAAAATAAGCTGCTTTTTTACCCAAAAATTATTTTTTCTTCCTTTATAATAGGATCTTGATTTAATCAAGGTATTTATTTGATTAAAAAGCCCAGTTTCAAGGCGTGAATTGACAGAAGTAGTGTTAAAGTGCTATTTTTATCTGGGAGAAAGTTTGGAGTGAACTATGCAAACAATTGAAAATTCTCTTTTGCGTGTTGTAATTGATGAAAATGGCGCCCAGATGCTTAGTTTGGAAAATCTTAGTAATCAGTGTGACTATTTCAAACAGGATTCTGCGCAAGAGAAGTTGTCGGTTGTCTTTTCAGATGCGGATCAAGGTGAAAACTTGGCAGAGCTCTTACCTTGGACCGTTGTTGATAAGGGAGACGCGCGTGTTAGTTTGGCTTTGATTGATGATGCGGTAAGCTATAAGAAGTTTCCGTATCATTTTGAGATGATTTTGACTTATGCACTTGAAGGCAACCGCATTGATCTTAAATGCTATTTAAAAAATAATTCACACAAAGAAATGCCATTTTCCTTGTCTTTTGTTTTGCCGGTAATTACTGGCTGGACAGTTAAGGAAAGTGTCAACGAAGTTGAATTAACTAACCAAGAGGCAACTATTAAGTTAAATTCTGCCAATTTTTCTTTAGCAGCTAAAGGCCAGCAGGTAGTTGCTTCAATTGCTAAGAGTTTACTAGCAGGAGATAGTAATAACGAGTTCCAGCTGACTTTAGCGCTTAGCTAAAGATGGTAATGATTTTAATAAGAAGTTGCGAGCAAACCAGCATCGGTTTGCTTTTTTTGCTATAATACACTCATTGTTAATTAATATTTGGGTAAGAAAATGGATCATAACGATAATCGCCCGAACAAGAGTCGGGTAGAATTGCATGCCAAAGATTATCATCGGCGGCGACAAGTTTGGGCTTGGTTAATAAGCATTGTTGCGGTTGCTACTGTTGCAGCGGCTGCTTATTCGGCATATATTTATTATCGAACCAAGACAGCAGTTGATAATACGTACGACAGTAATAATCAAGTACAAATTAAAAAAGGCGAATTTAACGGTAAGAAAAGGTTCGCCGTTTTATTACTTGGAACCGATACGGGAGCACTTGACCGAACTGAAAAAGTTGGTAATACTGATACAATTATTCTAGCTGTTGTTAATCCGCAGAAGAAACGGTACACATTAATGTCGGTTCCGCGTGATACAATGGCACAAATGGTTGGTGCCCAGCAATTTCAGGTTGAGAAGATTAACGCGGCCTATGGTATTGGCGGCGCAAAAATGACAATGGCCAGTGTTTCGCAGTTAATTAATGTGCCAATTAAGTACTATGCCTTGGTTAATATGAAGGGCATTATGCGTCTTATTCGCTATGTTGGCGGAATTAACGTCCGGCCGACGCTTAGTTTTGAATACGGCGGCTATATTTTTAAGAAAAACCAATTAACCCACATGGGTGGTGGTGGTGCATTAGCATATTCGCGGATGCGTTATGATGACCCGCAAGGAGATTATGGCCGGCAAAAGAGGCAGCGTCAGGTTATTACGACTTTGATTAAAAAGGCTGTTTCAATTAGTACCTTAACCAAGCTGGATTCCGTGTTAACGTCAATCTCTGGCAATGTTAAGACTAATTTGCCATTTAAAGCTCTTGAAGAAATCGCGCTGAATTATCGTAGTTCAACGAAAAATGTTAAGAATGATTACCTTCACGGGCATAACGCAACGATTGCTGATGCTTCTTATCAAGTGCAATCAACTAAGGAACTGCAACGGGTGTCTGATTTTTTGCGTGGCGAACTGGGATTAACTTTAATGCCAATCAGCAATAATGAGATTTATCAGAATAAGCGTAATACTGCTAGGGGTTTTGACTTTTCTGATCCAGCCACGCAGGATTATACTATTTATCAGGATTATCAAGAGCAAAATTCACAGGAGGAAGATGATAATTAATGGCACGCTTGTGGTCAATTTTAATTGGTTATGCACTGGGGAACTTGCTTGGTGCAATGCTGCTGGGGCGGTTTGTTTTTCACCAAGATCCAACTAAGGTTGGTTCTGGTAATCCTGGGACAGCTAATATTGGTGCCGTTTTTGGCAAAAAATGGGGTATCATCACTTGCTTAGGTGATTTCTTAAAAACCGCCGTGGCAATGCTATTAGTTGCTAACTTTTTCCCCGGCCGTGTTAACTTAGCTTATGCAGGCTTAGGCTTGATTTTGGGGCATTGTTTTCCAATTTTAAATAAGTTTAAGGGCGGCAAGGGTGTTGCTGTAGCTGGATTATTTGCTTTAATCTATGATTTTCCAGCGGGTATTGTTACCTTACTGATTGCTTTAGTTTTAATGATTATCATGAAGAACTTAACGATGCCACCGCTAATTTTTATCTTTTTGTTTGCTTGTTATGAAATGACGAAGATTAGCGAGGTTGGGATCATTCTATTAGTAATTGGACTAATAATGGTGTTTAAGTTCAGGCATGATCTTCGAGACTTTTTTGCAGGTAAAGGTAAAAAGGTTGACGTTTTATACTCAATTAAGAAAAAGTTGGGTATAAAGGTACAATAATCAAATCAATTTTTAGTGAGGATAGATACTAGAAACATGAATAAAAATAAAAAAACGTTAAAAACCGTGCAGATTATCTGTCTGCTAGTTGCGACTTTCTTCATGCTAGTACAAATGTTTAACTTGAAAGGTATTGCTTCAAGAGCACACTTTTCATTTATTCGGTTTATGCCGAACATGTTGTACCACGCGACAATAATGATTGTACCAATGGTCTTTGGCGCTGTTTACAGTAAGAAAAAGCAACGTGCAAGCGAAAGCTTTAGGTATTGGCTGCTTGGAGTAGCAACCTTAATTGTTTATTACCTGTTGTTTTTTATTATTTCACCAAGTCACTTTAATATGTGGCGCGTGTGGGGAATGCTCTTTCCAGTTATTACCAGCACGTCAGTTTTGTTTGCTGGGTTAATTTTTAGTTTATTGGCTCAGCCATACCTATATGATTTACAGCATCAATTAAGTGACAAGCAAAACCTGCTAGTGTTGAGTATTTTAACGTTATTAGGTTTTGCTTTAAGTGCTGGTAATTTAACTTTCCAATACTCGATTTACGGCTTGTATTTGATTTTGTTCTTTGCTTGGGGAATGTTCCTTGCTAATGTCAAAATTAGCAAAAAAATGTTGGGACTTTCTTTACTTGTCGGTATTGTTTCTTTCTTTGTTGTTTTAATTGGTGTGCCGGGATTTGACGCCGTTTATTGGTCACAGCTAATTGCCGGTAATGGTGGTGATTGGAACAGAGAATTTTTGAATAATCCTTCTTCACCATTTATGTTCTTAATAGTTGCAGCTGCCTTTTTACTTTTCAAAAAGGTAATTGTGACCTTTAGCGCACGTGAAATGCGCTACTTTATTCCGGTAATTATCTTCATGGATGCGCCGATTTCAGCTAAATTTATGAAGGTCTTTCTGTTTACTAATTCTTCAACAATTAATAAGCTCATCATGATCGTATTAATGATGTTAATTGCTTGGGGTTGGTACTTTATTCTGGATCGCTACTTATTTAAATGGCACCCATTTGCACAGGTCATTGATTATCTCAATCATGAAACTAATTTGGCTAATATCTGTGCAACTGCACTGAACCACGTTACTAAATGGATTGTCACCAACCGCGTTAATCTGTTAACGTGGGCTTGGTTTTACATTTTAAGTTTTGTGTCTTTCTTAATTGAATCCGATAATTTACGAATTCAAATTAGTACGGCTAAAAATATTAATGCGGTTGTTTATCTTTTGGGGACAAAGTTCTTTGCGATTGTCTTAACAACAATCTTCCTTGATGCCTTGTTCTCAATCATTTACTTCATTACCACGCGGTATTGGACATCTAACATGCTGGTCAGCATTATTGTGCTTGGCTGGGCTGTTGCCAACAAGATTAAGATGAACTTGCGCGGTGAGCCAATTTATCCAACTGAAATCAGTGAAATCGTTAACTGGAAGACTTTACTGCCAATGGTGGGCAAAAATTTAGTAATTGCTATTTTGATTGCTCTGGCAGTAATAATTATTCTGGATGTTTTTTTGGAGAAGAAGTACCCGATTAAGAAGCGTGGCTCATGGAAGCGGCGTGGTATTTGGGCACTGCTCAGCTTACTATTGTTCTTAACACCGCTGCGGTTTAATCACGATGATGGCTTTATTTATTATATTAATCTTGGCTTTGATAATCATCAGAAATTCCGTAATCCTGAACGTGATATTCAGGTTAATGGTCCAATATTGAACTTCTTGAATTATATCGACTTGCAGATTATGGACCAGCCAAGTGGCTATTCAGCAACAACAATCAATCACTTAGACCAAAAGTATGCTAAAGTTGCAGCTAAGATTAATAAGACGCGGAAGAACGACATTAATAAGCAAACGATTGTCTTTAACTTGAGTGAAAGTTTTGTTGATCCATATACCTTCCCAACAATTAAATTTGATCGGGATGTGCCAAATCCGGTTAAGTTCATTCAATCAATGAAGAACCGGTCAACTTATGGCTCAATGCTTAGTGCCGGTTATGGTGGTGGTACAGCCAACATGGAATGGGAAACGTTGACAGGTCTGAATATGGGCATGTTTAAGTCGACGCTGACACCATACGTGCAAATTGTGCCAAATTACAAGTTCTACCCAACAATTGGGATGAACTTTGATTATAAATCTGCTATTCACCCGTTTATTGGTAGTTATTATTCAAGAATAGGTGATTATCGGATTTTCAAATTTAATAAATTTGTTTACCTAGGTTCAGGTTACAAGGTTATTGACCAAAAGAAATTAGGTCGTAGTAGCTACAATTCTGATTTCACTACTTATGCTAATGGTTTACATCAAATTAATGCGCGCAAGGGTGGACAGTTCATCAACCTGATTTCAATTCAAAACCACATGCCATACAATAATTGGTATCCAAATAACGAATATATGGGTAAGATTACTGGTGACTTGTTCAAGACTGCCGCAGACCGTGAACAGATGGCAACTTATGTTAAGGGGACACAGTACACCGATAAGGCAGTTAAGAAGTTTATTAAGCAAATTGATAAACTTAAGAAGCCAGTTACTCTAGTCTTTTATGGTGATCACTATCCAAGTATTTTGTCACAAAGTTACACAGCGAAGTATCCAGTGCAAATGCACTCAACGCGCTACTTTATTTACTCAAATAAGTATGCTCGTGAACATGGTGCCAAGATGAAGTTGTCGACTAAGGCAAATAGCTTTGTTAATAGTAGTGACTTTATTGCCATGATGTTGCAACAGACTGACTCGAAGGTTACGCCATATCAAGCATTGCTAACAGAAGTTCATAAGAAGTTGCCAGCAATTACAATTAATTTTGCTGGTGATAAAGGCTTTAACTTAGTTAACCGCAAAGGTGAAATGGTTGATCCAAAGACGTTGACTAAGAAGCAACAGGAACTGCTTGCTGATTACGAAATGGTTCAGTATGACATGACTTCTGGTAAAGCATATGGTTTAAAGGCTAAAGGCTTTTACAAATAATTAAAAAATAATGTTGACTAATTAATAAAAAATTAGTATTATTCATTTATCATCATAATGAAGTAGCACCTCGATTCAGCGATCAGAGAACTAGCGGTTGGTGTGAGCTAGACAGGTCGAGAGTGATGAAATACAGGTTGGGTGGTTCCCGTAAAGACCGAATAAGACGCTGCAATTGGCGTAAACGTGGGTGGTACCACGGCTAAAAAGTAATTTAGTCGTCCCTAGATTCGAATTGAATCTAGGGGCGTTTTTTGTTGGAGGAATATAAATGGCAAACTTTGATATTTTAGAAGATTTAAAATGGCGTGGTGCTATTAATCAAGAGACTGACGAAGATGGCTTACGTAAATACTTAAAAGAGCATGATGACTTAGCCTTGTACTGTGGTACTGACCCGACTGGTGATTCTCTGCACATTGGTCACTTGATTCCCTTCATGATTTTAAAGAGATTTCAGCTTGCTGGTTATCACCCAGTAATCGTTATCGGTGGTGGTACGGGAACAATTGGTGACCCATCAGGCCGTAAATCAGAGCGGACATTATTAAGTGCCGAAAAGTTACACCAAAATGAAGTAGCTTTGACTAAGCAAATGGAAAAATTGTTTGGTACAGAGAACTTCGAAATCGTCAATAATGCTGAATGGCTAGATAAGCTGACCTTAATTGACTTTTTGCGTGATTACGGGAAGCATTTCCAAGTTAATAACATGCTTAATAAGGATGTTGTTGCCAGCAGATTAGAAAATGGGATTTCCTTTACCGAATTTTCTTACCAGATTTTGCAAGCAATTGACTTTAACGAACTGAACAAAAATCACGGTGTCCAAATGCAAATCGGTGGTAGCGATCAATGGGGCAATATTACGGCCGGAATTGATTTAATTCATAAGTTGCAAGGTCCAGACAGACAAGCCTTTGGTCTGACCATTCCATTGATGCTAAAAGCCGATGGTACCAAGTTTGGTAAGTCAGCTGGTGGTGCTGTTTGGCTTGATCCAGAAAAAACTAGCCCTTACGAATTTTATCAATTCTGGATTAATCAAGATGACCGTGATGTTGTGAAATACTTGAAGTACTTTACTTTTTTAAGTCATGAAGAAATTGATACTTTAGATGAAGCAACTAAGAAGGAGCCGTGGAAGCGGGCTGCACAGAAGAAGTTGGCTGAGGAAGTAACCAAGTTTGTTCATGGTGAGGCTGGCCTAAAAGAAGCCCAAATGATTACCGACGCTCTATTTTCCGGTGACATCAAGAACTTATCTGTTAAGCAAATTGAAGAAGGCTTAAAGAGTGCCCCAGCTGCTCAGGCAGACAGCAATGTTAAGAATATTGTTGACTTCTTGGTTGAAACCAAGGTTGAGGATTCCAAGCGTCAGGCACGTGAAGATATTAAGAATGGCGCGATCTACATTAATGGTGATCGTGAGCAATCTATTGACTTTGATGTTGACCCAGGCAAGGCATTTGATGGCAAATACGTCATTGTGCGTAAGGGTAAAAAGAAGTATACATTAGTTACAATTAAATAATACAGATAAACATTCCTAGCTGATAAGGATGTTTTTTGCTTGTAAGCAGAGTTAAAATCTAAAAAATTAATTAGTGTTATAATATAAATATTAAAAATAAACTCTTAAGTGAAGCTTTAGTGAAGTTACTTAAGAGTTTATTTGTATTAGTAAAAGTATTAAGGAGTTGACAGTTATTTTTTATAAAAAAGTAAAAAAGAGTAATTTATTTTTACGATATACAGCATTTGTAATTGCCCTTGGTGGCTTTTTGTTTGGTTACGATACTGGAGTAATTAACGGTGCACTAACTTTTTTAAGTAGATCGGATCAGTTGAACTTATCCTCAGCAGAACAAGGGTTGGTCTCAAGTTCATTGGTTTTGGGCTGTGCGTTTGGGGCAATGGCCGTAGGCAAGTTGGCAGATAATATCGGTCGTAAGAAGTTGTTGCAGGGAATTGCTGTAATTTTTACTGTAGCAACATTATTTTGTGCAGTTTCAATAAATGTGCAAATGTTAATTATTTCACGTTTTATTTTGGGCTTATCGGTTGGCTGTGCTTCCAGCTTATCGCCACTTTATCTAAACGAAATCTCTCCAGATAAATTAAAAGCAGAAAATGTTAATAAAAATTCTAAAGCAATTGTGGTGGGACAGCTGACCGCTTTTACAGTTAATGCAATTTTAGCAACAATTTGGCCGAATTGGCATCCAGTCTGGCGGGTTATGATGGCAGTTGCTGCAGTACCGGCCTTTTTATTGTGGCTGTTGTCCTTTGATTTGCCTAACAGTCCGTTTTGGCAATTAATGGAAGGTGCGCGCAATAAGGCTAAACGTACTTTTGCCAAGCTGGGCTTTCCTAAGTTAGATATTCATGAAGCGATTGATGAAGCCAAAAAATCTATTAACGCGCGGGATAAATCATTTTCCTGGCGTCTAGTTTTTCATAACCGTGCGATGCTCTATCTGTTGCTGGCCGGAGTTGCAATTGGCTTTATTCAACAAGCTTCGGGAATTAATACGGTGATGTATTATGGCACGGTCTTGTTGGAAAAAGTCGGTATGGGTGCCGGCGCTTCTTTATATGGCAATATTTTGATTGGTTTGGTTTCTTCATTAGCAATTACGCTGGGGACAAAATTATTGGCGAACTTAGATCATCAACGTTTACTGGTTACAGGTCTAGCTGCTAACTTTGTTACCTTAACAATATTAACTTTAGTAATGCGTGCTAAAAATTTACCACAAACTGAGATTAACGTCTTAGTTTTGCTAATTTTAACCTTGTTCTTAGCAACACAACAAGGTATTGTTAGTCCAGTAACTTATTTGCTGCTAGCAGAAATCTTCCCGCAACATTTAAAGACAGCCTTTAATTCGATTGGTACGGCAATGATGTGGATTACTAACTTTGTTGTTAGCTTGGCTTTCCCAGTTTTGATGGCTGCACTTGGTACCGCTGGCGTCTTTCTGACTTTTGCAATTGCTAATATTGTTTGTGTCGTGATAGCTGAAGTTATGATTAACCCCCGTTTAATCAAAAAAGCTAATAAAAAATTACAATAAAATCCAATTGAAATTAAAAAAATAGTGTATATTAATATTAGTAAATTAGAACTTAGTTAGGAGATAATCATGAATACAAAAGAGCTGTTGGTAACAACGACAGAACAGATCCCTGGTAAAAAGTATGAGGTTTTGGGTGAGGTCTTTGGCTTAACCACACAGTCTAAAAATATGCTTAAAGATTTTGGTGCTGGCTTAAAGTCAATGGTTGGTGGTGAGATCCGTAGTTATACTAAAATGCTAGAGGAGTCTCGTACACAGGCTTTAGAACGATTGCGCCAAGCAGCCGCTGAAAAGGGTGCAGATGCAGTTGTGATGATGCACTTTGATTCCAGTTCAATTGCCAGTGATATGCAATCGGTTGTTGCTTACGGCACAGCAGTTAAATTTGTGGATTAAAATATAATCTGAATAAAAATAAGGCATCTCCAGTTTAAGAGATGCTTTTTTTGGTACAATAGTATTGCCACTTTAGCTCAGGAGGTAGAGCACCGCCGTGGTAAGGAGGAGGTCCCCAGTTCAAATCTGGGAAGCGGCTTAAGTAAGTATTATTTAAAATGATAAATCTTGATTTATCAACGTTTTACGTGAATAAATCAAGATTAATTTTTATTAGTAAAGTTTATCGTGCATAAAAAATGCACATAGTTTTTAGCTATGTGCATGATAATGTCGCACCAAGTAGAACGAATGTTGATATAGCGGGCTTTAAGCACGCTATTTTTTGTGCAGAAATATGTTTTTGCCGATTTATTAATAGATAAATTAAAAGACACACGAGAAATCGTGTGTCTTATTTGTACACGGCTGCGCCGCAAATTGTGCGATGGGCATGCCACTTGCACCAAGTAACACTAACGCAGCAAAACCCGTACCGAGTTTAGTCGATACGCGTTTTAACGTTTGCTTTTTTACCAACATCTCATCAGATCCTTCCTTAGTATGATTGTTTTAATAAAAAAGGCTTTCCTTGCCTACTTGCAAATTAATTTTATCATGAAAAAGCCAAAAACCAGCATAATGAGTTAAGGATACTTACCCACTGTCAACGTAAACTGTCATTTTAATTTGACAGTTTTACAAAAATTTGGACGTTAACTGTTTCAGGTATTGTTTAGCCTGTTTGCTCGTCATATAATATAGTTAGTAACAAATAAAAAAACAAATATCACTTTAACTCTGTCTAATCAAATACGTTGCGAACGTGCTTAGTTCACGTTCAAGGATATTTCTAATGATGTCGTTAAATAAGAACAAACTAGCTGCTATGTTAATGGTTTCGGTACTTTACTTTCAACCGGGATGCCTCTATTAAATGCCACTACACAAACCGTGGTCTACGCTAAACGGGCTAAAAAACGTCATATATCCAACGGTAAACATGGTAATAGCTATTACTATAACAATCATAATATCCAATCAGGTTATGCTGATGATATGCTAGATGGTTATGACAAGATCAAAGCTGCGGACGGCAACAAAGTGAACCACATTCTCAACCTCGCGTCCAAGCCTGGTACGCACTGGCTAAAGCAAGGCGTTCTCGTGGCTGATTTAGGTACGGGACACTATGTCTATGACAACCCGCTCAGGTCGTTCAGCGGCAAGTATGCACTAGATAATAGCACAGGTAACGCTAATGGCTCAAAAACTAACATCATTATTGGCACTAAGAATATTAATGGTAAGCCTTATTTAATTAGCCTTGAATGGTTCGATGAAGATTTTAAAGATAATGATGAAACAGCACATAAAGCTGGTAGTGGCTATAACCGTATGATCTTGCGTCCAGTAACTAATCTCGGTGTTAACTACGATCACATGCAAGAATATGAACTTAAAAACGGTGTCAAGCCTGTTACAGCCTACAATTATGATCGCGGCTTTGGCGGTAGAACACTCAAAGAGCCTGATGCAATTACAGTAGCTGGTGAAAGTGAAAACACAGGCAAAGATCAAGTAATTACTCATAAAGGTACTGTACTACTTGCTGATAAGCCATTCTTAGGTGTTGATGGTAACTACTACCGCGAAATTGTTGACTATGACGGTAAGTATGATTCATTCGACTTCTTAGACTTAGTAATTAAAGAATCAGATATGAAGAACTTAACTTTACGCAAAGCTATAAAAAGTTTACTGTAAACATTCAAGTAAGAGCAGGCTGGATGATTCCTGATTCCAGTCATCCTAATGGTCTACGTTTTAAGCCTGCTAAAACAATTGGTAATTTTTAGTAATCTATTGTAATTAAACTAGCAATTCATATAATGAATTATGCAACTTGTTGGAAAGGATAGCTCAAAACAGCTATTCGTGAACCCAACGTAGCAATTAAAAACAATTATAAATAAAGAGGGAGTTGATCAATTTTGATCAGCTCCTTTTTCGTATCTATGTTAGTAATCTAAACAAGACACACGAAAAACAGCTAACAAATACAATTATTAGCTGCTTTTAATTTTTTAAATTATTAAGTATCAAACAAAAGCAAATAAATTTAAACTAAATATAAACAAATAAAATAATAATTAGTTAAAGCATTAACTCGAATTAACGCTTTAACATACGACAAATTAATTATCTATCTGTAAATTGCTATTGTCAATAGCTAATTTATTAATTGGGCTGGTAAATATTTAATCAGCTTATATTATCTCCCCCTTAGCTAAAAAATAGCGCTGCGTTTCACATCGTGAAGAACGCAGAGCGCTATTTTTTAGCTAAAGTGGTTGACAAGAACAGCAGCTCTAGCCAATTCATAATTAGTAATCAATAAAATATTTTGCATGTCACTAAATTAGCGACTGATTTTTGCTATAATTAAAGCTGAACATGAGAGAAGCTAGATAGCGGTGGCTAATTTCTAAACTGAGGAAGTGATGCTTATGGTGTAAAAGCTATTAAGTTCAGAATCCGAAAGAAAGGATTGGCCAAGTATCCCTATGGATACTGTTATTGCCTTTGGTTTAACCATTGCAGTAATTATCTTGGTATTGGCAACAGTAGTTAAGCAATTAATTAACTTAATTACTGAAGCTACCAATTTAGTTAATGCTTTTGGCAAATTAAAGGCTGCTTTAAAGAAATTTAAAGCAAAAGAATAACCGCTCTAGCCTGATACTTAGCGGTTATTAGTTTAACTATCGTTAAGTCACCGCTGTATGCGGAAACTCATGTTAAGAAGTCCTAATGCCAATAGGGCTTCTTTTGTTTACAGTCATATTATAGCATGATCGTAAAAGTGGGGCAATTTAGTAATCTTTTCAGTTAGTGTCAACTTTTTGTGGGTAATAAACTTTAAGCCTTTACCTGCTGCTATTTGTAGTTTTCGCTTTTAAATTATTTGCTCGGGTAAATCAAATATCTGCCCACCATTAATGATCCCTTGATTCCAATAATGTGTCTTGGCCGTTTCGCCAAAGTCTGCTTGAAAATGCTCATAATACGGTCTGTTCTTTGCCTTAAAACGATGGTCTACTTGTCTAATTCTTTGCTCTTTAGCGGCTTGAACAAAATTATAAGGCCTGATTTATCAACGCTTTACGTGAATGAATCAAGGTTAATTTTTGTTAATAAAGGTTATCGTGCACGACAATGTCGCACCTGGTAGAACGAATGTTGATATAGCGGGCTTTATGCTCGTTATTTGTATGTCGAAATAATATTTTATAAAAGCTATATTCATATAAAAATAATTTTGTTATAATAAAGAAACTTAGAAAAGTTAAAAAGGGCGGTGGCTATCGTTTGAAAGAAGATGATGCTTATGGCATTTAATGGACCAATACTCCAATCTCTTAGTAGAAAGGTCAGTCATTTGTGAGTGGTTACGAAGTAGCAACAATTGTGTTGCTATCAGTTACATTTCTCGTTGATTTGTTGACGTACATCGACAATCGCAAGAAATAATCGCAAACAAAAACGCCCTGAGAAATAACTTTAGAGAGTTACAGGGCGTATTTGTCAAAAATATCGTTCAGTAGCCACCGTTCTTTGAAGACGGCTCTACGTAGAGAAGTCCTATTAGTAGTAGGGCTTCTTTTTAATTACAACGATATTATAGCATGTGCACGAATAGTAAGCAATTTAATGTTCACAATAGATAATTATCAGATTTATTTATGAACAATTGCATCGTGCTGCTATCAGTTACATTTCTCGACAATCGCAAGAAATAATTACGAACAAAAACGCCCTGACTAATAACTTTAGAGAGTTACAGGGCGTATTTATTAAAATATAGCCAGTAGCCACCGTCCTTTGAAGACGGCTCTACGTCGAGAAGTCCTATTCATAGTAGGGCTTCTTTTTAGTTACAACGATATTATAACATGTGCACTAGTATTTAATGTTCACAACAGATAATTTCACTCATAAAGAAAATACTTGGTCTATAAAATTAAATAAGCTAGAATTATAGTATTAAACAATAGAAAGGAAAATTAAATTGGAGATAACTGAAGTAATTAACTTTGTTAAACAGCAGCTTAAGGATGAAAAAACAGGCCACGACTTTTATCACGGTCAGCGGGTGGCTCATCTAGCTAAAAAAATGTACTTGCAAGATAATCCGAATGCCCATCAAGATAGTCGCATGGTGGCGATTATTGAAGCTGCGGGATATTTACACGACACAATTGATGAAAAAATTTGTGCTGATCCAGAAATTGTGCTGGCGAATATTAAAGAATTATTGCCGCAAGTTGGTTTTACTGCTTTAGAAATCAAGGATATTTTGTTTACCATGCAGCACATGTCGTTTTCGCAAAATATTGAGCATCATTATCAATTGCCAGTTTCGGGACAATACGTTCAAGATGCCGATCGCATTGAAAGCCTGGGTGCAATCGGGATTGCTCGTGCCTTTACCTATGGTGGCGCGCACGGCAATTTGATTTATGATCCAGCGATTAAGCCGCAAAAGCTGGTTAGTCATGATCAGTATCGTCAGCATCAGGAAACAACCATTAATCACTTTTACGAAAAATTATTTCAGTTGGAAGATTTAATGAATACCGCAGGCGGTAAAAAAGAAGCACACGCTAGAACGGAATATATGCGTAATTTTGTTGACGAATTTATGCAAGAATGGGATGTGTAAAATGCGGGCGAGAGTGGTTATTTATAACCGCCAATCGTAAGCCATGCTCCTAATTCACCGCTTGAAGAATGGCCGCGATTATTGGGTCGTCCCCGGTGATGGCGCTAAGGGACAGGAAACACCTGCTCAGACAGCAATCCGTGAAATTCATGAGGAATTACAGATAGTATTAACGCCAGATGAATTACAGCAGCTGTTTGTCTTGCAGGAGCAAGAACGCGAGGTCTTTTTCTATGTAGAATCAGCTCAAGTAACCACACCTGATATTAGCGGCGAGGAAGCAGAACGAGCAAGTGCAACTAACGTCTATTTGCCAACTTGGGTAAAAGTTAATAACTTGTCTCAGACTAATCTAATGCCGCCAGAAGTAAGTGGAAAATTAGTGGAATTTTTCAATAAAAACTAGTCTTTAAAATAAAATTCAGGAGGATAACGAATGAAGAAAAAATGGCAGCAGTGGTTATCCTTAAGTGTAATTATCCTGGGAGTAAGTGTGGTTCTGACGGCTTGTTCGGGTAAGAAGCAGGATAATGCGACTGGTACAAATAGGAAAAACAGCATTGCTTTGATTACTGACAGTAGTGGCGTTGATGACCAATCATTCAATCAAGCAGCTTGGGCTGGCTTTACGGCTTTTGGCAAAGAACACAATTTAAAGCAAGGCCACGGTTATCAATATTTTCAATCAAATAGTGCGGCAGATTACACACCTAACTTTAATCAAGCAGCTAGCTCGGGATACCAAACGATTTTTGGTGTTGGTTATGCACTAAAAGATTCGGTTAAAGCAGCAGCGATAAAAAATCCTAAGAAAAATTTTGTCATTATCGACGATGTGATTACTGGACAGAAAAATGTCGCTTCAGTCACCTTCAAAAGTAACGAGGCTTCATATTTAGCGGGGATCGCGGCAGCTTATACAACTAAGACGAATAAGGTTGGCTTTGTTGGTGGTGCCAAATCAAGCATTATTAATTCCTTCGCGGATGGTTTTCGGCAAGGTGTTCAAGCTGGCGCCGAAATGCTGCACAAAAAAGTAACAATAAATGTTGAATATATTGGAAACTTTACCTCGACGGATAAAGCAAAAGCAATTGCTCAATCGCTGTATTCAGATAAATGTGACATCATTTATCAAGCGGCAGGAACGGCTGGCAATGGCATTTTCCAAGAAGCTAAGGATTACAATCAAACACGACCCGCGGCTCAAAAAGTGTGGGTAATTGGTGTTGATGTTGACCAAGCAACTTTGGGTAATTATAAAACCAAAAATGGTCAGAAAGATAACTTTACCTTGACTTCGGTTTTAAAGGGGTTAGGTGTTGCGACTAAGACACTGGCTGATGCGGCTGCTAGGAGTAAGTTCCCAGGCGGTCAACATTTAGTCTATGGCTTGAAGGATAATGGCGTTTCAATTACCAGAGGCAATTTAAGTTCTTCAACTTGGGCCGCTGTTCAAAAGCAGCGCACGCGAATTATCACTGGACAAGTCAAGGTGGTTAATTCAGCCAAATGATTTTTTATAGACGCGAAAGCGTCTTTTTTTTGGTCAATTTTACATAAGTCGACAAATTTAGAAAAATTTTCAAATTGTGCTTTGAAGCATACAAAAATTATGGTGTGACTGACTTAGAGCGAGATCTAGACCAAATGACAAATCCTAATAAATCAACACTTTATATTGTAGATCGACTTTGACATAGCCACTAAATGTTGTTATTTTAGTAACTGGAATAATTATTTGAGAGGTAATAATATGAGTATAAAGTTTAAGAAAATTTATTCGGCAGCAGCGCTAATTTTTTCAGCTGGTGTGATGCTAACAGCGTGTTCTGGTAAAAAGCAGGGGGGCAGTGGTAACGCAGGCGATAGTGCTAAACATTCTATTGCGTTAGTAACGACGGCAGCTGGAGTTAACGATAATTCGTTTAACCAGTCAGCGTGGAATGGCTTCAAGGCATATGGGAAGCAGCATAATTTACAGCGCGGCAAGAATGGCTATCAGTATTTTCAATCAAGTAGTGATGCCGACTTTGTTCCCAACTTTGAGCAAGCTAGCAAGGCAGGTTACCAAACAATTTTTGGAATTGGCTATAACTTGAAGGATGCCGTTAGTGCGGCGGCTAAGAAGAATCCAAAGAAGAATTACGTTATTGTTGACGAAGTAATTAACGGTCAAAAGAATGTTGTTTCGGCTAACTTTAGAAGTGAACAGGCCGCATATCTTGCAGGTGTTGTTGCTGCTTCTGAGACCAAGACTAATGTCATTGGTTTTATCGGTGGGGTTCGCGGTAACATTATTGATCTCTTTGACGCTGGCTTTACTAAAGGTGTTAATGATGAAGCTAAAAAGCTGCATAAAAAGATAACTCTTTTAAATCAATATGCTGGTAGTTTCACCAGTGCGGATAAGGGTAAGGCGATTGCCCAATCAATGTACGCTAAAAAAGCCGACATTATCTTCCATGCATCAGGTTCTACTGGTGATGGATTATTCCAAGAAGCAAAGTCAATTAATCAAAATAGACCGGCTTCTAAGCGTGTCTGGGCAATTGGGGTTGACGTTGACCAATCATATCTAGGTAATTACAAGTCAAAAGATGGTAAGAAGACTAACTTTGTGTTGACATCAGTGATTACCGGTGTCAATATCGCCACCCAGGATATTGCTAATCGTGCGTATCAGGGTAAGTTTCCCGGTGGTCAGCACCTTGTTTACGGTTTAAAGACTAACGGGGTTTCAATTAAACGTGGCCAGATTAGTTCTGCTGCTTGGAAGAATGCGCAAAAGGCGCGGACCCAAGTTATTAATGGTGAAATTAAGGTGCCAATCCACCCAGCTAAATAGTTCGTAATTTTATAGGAAATAGAAAATAAAGCATAAATTTAGGAACGGTTGTGGCATTAATTACTGATAGTAACGGGGTCGATGACTGGTCATTCAATCAAGGTGCTTGGCAAGGCTTTAAGGATTATCGCAAAGAGCTCGGATATACTCGTGGCAACTTGATTGTTAAGACTTGGACAGCAGGCATTAAAGATTGTCGCAGGAAAATTTAAGGTTAATGAAACGGTTAAATAATTAATAATTGAAAACTCTTTGTGTAAGCAAAGAGTTTTTTAACAAAAAGGAACTCAATAAGTAAAATGGAAAATGTTACGAACATGATTGAGATGCGCCATATTGTCAAGGATTTCAATGGTTTTAAGGCTAATGATGATATTAATCTGGTCTTGCATCATGGAGAAATCCTGGCGCTACTTGGTGAAAATGGTGCGGGTAAGTCAACCTTGATGAGTATTTTATCAGGATTACTCGCGCCAACAGCTGGAGAAATTTTGGTGCGGGGACATCAAGTTACTGTTAAAAACCCAACGGTTGCCAAAAACTTGGGCATTGGGATGGTTCACCAGCACTTTATGCTCATGAATTCCTTTACGGTTTTAGAAAATATTATTTTGGGTCACGAGGCAACCAAGGGACCAAAATTAGATTTAAAAAAAGCACAAACGCAAGTTGAAGAATTATCTAAACGTTACGGCTTGAACGTTAACCCTAACAAAAAGGTTGGCGAGATTACTGTGGCACAACAACAGCGAGTAGAAATCTTAAAGGTGTTGTACCGTGGTGCTGATATTTTAATTTTTGATGAGCCAACGGCAGTCCTGACCCCGCAAGAAATTACGGAATTTATTCAAATCATTAAGGAGCTTGCCAAAGAGGGCAAATCAATTATTTTAATCACGCACAAGTTAGAAGAGATTAAGCGAGCAGCTGACCGCGTAACCGTTATTCGCGCTGGTAAAAGTGTTGGGACCTTTAATGTTGCCGATGTTACTGACAATAATTTGGCCGAGTTGATGGTCGGCCGCCACGTTAATATGCGTCTAACGAAGCCAAAAGTAGAACTAGGTAAGACTATTCTTGATGTAACTAACTTGCAAATTAAAAATAAGCAAGGGGTTGCGGCACTTAAAGGTGTGTCTTTTAACTTGCGTGGTGGCGAGATTCTGGGTGTTGCTGGAATTGACGGTAATGGTCAGGATGAATTAGTTGCGGCACTAACTGGCTTACGTCACGTTAATGCTGGCAAGATTATGATTAATGGCCGCGACATGACTAACCAAAAGGTGCGTAAGATTACGGCAAGTGGCGTAGCTCACATTCCCGCCGACCGACAAAAATATGGCCTAATCTTACCATTTACAGTTGCCGATAATTTGGCTTTGCAAAATTATTATCAGCAGCCATTTTCTCGCCATCACTTATTGCATAGTGATGTTATCAACCAGCATGCGCAAAAGCTAGTGGAAAAGTTTGATATTCGGACTACTGGCATTAATTTACCAGTTAGTGACTTGTCCGGTGGTAACCAGCAAAAAGTAATTATTGCGCGAGAGCTCGACCGAGATAGTGATTTAATTATTGCGTTTCAACCCACGCGAGGATTAGATGTCGGTGCAATTGAATATATCCACAAGCAACTGTTGCGGGAGCGGGCAAAGGGGAAGGCAATTTTGCTGATTTCCTATGAATTAGACGAAATCATGCAATTATCTGACCGAATTATTGTGCTCCATGATGGTAATATTTCTGGCGAAGTTAAGCCAGAAGCAACTAATGATGAAGAATTAGGCCTGTTAATGACCGGAGTTAAGAAAGAAGGCACTACTCTTGCTTAAAGTAACGCCCAGAACTAAAAGAATTTTAGTACCAATTATTTCAATCCTTGCTGGGTTCTTAATTGGTGCAGTAATTATGTTAATTTGGAATTACAATCCAGTTCAGGCCTATTCATCAATGTTTGCTAGTGCCTTGGGCAACATGAATGGAATTGGTGAAATAATTCGGGAGGCAACGCCGCTGATTTTTACGGCGATTGGTTTTGCGATTGCTTCCAGTGCCGGCTTTTTTAATATTGGGTTGCCAGGTCAAGCACAGGCAGGCTGGTTAGCTTCAATTTGGGTGGTTTTAGCTAATCCTAATTTACCCAAAATCGTCTTGTTGCCGCTAGCGATTGTTGCCGGGATCATTGCCGGCGCAGTTGTTGCTGGGATTGCTGGCTGGTTGCGGGCTCAATTTGGCACTAATGAAGTTATCACTACGATTATGCTTAACTACATTGTGCTTTATTCGTGTCAATATCTGATGCAGCAGATTATGTCGAGTAGTTTGCGGATCGACACGGACACGACGAAGACGATTGCGGCTAATGGCAGTTTAAAGATTGATCGGCTCAGTTCCTTTTTTGGCGATTCACGGATTAATGCGGGGATTTTTTTAGCATTAATTGCAGTTGTCATCTACTGGTACTTAATGAAGAAAACGACCACGGGTTTTGAAATTCGGTCGGTTGGGGCTAATCCCTATGCCAGCCGTTATGCTGGGATGTCCACTAAGAAAAACATTATGTTGTCAATGCTGCTATCAGGCGGTTTTGCCGGACTTGGCGGCGTTATCCAAGGTTTAGGAACCTACCAAAACTACTTTACGCAGACAACAAGTTTGGACATCGGCTGGGATGGTCTGTCAGTTGCCTTGCTTGGTGGTGGCACTGCGATTGGAATTTTGCTGGCGGCACTTCTGTTCTCAATTTTGAAAATTGGTGGCTTGGGGATGCAAACAATTGCTGGTATTCCTTATGAAATCGTCTCGATAGTCATTGCGGCAATTATTTTCTTTATTGCTATTCAGTATGTGATTGGGCGACTATTTAAAAACAAGCAGGCTCCTGAAGTAATTGCTGTTAAGAAAGAAACTCAAGTGAACGTAGCAGATAAGGGGGGACAAAAATAATGAGTTTGGTAGCGATTTTATCTTTACTAGTGTCATCGACTTTTGTCTATTCGGCACCGCTGATTTTTACCGCATTGGGTGGTGTTTATAGTGAAAACTCTGGTGTGACTAACATTGGACTTGAAGGAATCATGACTATGGGTGCCTTTTCGTCAATTGTTTTTAACCTGACCTTTGCTGACACTTTTGGCAAACTAACGCCGTGGTTAGGTGCGTTAATTGGCGGGATTGTTGGGCTGATTTTTTCACTGCTCCATGCAGTAGCAACAATTAACTTTCACGCCGACCATATTATTAGTGGTACGGTGCTTAATCTAATGGCGCCACCACTCGGCGTTTTCTTGATTAAGGCAATTTATGATAAAGGACAGACGGCAAACATTAACCAAAGTTTCGGCTACTTTTCGTTTCCAGGCTTGGCTAATATTCCGGTGCTTGGGCCTATTTTCTTTAAAAACACGTCTGCACCTGCCTGGGCGGCAATTATTGTTACTATTATTCTGTGGTGGCTGCTCTATAAGACGCGCTTCGGTTTACGGCTGCGCTCTTGTGGTGAAAATCCGCAGGCGGCAGATACCTTAGGCATTAATGTTTATGGCTTGCGATATGCTGGTGTTTTGATTTCCGGCTTTCTTGGTGGCATTGGCGGTGCCATTTTTGCGGAAGCAATTTCTGGGAATTTTTCTATTTCCACAATTGTTGGGCAAGGGTTTATGGCCTTAGCAGCAGTCATCTTTGGTAAATGGAACCCGATTGGAGCAATGTTGGCATCATTGTTCTTTGGTTTTGCCCAAAGTATCAGTATCATTGGCAACCAGTTGCCGTTTTTCAACCATATTCCCGCCGTTTACATGCAGATTGCACCATACGTAATCACGATTGTTGTGCTGGTGCTATTCTTTGGTAAGTCAGTTGCGCCTGCTGCTGATGGGCAGAATTATATTAAGTCGAAATAAGGAGAAATTATGAAACAAATTTATTTTAACCATGATGGCAACATTGACGATTTAGTGTCGTATTTATTGCTGTTGCAGGCACCGGATATTCAGCTGCTAGGTGTTGGTGCGATTGACGCCGATGGTTATGTTGATCCAGCCGTTGAAGTTTGCCGGAAGATGACTGACCGCTTTAATCTGCGGGGTGACAAGTTAGAAGTCGCTAAGTCAGACTCGCGAGCAGTTAACCAGTTTCCGCAAGAATGGCGCACAGCATCGTATTCCTTTAATTACTTACCAATTTTAAATGAATCTGGCAAGATGATCACTAAGCAAGCAGAATTGCCAGCTCACCTGGATATGATTTCTAAGCTAAAAAATGCAGTTGAACCGGTTACCTTAGTTATGACGGGTCCATTGACGGACTTAGCAAGAGCGCTGGATGAGGATCCAACAATTGAAGGTAAAATTGCCAAACTTTACTGGATGGGTGGCTCACTTGATGGTCACGGCAACGTTGTGATGGTTAATGCCGATGGCACGCAGGAGTGGAATGCCTATTGGGACCCGCAGGCTGTCAGTCGGGTGTTTGTATCACACATTCCAATGCAAATTGTGGGGCTTGAAAGTAGCGAAGAATTACCACTGACTGATGAACTGCGGATGCACTGGGCAAGTTTACGTAAGTATCCAGCAATGGATTTAGTTGGTCAGGGCTATAGTTTGTTAGTTAATCCACCGGTGCAAACAGCACAGCTTTATTTCTGGGATGTATTGACCACGATTAGCGCGCTCTATCCCGAAGTTGTTTCTAAAGTTGAGCAACGTA